>NZ_JAHOMM010000002.1:0-448799 GCF_019131435.1 Bifidobacterium sp. MSK.13.1 | reverse complement strand
AACATGGCTCATGGTGAATGCGGATTGCCCGCATGTTATCCATTGAACAAACAAAGGAGCGAATACCATGGGCGTTAAGCATAGTGCGTCTATCGGAGTAGAGAGAATATGACTGAGAGCTCTAGCGGCTGATTGGTCGATGCGCTGGTGCGTAATCTGAACGGTGAGTTCGACGAGACCGGCATGGAACTCCGCCTGGAATTCAGAAAAGCCGAGTTCTCGGAAGATGGCGAAGTCGCGATTCACGCGATTGAAATAGACGATTGAAAAAACTGATGGGCTGGAAGATATTAAAAAGAGGAGCCGACGCATCGGCTCCTCCTAGGTGTCGCCCGAAGGCTTCCACCGCAATTAACCAACCAACCTAGCATGAAAACAAATGCCACACGCCGATAGAACGGTTTTTCAATCGTTCCCATCTGAAAACTTCCTCGCCTCCTGGATCTTCCTCACAGCCTGTGAACTTACGAGCTTGCTGAAAATTGGTTGAGGAAGCGACGCTTTGTATTCTCCCAAAATTGCAAGAAAATCATCTAGAAATTTGGTTCTGTCTGCCCTGGCAAATTGAAGTTTCGTCAACAAATAGGCCAGCAATACAATGTAGTCTGTTATTTCGTTGAAATTGATGCCTGTTATATTCGAATCTCCATTTAGCAGCTTACCGATACCTTGGTTAACTGAATTGCTTTTGAAACGGACGTCTACCACTATCCCATTATGGGCAACAGCATTACGCAGATCCTTAAGGGTGAAAATAATATCGCCAAGAAGTGAAGCCGAGTTAAAGTTGCTTGGCATGTTCAGTTCTTGAACAATCGCTTGCTTTACACGCGAATCCAAACATTTGTAGAACGCTCCGAAAGTCCCGAGAGTAATCACCTCGAAAATTGACCAAATCGGTACTTGCTTATCAGCGTCAAAAAAATGTTGAATAACCGGCACGGAGCTTTTATAACGTTGAGACAGGAGACTGTCCATCTCATTCCTCAATCTCAATCGGCGCAGCAGCTCTATTTTGTATTGCTTCTTAGCGCCACGGCATTCTTTATATGCATTCAGGCTTTGAGCAAAAATCTGATCAAGAAATGGTGACTCTGCATCTTGAAGAACTTCCTCCAATGTGTAATTCTTCAAAGCGGTTTCCACGGCGATGATCCGAGGGTAAATTGAAGATTTCAACGCCATATCAAAAGAATTCAACGATGAAATCTGCTCGAAGGACTGCAAGTGAAGACGATTCTTTGCAATGCCAGCGAATCGGTACCCCTTATAGCCGTGGTAATATCCCAGGTTCTTCAATTCTCTTTTTTGCAATTCACCAGAACATGCAATGCCGTTGTCACACAGATGCTGCATAAGTTCATCCAGTGTTTTCATTGCACCCCTATTCGCCAAAGTCATAAGGGTTAATTGTAACTTGAAGTATGCCTTAGCAGTGTGGTGTCTGCCGGCTCATGGTGTTGGAAGAGTCTTTTTCATTACGGTTATGGTTTTCGGACACTACCCGATTGCGACGCGATTATGACGCGATTATGACGGGATTACGACGTGATTCGGTTTCTGACGACGTGATTGCATCTTGCTTATTCCCCGGTTCCATACCTTGTTGGGCGTCTTGCTGCCAAGGAGCTTCATGGGGCATCGTTGATTTCCTTGGCGATTACGTTGAACCCATCCCGCATGAGCGTGAAGTATGTGATTGGAATCTGGGTGCGTGCAAGTGCGTGCAAGTGCGCGGAAATGCGAGGAAATGCGCGAGAGAAGTGCTCGAATCTGCTTTAACAGGCTGCTGCTTTTAATGCAGGCTCTATCTGTTGAAAGCCCGTCGCGCTCGCGAAGAAAACATGGCTCATGGTGAATGCGGATTGCCCGCATGTTATCCATTGAACAAACAAAGGAGCAGATACCATGGGCATTAAGCACGATGCGTCTTATCGGAGTGGAAAGAACATGGCTAAGAGAACCGACGAAGAGCTTTACGATGTGGCGATAAATATGATTGGAAGCGTTGCGAAGCTTCCGGTTATTAGGGTTGATAAGGAAGCGTTTCTGCGGCAGCAATTCGCCGATTCGGAATATCTCGATGAAATTCTGCAGCATGGCCCGCAGCGTGTATATACGGTGGAGTCGTTGCGCAGGAAAGCGGATGGAGTAATCAAGAAGTCGACGAATCAGACCACTCTTGCCGCCTTCGTGGCAGGAATCCCCGGCGGACCTGCCGCCGTTGCCGCTGGAGGTGCCGATGTGGCTCAGTATTTTGGTGTTGCGATTAATCTGGCGCAGAAAATCGCCTATCTTTTTGGTGAGGATGATCTGTTATCTGACGAGTCGGAGCTGAGCGAAGATGCTAAAGTGCGCATTCTCGTCTATTTGGGCGTAATGTTCGGTGCGTCGGGTGCGGCGATGCTGATAGGAAAAGTCGCCAGGGAAGTCGGCAAGAACATGGGCAAGAAGATCACGCAACAGGCTCTGATGAAAACGACTTGGTATCCACTGCTCAAGAAAATCGGCGCGATGGTTGGCAAACGGGTGGTGAAGGAGTCGGTTGGCAAGGCCGTTGCCAAGGTTGTGCCCGTTGTCGGCGGTGCCATTTCCGGGGCGATAACCTATGCGACGTTCAAACCCATGGGTGGCCGATTGGCCGATGTGCTGGTACGCAATCTGAACGGTGAGTTCGATGAGACCGGCATGGAACTTCGCCCGGAATTCAAGAAAGCCAATGCCGCAGATGCTGACACGGAAGTCACGATTCATGAGATCGAGATAGACGACTGAAAAACGGTGGGTTGGGTGGCTAGCAGAGTAGTTGTCTGTTAGCCACCCAACCCATCAGCTTTGTCATCGACTCAAAGTGCTTCGCTATTCTTCAAACGCTTTGTCCACGAACTCAGCAAGTTTGCCTTCTTTCGCGAGCTGGGCGGAGTCAACCATTGCGAAGTGCGTGTGCAGCCCCTTACCCAATTCGTTGTCATATCCGAGGATGTAGTGGGTCGCGATTTGATAGATAATCTCGGTAGGCGCGATGCCATACACCTGGTGTTCGAGGATATGCGCCAGACGGATATGGTCATCCGGGAAGTAGCGGCGCATTGCCTTGCTGTTGTACAGGCGCTTGATGATTTCGGTGATATACATGCCCGATTTCATGTACAGGTCGGCGAACGTGTGCATCGGATCGTCGAAGCAGCCGGGGTTCTCCTGCTCGAGCATGTCGATCATCTTCACCACGACTTTGCGCGGGGTGAAAATCTGGTTGGTCTTCTGGGGCGGCACATAGTCGAAGATGTCTTCCTTGTGGGACTCATCGAAATAGTCGGCGAGTCTGCTGCGCAGATGAATGAACTCCACAATCGAATCGTTGAAGACAACAGAGTTGAACAGGTGACCGTCGAAATGCTCCTTTTCTCCGGTTTCATGGTCCGTCACATCTCCGCCGTCGCGCAGGAGCCTGAACTGATCCACGGTGATGCTGGTGACATCCTTGAACACGTAGTCCGGGATGATGCTGTCGAACGATTCAAGGGTGGTGTTCTCATCTCCGTAGGCCATCAGGAACGAAGGAATCGTGCGGGAGAAACCACGCAGATGGTCGCGGATGCCGTTTTCGATGCTGTTTTTCTGAGCTTCCTTCTTCGCGGTCTCGATCTCACATACCACGGTTTCGCCGGCGGATTGAACTATTTCGCTGCGCGACTGCTTAAGATTATCAATAAGATTTAGACGAGCGGCTTCAATCCGTTCGTCATGTGCCTGATTGATTTGCTCTTTCTCAGCTTGGCTCTCGGCATTTTCGAGTGCTTGCGCACGGTCACGTTCGATACGGTTCTTCTCAATGTTGTAGTCGCCGTACTCGCGGTTGATGCGGTTATTCACATCGGCCTTGATCTTACGCTCGACCTTCTTCTGTTGGGAAGCCTTCATATCGGAGCCGTAGTTCTGCTTGGCGGCTTCGACCAACGGTTCGACGACACTGACGCCAACAGCTTTCTGGAGATCGGCAAGGAAATCCTCTTCGGGATTCTCCGGTTTCTCGGAGACAATGGAGTCGATCACGGAATTAAGTTCGTTGTTGATATTGCCATACACTTTGTCCCCGAACAGATCCTTGGACTTGCCGATGACCTGCTCATCCGGAATGGACACTTCGCCGTTCTCATCGAGATTGAGTTCATCGGCGGTTCCTGCCTTGACTCCGAGGTCTTCTCTCGGAGCCTTGTACGGTTCCAGCTGCTGCAGGGTCTCAATCACTTCGGCCGGAGCATGGAAGATGTTGCTGATGTTCTGGAACAGGAAATCACACATGAAGCCGCGGCGCACAACCTCGCGCGAGTGGATCTTGCGTGGGATGGAGAGCACCTGTTCGGCGTCCAGATCCACCATTTCGCCGTCTTCGTCTTCGCCGATTACGGGGAAGAAGTTCAATAGCCGACGCACGTTCTGTTTGCGTGAGTCGGTATCGCCGCCTCCACATGTGGTGCCGGAATACAGGTCGTTCGCGTATTCCTCGAACACAGTCAGCGAACGTGCCGGGTCAAAATCGAACACGTACGCGTTTTCCTTACGCTGGTATTTGCCGTTCCTGTTGAACAGGCAGGGGTTCTGCGCGCGGAACGCGGCTTGCACGTACAGCGCCGGGCTCTTCATGTTTGATAGCATGAGCACGCCTGTCCATTCGGGAACCGTCACGCCTGTGGTCAGCTGACCGACCGACAAAGTGATGGTCTTCGTCTTGACACCTTCTCCGCCCTTCTCCGCTTTGTCTATGGCGTTGCGGACCTTGTCGAACGATTTCTCGTTCTCCTCGTCGTCATCGATTTTGCCATCCCCTGCCGCAAGGATGATCTCGTAGTCCTTGAACACTTCATGCTGTCGAAGCATTTTTGCAAGGGCTCGGGCAGAATCTACGCGGTTGAGCATCCAGAACGTGTGGCGCAGCTCGTCGCGCAACTCTGGTGTGGAGAACGGGTATTTCTTCTGTGTGGTCAGAGCGTCGAGGAAACGCTTCACATCGTCATAGTGAACGAATCGCCCATCCTTTGTTTCGAAGAATTCGTTCAGATCGAATGCGTACTCGGTCTGCTCACCATCGATCTGCATGCCCTTCGCCACTTCGTTCTCGATGATGTCGGACATTTGATACGTGAACATGTTGAGTTTCGGTAGGTTCTCGTATGGGTTGCGTCGTTCCGGATCGTTCCAGTCCCTTTTGGCCTGCTGCTCGTCCGCATATGTCCAGTTGTAGATTGCGTTTTCAGGGAACTTGTCGTTCGCGATGGCCTTGAATGGCGTTCCCGACAGGTGCAGTGTGTTCCTGCGCTTGATATGATCGAACGCCACGTCCGTCTTGTACGTGTCCACACCTTCGTGTGCTTCATCGATGACGAGCAGGTCATATTCGTATTCCGCCACATACTTTAGCTTGTCGTAATGGCCGCCGAACTCGATGGAGCCCTTCAGATCCTGCAGACTGATGAACTCGATGGAGTTCGGAAGCTTGCCCTTGCCTGCAAGATGCAGGTATTCATCGTGGCGGATGCAATATGGCTTGCCAGCCAAAGCGTCCACACTGCTGATGAACCGCCATCCGGAATCGGTGCCGACGAACTTGGCATAGTCGTCATACCAGGAATTCGCAATCGCGGGACGATTCGTCACAACGAGAATACGTTTCGCCTTGCCGTCCTTTCCTGGCGTGGGAAGGCGCTTGCAAAGGTCATAGGTGGCAAGGGTCTTGCCGAAACGCGGCTTCGCGTTCCATAGGAACTCTCCTTGCTCGTGCAACTGGAAATAGTCCAGGGTTTTGCTGATCGCAGCTTCCTGCTCGGCTCGCAGTTCATAATCGGAGGCTCCGAGACCGTCAAGAATTCCATGATTCTCGCGAAACTCATGGAACCTGCCCTTGGCGTTCGGAGGATTAATCTCGAACCATTCGGTGCTGGGCTGATCATTGATGCCGAGATTGCGCAAATAGGTGTGGAAATCAGTGTCATGAAACACTTCGCCAGTGTCCTCATAAGTGGCATTGCCATGCCATTCGAGTTTCGCGATGACATCTGCCGTATGAGTTTGTTGCGCGATACGGACGTTTACGTCCTGCTCGGTATAACCGATTTTCGTCCAGCCGTCATGACGGCGGATTTCCGGAGTAGTGTATGCATAAATCTGGGGGAGTGCCGGTCGAGTGCTCTTGACCTTGCCTGTGATATCGGAAACGCTCATTAGTTCATCTCCTTGATCATCCTGTTAATGAAGGCTATTTCTTCGGAGGTCAATTTATACTTCTTGAACAGCTCCTCGTCAGTCCATTGCTTGGTGAAATCTTGTGTGGGAACAAATGCAAAAGTAGCCTTACTGATTTGTTGAGTCATGGCAATCTGAGCGAGAAGGAAACGGGTAAATTTTGTTTTCAGATACGTCATGAAATTATCGGCTTCATCTTCGGTGTCAAAGGAACCGGCAACAAGATACGTTTCTGAACAGATAGTTTTTGGCGGAATCTTCTCCATCGTAGATAGGATTTTGAATTGCCCATTTTTGTCAGGTTGACCTGCGTGCTCAGCAGACAAACGAGAAATAATGATTTTCCATTGATCGATCATGCCAAATCCAGAGATGACGTCTTCTCTGCGGAATGGTCCAACGCCTTTGTTGTACCGTAATGTTAATTTGCCGCTAGATGAAGGCTTTGCTGTAGTGGAAAGACCAAATGGCTTTCTGGAGGAGACCATCTTGTCGAGGGTCGATTCTTTTAAAGAAGTTACTTTTTTAACGATGCGTTCGGCTACTGGGTAACGGATTAGTGTTTCAAATTCGTTGAGAAAGCGTTGGCAGTCTGTGGTAACTCCGTTATGCGTGTTGGAATAGTGGCAGCCCCCCCCCCTCATAGCTTTTATCGCGTACAAAAATGCACACTCCACCTGCGATATCCGCGTCGGGGAATACGTCGTGCGAATTGGTGTAGTCGGCCAAGCGACGAATATGCGAGTCATTGAGCATTTCCTGACGGAATTGATCTAGGCCCTTTCCGCCTGAATACCACTTGGCCGGAATGATCAAGCTCAGTACAGAGGGGTCAAGTTCTTTGACAGCATCGATAAACTTGTTATAGACGGGAGTTGCGCTGGCTCCCGCTCCGCCGTCCTCCATCTGATATGGAGGATTGCCGATTATATAGTCGAACTTCATTGTTTTGCTCCCTTCAACAGTTGGCTATATGATAACGAAGTTTTTGCTCTCCAGTCGTATAACCGGACAAATGCTGGTACGTCTCGCGAATTGGGTTCATCAAGCATGGTCAGCATGTCGAGTATGTCGAATTCGACCTTCTGCTCAGGCGGCTTACGGAATGGTATCGTCTCGGTCAGTCCATCCATCTGCCAGAGGTTCCAGACGATTACATTCGCAATCTGCTTGAGATGCTTCTTGTCCGGGTCGGTGCCGAATCTGTTGCGGTAATGATCTACGAAGGTAAGCAACAGGTTTGCGCGTGCGATCAGCAGGCTGTCGCCTTGGAATTCGTAGCCGTATACGCTTTGGAATGCCCGCAATGTCCACTTCCACCACATCAGGTCATCTTCTGCGTGCTCATCTACGATACGTAGTTTGCGATCGAGCAGGCCAATGCGTTGACTGATGGGCAGTATTGCTCCTGTAGCGGCGTCGTAGCGCGATACCAGGAACGGGGCTTCACCGCAGGTGATTTCCAATCGGCGGCTGTCCACATAGTCATGCCAGCCGTGCTTTTTCGTAGAGGGGAACGTGATTTTTCCCTCCGTAGGAATCCAGGAATGGTCTTCCTGCTCCGTATTGAACACGTGCTTTCTTCTGAACCATTCCTCATCAAGATTGTTGACCATCTGGTTCACCATCCATGATGGTGTGAATACCTCGGCTTTTGCTTTGGTGCGGTCTGTCTGCTCATCCAAGCTTTTCTGTACTCGTGGCACAATGCATACGGTGGGGGTTTCGCCTGAAATCTGCTGGGCAAGTATCGGCGCTGCTTCCGTGGCGGTCGGTTCAGCGTCCACGTACGCATCAGTTGCGTAGATGATGTTCTGCTTTGTGCTCTTGTCTTGTAGGAGAGTGTCCAGTACATTCTTCACCGGATATGCATTGAAATCAATGAGTGGTGTGTATGTTCCCTCGTTGGTGTTGATCATCACTCGTCCCTAGTTCGTCTACATTCGCTTGAACAAGTATATAGATAATTGCAAAGAGGTCTGATTAATGGTCATTCGACGATGAGATGCTTGTGCTGGAGATTCGTTTTGTGGGAAGGCTCCCACTGCGTATGTGCAACTAGTTTTCCTTCTCCTTCGGGAGCCTTCCGGGTTCGTCCTGTGGGCTACAGTATGTCAAGTAGTCGAAAGAGCCAGGTAGCTACAATAGGGGGAGATATGGTATCTGCTTCAGTACAGGGGAATGGGCTAAGTGAGTGTGAAATCGCCATGATGGAGCGTATCTTTCGCGAGAAACTGCAGAAAAGAACGTTGCTGAGGGAATACTACCCGAACATGGATCCTATAGACTGGGTCATCGAATATCTAGATCCGGGCGACGAGGCGGTTCAAGATTATTCCGAATGATATGCGGCATTGTCCAATGGCTGTAGGGAAGGTCTTCAGGAACGGTATGTTGCCAGAGCGATTGCGAATTGATAAGGGGCTGCGTGACTATCTCCAAGAAAACGTCCGCAGCCCCTACCTAGAGCATCGCGTCGCAAGTCGTAATATAAAAATAAGAGCCTCCAGATTTATTGGAAGCTTATGATGAAGGGAGAGCGTCAATGCGCATTAAAAAGGTTGAAATTAAAAATTTTCGGACTCTTCACGATGTAATAATTGATTTTCATAATATTACTACATTTATAGGCCCAAATGGTTCCGGTAAATCAACGGTGCTATATGCGTTAGATTGGTTTTTCAACGGATCAAAAGATGGAGAATTAACGGAAGAAGATGCCACCTACCACCATGAAGATGAACCAATTGAAGTAAGAGTTACGTTTAATAAATTGACCGATTCGGATAAGAAAGCATTAGGTAAATATTCTCCACAAGGCACGGAAGAGTTTACTGCTTGGAAAACTTATAGTAATGGTAGAGAATTTTTATCTGCGAATTCAAAAGGAAATCCCCTTTTCAACAAAGTCAAAAAAGCGTCAGATGCGAAGAGTAAAAAAGCTGAATACGCTAAAATCCGAAGCGAACATCCCGAATTAGATCTCCAAGATGCCAAAACAAGAGCATCAATTGATGAGCAAATTTCTGCATGGGAACAATCGCATAGTGACCAGCTCGAGGATATTCCTGAAGAGGTGTCGACTTCCTTTAACGGATTCAATGGCAATGCCGCTATGCGAAATATTTTCAATTTTACCTTAGTAAAGGCCGATTACCGGGCAAGTGAAGAGTCTGAGGATTCTCGTGCCAGTATCTTGGGGTCTATTATCGAAAGGACCGTTAATCGTAGTGCAGCCGATGAAGAGGTCCAAAAGCTCTATGCAAGTATAAAAGAACAAAGAGCGCAAATCTATTCTGATGTCTATGGTAAGCAGCTCGTTGATTTATCTGGGAAGTTAAACTCTATTATGGAATCCTATTCTGCAGGTAGGACAGTTACGATTATTCCAGAGGCGCAGGAAATTAAACCGCCGAAAACAAGTTTTGGGGTCCGTGCATATGAAGGCAAAGATGAGACAGAAATTACGAAGCAGGGGCACGGCTTTCAGCGTATGCTACTTATTTCCGCATTGCAATTGCTTGCAGAAACCTCTAGCTCAGAGGAGAACAATGGTACGCTTTGCCTTGCCATTGAAGAACCTGAACTATATCAGCACCCTATTCAAGCGCGTACGTTTGCGGATGTGCTCAGAATTCTAGGTGAAAATGAGAATCGCGGTATCCAAATTATGTATGATACCCATAGTCCTTACTTCCTTGATTCACAGCATTATGATCAGATTTATCGTGTTATTCGACGTCATGAAGAAAATACAACAGTAAATCTGTACAATACTACGGAAGAGAAAGTTGATGAAAAAGTTATAGAGGCTGGTTTTAAATCTGTTAAAAATTCTATAGGAAAAACTATCTGCAATGATTTAGCTTCTGCTCTTTTTTCGAATGTGGTTATCTTGGTGGAAGGTCCATCAGACAAGGCGATTCTTGAGGAAGTAGCTAATCGATATTTTGCCTCTGCTACAGAATTTTGTAAATATGGAATACAAATAATTATGGCAGGTGGTAAGGGTAATATTCCCAAGCTTCATGCTATTCTTAATAATTTTGGTATCGTTACGCTGGCAATGTTTGATAATGATCAATCGAAGAAATTTGATGCTTCGCCAGTTATGATTGAAAAGGGCAAGAGTTCAAAAGAAATATCTAAGAAAATTAGTGATTCGAAGGCCATGGCCAAGGAAAACAAACATGTATCCCGTTATTTTGGAATTGAGGGGGAATGCGGCGATTCCGAATGGCCACAGTCAAACCTCTATTCTGGCAATAGTATTTTTATTGTTGAATCAAACTTGATATAGAAAATCCGATTATCCGCATAAATACAGCATTTAAGGGCTGTTCATCACTTGAAAAAATAAGTGTTTTACCACGAATTTACCATAATTGAATATGAGTCTTGATATGACGAAATATAAAGGGAGATTGCACGTATAATAAAACCGCGTATCTCCCTTTAACAAACTATCTAAAGTTTTCTACATTTATAACTCTGGAAAAACAATCGCACAAATTCATGTTGTGAGTGACCATGATTATAGTAATGCCCTTTTCATTTAATTCTTTCAAAAGTTTCATCACTATCAATTCGTTCTCTTTATCAAGTCCAGAAGTTGGTTCATCAGCTAATATAATCTGACTTCCTTGCAAAATCAATTTAATAATTGCAATTCGCTGTTGCTCTCCACCGCTTAACTGATATACTTTTTTGTTAAGCATGTCACTTAGCTCAAATTGCTTTAAATACTTATTGATTAGTTTCAGTTTTTCTTCTTTTTTTACTTTTTTATATTCAAGAGCTAATTTTAAATTCCACAACACGCTTTCATCTTCTATTAGTCCATAATTTTGAAATAGATAGCCTATTGTATATCTTCTCAAAATCATAGCATTTTTACCGTTCATGGACAAATTTTTATGACTATCAATAGTGATTGTTCCCTCGGATATATCAGTAATCAATCCTATTATATTTAAAAGTGTCGTTTTACCTGCCCCGCTTTTCCCTACAAGCCCCACAAATTCGCCTTTTTCTATTTCTAAAGATAAATTTTCAAATAGAACCTGATTTTTCCCATATTCTTTTTTGACGTTCTTTAATGTAATCAATGACATACTTATGCCCCCTTTTCAATCTCATATAAAGCGTTTGAGATATAAATTCTATAAAGCAATTCGCAGAATATGTAGTCAATAAGTATAATCGCAAAAAGGCAAGCAAAATAATAATTTATAGCAGTTAATACGCCTGATATAATTATTTCGATTCCCCAAAAAATATACCGATTTTTCAGTGTCCTAAAATGAGAGAATCCTAAAATCTCTTTTGCCGCATATCTCTTTCGATTTACAAAAATGTCCACATAATTTGAAATATACAAAATAAACAGTAAAGACACTATAAAGACAATCGTAAACATAGTGAGTGTTTTAAGAACGAATGTCACATTTTCAAGTTGCATTAAATAAGGTGTAAGTAATGTTCCAGCTGTAACTAATTGCTCTAAATCATATTCTGATAACAAAGAAGAAAAATCTTCTCTTGACTCCATTTGAAAAAATAAACACCTTGTATTTAAAGAATCCAAATAGTAAAGTCCTGCAAAATTGCCCGTATCAACAATGATAATAGGATTAGCCATATCCGAAAAACCATTTTCTGTATTGACTTTTATCGTAGAATCATCGTCTATATAAACAACATTAAATTTATCAATAGTTTTTTCTTCTCCCGGTATTCCATAAAATTGATTGTAATTCATCAATCGGAAATATTCTTGCTTAATATATTCGCTAATAGAATTTTCATCATTCTTATATTTATGTGGAACTAATACTGTTGGTTCACTAAATATATCTTCTCCCAATGGTTTTCCACTGAGCTGGATATTTGAAAATTCATTCAGATAATTTCTATTTGCAATAACAAGCTGTTGTTCATAATAGGGGCGTGATGTCTGCAAACCACCGTCTGTCCTAAAATCACATAGTAGTGAATGGTTATGATTATACATCTCTAATGTTTGTTCAGAATATTTTTCTAATATGTCTGTGTTTGCTAACGCATAATCATACTCCGATGAATTAAAACCATTAGCGGTATAATATCCGTCCAGATACTTATAATCTAAAACAGCTTGTTGGCTTTGTCTAAATGAGTTCCCCTGATTCAGCAATGAAATAATAGTGATAGCGATTATTACCGAAAAAATTATTTTTATAGCCTGAACTACAATATTTGTGCCGCTATTTAAAGTCTTATTTTTTATCATTGCCTCTAAAGAAACAAACTTAATTAAAATACTTGTAATTAAAACACAAAGTATATTTATAGCTAAAACACCAATAAAGAACAGTACACTTGTTGCTAAATAAGAAAAATCATATCTGTTTGTTAATGCGTAATATAAATTTAGCAAGAACAGTAATACTAAACATATTACAGCAAAATATTTTATTACACTGGTAATTTGCTCCTTTAAAATATGTATAGTAGAAAAGCCCATGCTTTTTTTAATACCTATTTTTTTCAAACTATAAGACGTATAAATACAGTATATGATTTGAAGTACAATAAATAAGATTACAAAATTCAGAAGATTCAATTCTAATACCATACTATACGGAATAGCGTCATTTTCAAAGTTATTTATTGCGACGGACAGTTGAGAAGCTATCTCTTTAATTGCGTTAGCTGGTAAATCTGTATAGAATACACCAACACTATCTAAAAAATCTTCCTTTTGCAATTCATGATATTGAAACAAAATAGAGGAAGATATAGGCTGTTTTTGTGTAAACTCATTTAATGGATAGCAATATAAATCATAAACAGATTTATCTGTGGAAGTGAGCGTATTGTTAATGAGTTCTAATTTATTTTGAGAATATTCTTCTGTAAATATTGTATAAAATTTGTCGAGAATTTCTGGCGATGTTTCTTCTAAAACATACCCTTTTAAATTCTCAGTAGCAATGTTATTCTTTTCATAAATGTTGTAAATAGAAGTATTAAAAATATATGCAAAGAGTATGACTTCAAGGAAAATAAAAATCTTTAAAAATTTTTTCATAACATACGCCCCTTTCTTTGAAGAAATGTATAAAATAGGGCGGGACAAATAGCCCCGCCCTAGGTGTTTGAACTATTTTACTTAATATGGATAATAATCAATAAGATGTTTCGTTCGCCCACCAAACTCTCTTTGCATCTTTGTAAGCGTAGTTTGACTTGAATCCACTGGTATATGTATCTCCGCCGACCTTTACAGTTGCCTTTACCATGTAGTTGCGACTAATACCTGCTTTACGCCCAATTTCGGAATATACAATGGTGTCTGTTTGCCCTCCATTGTAGTACAAATCTCCACCCGCTACATCAATAGCCCACGCTGTAAGTGGAGCGCCGACAACCATAACTGCTGCTACAAGACCAACTACTTTCGTTCTCAACTTCTTTGCTCTCACTCATTCGATAAACCTCCTTTCTCTTTTTTACTTTTTGATAGTTTTATGTCACGTACTGTTTTTACTAACCTCAACATAACATATATTTCATTAAATGTCAAGTTATTTTTGTTTCTATTTTATATATGACCTCTTTGTTGCTATCATATTTTGTGCATAATGCACAAAATCAAAGTGCCAATATTAGTGCTTTCCACGATTGTACTTTTACAATGAAAAGACGAAGTACCTGTGATAAATTCATTGCTCTAAAATTATTAGAGAAACTATACAATATAGCTATCCTTTTTTCTCTTGTCTGCCATAAACAGAAAAGAAAAAGCCCTGTCAAGAGCCTGCCACTTCTTTAGAAGTGGTGCTTGCACTCTTGATCTGGGCTTTTTGTTTGCTGTATCTTTTTGCAAGAGGAAAAAGGCTACTCGTCCCCGTTGTCAAAATGGCTGTCCTTTAAGACTTCCCGCAACAGCTCCATATCTTCTTTTGAGTTGGGATTTATCCTCTTTACAACCTGATAAGGTGTACCGTACTTGTGTCCGTCTGTGCTTTCCCCGAACATATCCATGCTGTATAAATCATCATAACGGTCTAATACTTTCTGAAATTTCAAGTGCTGGATAAATGTTTTGATAGGGTAAAGGTCGGACGCTTGTATGTCCTCTCCCTTGATATAGTCTGTGATGTATTTCCGCAACTGCTCCAACTCATACTCTAGCCATTCTTCTTCACTGTCAAAGAAGTTATCATAGTGTCCGTGTTTCAGTTCTGCATTTAGGCGTTCTTCCGTCCGTAAAAACTTGCATACCTCTTTTTCCGCCTGTTGGACAAACTTCCATTCTCCCGACAACAATTCATTCGGTGTTACTTCCAGTACGTCCATTATCTTTTCCAGCGTGTCAAAGGTGGGATAGTTTACCCCTCGTTCAATCTTAGAAAGGCTCTGCATATTGATACCGATGGCGTCCGCAAGCTCCTGCTGTTTCATTTTCCTGTGTTTTCTTATGGTCTGTATGTTCTCCCCTAAAAAATTTATTTTCTTTGTGTCATGCTCCATAACTTCTTATATCTTTTCCTTTCCCGGCTTTTTCGTTCCTTTATAAGCCTATCATACTTATTATAGCCGAAAAAGTCAAGAAAAAGTTCTTGACAAGTAATTCTAACGGCGTTATTATCATGGAGGATATAGTGATTAAGCACAATGAGGTCAATCACACGCTTGAGTAGGCATAGAAAAGAGTTATTTTCGCTTTGATAGCATGAATAGGCATGGACTATCCGACCGAAAACGGTGTTTCTTCCTGTGCCTGCCCCGTTTAGCCACGAGCCTCCCAAAGGCTCGTGAGCGTTAAGAACGGGGCTGGTGCAGGAAGAAAAGGAACGCCGTAGGCGTTCCGTACAGGGCGTATATGTAACACCGCCCTGCGCATACATGTCATAGTACCTAGAAACTGTGATAAATAAAGGACAAAACACGATTTTTACCCCGCAAAAAAACGGGGAGTACGAAAGGAGTAATGCACTATCGCAACACATGAAAATTTATCCGTCAAGATTGATTACATCAGCATTGTCTTTGATACGGCAACGGCAGAAGATGTGATACGGCACATTTTATGCTTGCCGACCGATATTTTTAATGTCTATCCTGCAACGGTCAAATTTAAGACGTATCAGGCGCGTTGGGAAATCGGAGATATTTATGTATCGGGCGACGCAAAAAAGACAGAGGACAACCCACAAGGGCTGGGCTGTTATCTCGTGATGACAGGCAGGGGGTGTGATGATATTTTCCGTATCCTCGATAACAACGGCTTGACCTTTGGGGATATGTTCGGACGCTGTGAAAGGAGATATGGGGCTGGAAACTACCATTTCACAAGGCTGGACGTTGCCATTGACGACAGGAACGAAACGCCGTTCTTTACCATAGAGCAGATAAAGAAGAAATGTGAAAAAGAGGAATTTATCGCCAACAGTGAGGGCTACCATTTTGACGAGAGCAAGTTTGATGATTTTGACACCGCAAAGACCGTCTATATCGGGGCTGGAAAATCGGGGCTTTCCTACCGCTTTTATGACAAGGACAAGGAAGTGTGCGGCAAATACAACAGGACGCTTGATGAAGTCGGGAGTTGGAAACGGACGGAAATGCAACTGCGTGATGAAAAGGCTCATGCCTTTGCTATGGCATTTCAGGCAAGACCGCTGGAGATTGGGGAACTGGCTTTCGGACTGCTGGCGGACAACCTGCGTTTTGTCGTAGCAAACAGGAATGAGAGCAACAAGAGCAGGTGGAAAACGTGCCGTTTCTGGCAACGCTTTTTAGGGGCTGTGGAACTTTTAAAACTCCATGTACCCACACCGCATAATTCCCTTGAAGAAACGCAACAGTGGCTTACAGAGGGTGGTGTCATATCCGCTGTCAAAGGCTTTTACTTCCTCGAATCCCATGACGCTTTAGGTGGGCTGGAACGTGTCGGGGATATGGTAGACAGGGCAAGGTACAGCACTTCCCTTTCCAGCAAGCTGACCGCCCATTTACAGCGGATAGACAGGACAGAACTGATACCCTATGTCCAGTATGACACAAAGAACAGGTAGGGGGGTGGCATGATGAACGAAAAGATTGATATTCCCGTATGGGAAAAATACACCCTTACCATTGAGGAAGCGTCAAGATACTTCACAATCGGGCAGAACAAGCTCCGCCGACTGGTGGAAGAAAACCGACACGGGGACTGGTATGTGATGAACGGCAACCGTATCTTGATTAAGAAAAAACAGTTTGAGAAATTTATGGATAAAACAGACGTAATCTAATGCAAAAGAGCCTTGTATGTGATATTATTTCAGTAAGTCATATCAAGGCTCTTTCTTACGAAAGGAGCAGATAAGAAATGTCGGAAAAAAGACGGGACAGCAAAGGTCGCCTCTTAAAGACAGGAGAGAGCCAGAGAGCAGACGGGAGATACTTATACAAATATGTGGACAAGGCTGGAAAGACAAGGTATGCCTATTCATGGAAACTTGTACCGACAGACCCCGTACCTAAAGGAAAGAGGGACGGGAAATCCCTAAGGGAATTAGAAACGGAGATACAAAGGGATTTACAGGACGGTATCGACACGACAGGCGGAAAAATGACGCTGTGCCAGCTATACGCTAAACAGAACGCCCAGAGAGCCAACGTAAAGGAAAGCACAAGGCAGGGCAGGAAAAAGCTCATGCGGACATTAGAGGGCGATATACTGGGGGCTAGGAGCATTGACAGCATACGCCTTTCAGACGCTAAGGAATGGGCGTTACGCATGAAAGACAGGGGCTATGCTTATCAGACCATAAGCAATTATAAACGCTCGTTAAATGCGTCATTCCGCATTGCCATAGCGGACGACCTCGTGAGGAAGAACCCCTTTGATTTCAAGCTGAATGAAGTCATAGAGGACGACAGGACGCCACGGCAGGCATTGACCGAGGAACAGGAAGAAAGGCTCTTGTCCTTTGCCAGCAAAGACAGGACATACAGCAAGTATTATGACGCAATCGTGATACTGTTAAAAACAGGACTCCGTATCTCAGAACTGTGTGGACTGACAAGGCAGGATATAGACTTTGAAAATGACGTTATCCATGTAGACCACCAGCTATTATCCAGCAAGGAAACAGGCTACTATATCGAAACGCCAAAGACGAAAAGCGGTGTGCGCGATGTCCCCATGAGCGAGGAAGTGAAACAGGCGTTTAGGCGTGTCATGGCGGTCAAGCCAAAGGCAGAGCCGATAGGGATAGGTGGGTACAGCGGTTTCCTCTTTCTGAACGGGAAAGGCTGTCCTATGACAAACGCCTATTATACTTCTACTTTCGCTAATCTGAGGAAGAAATATAACAAGAGCCATGAGGACAGCTTACCAAAGATAACGCCCCATATCCTGCGCCATACGTTCTGTACCAGACTTGCCAACAGGAATATGAACCCTAAGAGTTTACAGTACATCATGGGACACGCAAACATCAGTATCACGCTGAACCTGTACGCCCATGCGTCCATAGAGAACGTCAAGGCAGAATTAAGGAGCATGGTAGCCTAAAGTTTTACCACGATATTTACCACGATTGACCGTGAGAAAAAGTGATAAAACGTGGCGGTTTGGAAGTATCAACCGAAAAGAGAAATGCCCGTAAAGCTGATAAAATAAGGCTTTGCGGACATTTAAGAAGATATGAAAAGATAATCAAAAATCTATTTTAAGTTTGATTCAATCTTGAAAAGTTCATAGAACATGAATGGTCAGGTTGGGAAGAAGCTCTATGCCAATCCCGTAATGAACTTGGCATTGACAATAAAAAGAATGAAATGACATACCGTTTAGCTGTACAGAAACTTAGCCTTGAAGCTTGCCCACCTAAAATTATTAGTTTTCTCAGATTTGCGATGAATGCGGCAAAGAGACTCGTATGAAGGTGGCCCAACTTATATATGGAACAATGCTGGGTATATACAACATTGAATAATAGTCAACCGAAAGAGAGACCGCCATGAAATACGGAATGAGGAAACCCAGCTGGAAGAAGAGCCTGTCCGCGCGTACGAAGGGGCGTGCCACGCGTGCGGTCAAGTGCGCGCTGATCCCCGGCTACGGCAAGAAGGGCATGGGATGGCTGCATCCCAAGCGCAAGCTGTGCAACACCGTCTACAAGAAGACCACGTTCAGCCTATTCGACCTGTTCAAGTAGAATTCACATGAAGAAAACAATGGCATTCGCAATGGCGATGATAGCCATGATGCCACTGTGTGGTTGCGGGGACCCCGATTACAAGACACCTGCGCAAATAGGTCAGATGGACAACGTGATCGTTGTGGAGGCGTTGAAGACCAGAGACGGGAACAAGCTGAAAAGCGTATTGGCGCCGGACCTGCGCAAGCAGCAGGGCATCGACGGCGAGATACGTGATTTCGTCAACTTCATAGATGGGAATATCGTCTCCCACGACGACATCGGGCTAGTCTCCTCAAGGGAAGGGAAATATGACGAGGAAGGGCCGGTCATCAAGATATACGACGGGAGTACGGAAAACATAATCACCGATACGGGCAGAACATACGAGCTGCGATATCAGATGTACTACGTGAACAGGCAACATGCCGATTACGAGGGGATAACCATATTAGGACTCTACGATTCCGAAATCTACGAGCAGGACTTGGACGAATAACCCGGCCAGTGCACGTCGCGTGATCTACCTGCACGAAGACAGCAGCATGGAGAACAGCTGAGTTCCCCCGATAATAATGGCTGACATTTCTATAATGCGTTCAATTGTCAACAGCTCAGCATGCAGAAGATCCCGCCATACGGGAGCACATTCCATATGGCCGGATCCTCTACGTTCGTAAGCGCGTGCGGCACTCAGTCGAGCATGGCCTCGATGTTGTTGCCTTCCGGATCGTGCACGAAAGCGGCGTAATAGGTCGGTCCGTAGTTCGGGCGCCGAACCGCCCCTCACGCACAGGAACGTTACCAGAGCGCAACGCCTCATTGAATCGAATCCATATCAGATTCGCATGCTCGTCATCGTCATCATGGGATACCAGCTGTGGTCTGCCGACCGTGGGGCGCCGCAGTGTGGTGAGTGGCTGTGGAATAGATAGTATCTCGCCGTGCATTTCCTGAATGGACGACGACAGTTAGCCTTGTGGATCGTCGAGGCTTATGCGCAAATGGCTCCAGACATACGACGAGTACAAAGCCCCAGGACAGCGAGCTCAACAGCGTCGACACCAAAGAATTGGACGACATGATTACCTACTGCAAAACCCAAGTGGACCAGATCATGGAACAATCCGACAAGCATGAGCGTCTCGGCGCGAAAGTCGTAGCCACAGACGAGAACGGCGGTAAACGAGACGTCTACACCGACAACCGAACCAGCATGCGGAAAACCTGGCCCGAACTCGAACAACAAGTCGCCCAATACCAATACAACGGCGACGATTGGATCAGCGCAGCCAAAGAAGCCGCAAAACTCGCCAACATGGAAATCGACTGGAACATTTACGACGCCGAAACGAACGACATGGCCACGAAAATCTACAACAACCAATGCATGGTGAACTGACGGAAACGATTGTAGCCGGCGCCGCCTAGCATGCAATATGGGAAACGACGCCGGCCGCAACGACCGGCCAAGACGGACGGAACACACGAAAAGGCGAATCAAACACAGCATGGGCAAGAACGGCACGCAACCAACAACGAAAAACGTCACACCGGCGGTCACCCCATGGGGTAAGAACCGTGTGAAGAACACCGAAACCGGCAATCACGTGCTCATCATGCCGGGCATTGGATACACCGTAGACCGACCGCTGCTGTACTGGGCAGCACAGGCGCTTGCGGCCAACGGATGGTTCGTGGACCGGCTCGACCTGAAACTGACGGAAAGCGTCGAGTTTCCGGAAATGATCGCCTGCATGGAACGCGTGGTCGACGAATGGCGCAAGGCGGCGCTCGAACATGCTGCCGAATCGGGTGAGGAGCCGCATTTGCTGGTCGTCACCAAATCGCTCTCCACACTCTCATATCCGCATTCCGCAAAACTAGGATTGCGTGTGGTGCTGCTCACCCCGGTGCTCAACCCGCCGCCATTTGACAAGCACAAGTCGGTCATTCCCGCGCCGCTACCGGGAACTGCCGGCAGCCCGATGCCGCTAATCTGCGCAGGTGACGCCGACCCATACTACGATGACGCCAAAGCGCATCTGCTCACCGACCATGTGCGCACGTACGCTGGTGCCAACCATTCCATCGAAGTGCCGGACGATTGGCAGACGTCGCTCGACTACCTGAAACAGGTCACGCAAGCCATCGTCGACTACGCCGGCTGAAAAGACCGGGACGGAATATGCGCATCGTATTGCAGAAGGTCGGCGAAGGATCCGTCGACGTGGTCGACGAGACAAGCGGAGAAGTCGACACCACATTCGAACCACAGCATATAGGCATCGGCTATGTGCTGCTCGTCGGAGTGGAAGACACGGACGGAGCGGAGCAAATCGACTGGCTCGCCCGCAAAATCGCCAATCTACGCGTCTTCGAAGACGAGAACGGCAAAATGAACCGTTCCATCCACGACGTGAACGGCAGTGTGCTGTCCATCTCCCAATTCACGCTATACGCGGACGTGCGCAAAGGCAACCGCCCAAGCTTCGTGAAAGCCGGAGCGCCCGCGCACGCCGAACAGACATGGCACGGATTCAACGACGCCCTGCGCGCGCAAGGACTCGAAGTAAAAGAAGGACGATTCGGCTCCCACATGCGCGTGCGGCTCGCCAACGACGGTCCTGTCACCATCATCCTTGACACCGACGAACTCGGCGTCTGACCCAGAACCCAACGTGAAACCCTATATCCGACGATTGTCATAGGGTAAAACGCATGGGAATATGGAACGACCGCAAATTGATCGTCAACTGCCTGCCGTTGACCGAATCCGAACGTGCGCAATTCATACGTGCCGCGAAAGACATACCACAGGAATTCGTCGGCGATTCGGCCCAACGGGGAAGCATGAGCTGGACCGCCGCAGTACCGGAGGAGCTCAAAGCCAAAGCCACCGCGGTCATCGGCAACATCGCGCCCGAGGAATGCGCGCAATGCCCCAAACTCGAATGGCTTCAAACTTGGAGTGCCGGCGTCGACAAATACCAGCGACCCGGCATCCTGCAGCCCGGATCCATGCTCACCAATGCCACCGGAGCCTACGGACAAAGCGTCTCCGAACACATGTTCGCCATGATGTGGGCCATCATGAAGAACCTGCACATCTACGCGGCAAGCAACCCGAACGCCATGTGGCAGGACGCGGGACGCGCCATCAGCCCCAACGGAAAAACGGCGCTCGTCATCGGAACCGGCGACATCGGATCACACTTCGCACGACTCTGCAAAAACGTCGGAATGACAACCATTGGCATTCGCCGTAATCCCGCCGTCGAAGCGCCGGGCGTCGACCATATCGTAGGATTCGAGTCCCTCGACGACGTGCTGCAATACGCCGATGTGATCGCCATGTGCGTACCATCCACTTCGACAACGTACCACCTGCTCAATGCGGAACGCATCGCATCTCTCAAACCTGACGCCATCATCATCAACGCGGGCCGCGGCAACGCCATTGAAAGTCAGGCGCTTGCCGACGCGCTCGCGGAAGGACGAATCCGTGGTGCCGCGCTCGATGTGACCGAACCGGAACCGCTGCCGGCCAACTCGCCGCTGTGGTGCGAGCCGAAATGCCTCATCACCCCACATGTGGCGGGAGGCAACCATCTTGAGATCACCGAACGCAGTATCATCTCCATTGCATTAGGCAACGTCCGCTGCTACGCCAACGGTCAGTCGCTCGACAATCGCATGCCCATCAAAAGCTGACGGTCGCGCGTGCGGGGAGACCCGTATGATGGCAGTCGGGAAGAAAGGAAAGGGTATGACATTGAACAAATGGCGTCGTGCGACGGAATGGTTCATGACGGCATTGGCGTTGGTGTTCCTGTTCGCGTATTCGTGGGAAGTTCTGGCGAGGACGCATATCCTGTTGTGTGAAATGGTGATCAACATCATCTGGATGGTGTTCATCGCCGACTGCGTCGTTTCGATCCTGCTGGCAGAAGATAAGAAAACTTGGTTCAAAGACAATCTGCTGATGCTGGTGTCCATCGCATTGCCCGTCTTCAGGCCGTTGAGACTGCTGCGTCTGGTGGCAGTGCTCAACGTGCTCAATCGTACCGGTGGCATGGCGGTGCGTGGGCGCATCACACTGTACACATGCTGCAGCGTGACACTACTGATGTATATCGGCGCCCTTGCCGAATTGGATGTGGAACGTGGGGTTCCAGGCGCTTCCATCACCGATTTCGGTGAAGCGATATGGTGGTCGTTCGTGACCGTCACCACAGTCGGCTATGGCGATTTGTCTCCGGTGACATGGCAGGGAAGATGCATCGCCATCGGACTGATGATAACCGGCGTTGCCCTGATCGGTATCGTCACCGCGACGCTGGCTTCATGGATTGTCGACCGTGTTCGTGACGAGACCGACAAGCGTGCGGATGAGGCGGAATCGGAAACGGAACAGTTGCGCCACAATGTGCGGGAACTGACGGACACCGTCAACCAGCTGCGCGATGATATCGCGCAGCTGCACAGGTTATAGCGGTTCTCATGCCTGCACCGGTATTATCGGTCGGTTCCACGGTCAACGCGACGGTATCTGTGGGCGTGCTCGAAGCCGCCACCGATTACAAGGGTCAGCGCTCGCTGCCGCGCGACTTCTCCATAGAACTGAAGCAGGGCTCCATCACCAACCAGCGTAGATCGGGCCGCTGCTGGAATCCGAACCGGTGGAACTCGATCCATGGCAGCCGCTCACCAAGCGTTGCCGCTGATATAACCTGTATGGAGCGAAGCCGTGGCTGGGATTGCAGCCACGGCTTTCCTGTTCCGCTGTGCTGATACTCTTTCATAAGAACAAATGTGCGAACGATTGGGGTTCAGTTGGCGGATACTTTGTCATGGCTTTCCGACGAACTACGCAGCGAATGCAGTCAGCCTGTATTGCAGCGTGCCCGTGGAATCGCCAACCAGTGGCGTGCGAAAATGTCGGATCTGCATTGCCTGAACGACTCCGATTCCGACCGCATCACCCTGCATGCCAATATGCGGGGCACCACCTCACCGTCCAGCCGATACGAAGTGCAAGCCACGCTTGATTTGCATGATGAGCTTTTCTTGGCCAGGTATTGCTCGTGCCCCGCGTTCAACGGTTCGCAGCACGGTTATGGCACGTATTCGTCGGCATATTCGCCCAGCTACCGCAACAATCCAAAATATCGCAGTTTCGATGATGATGACGATGAATACGATTATGTCGATGATTATGATGATTTCGGTTCAGGATCGACGTTCGGTCATGTGCAGGACGATGACGAGTTCGATTCGGATCCGGCTGGGGGGCGCCGCTATACCGGCATGTGCAAGCATGTCGCCGCAATGCTGCTGCTGTTTCTTGACCAGCCCGAACGGTTCCGCGGATTCAAGCGAAGTGGCGTGACCTCGCATATCCTATCCGACTACATGCGTGCGCTGGATGCGAAGAATGACAATACCGGTCAAAGCGCGCAGCTTGACGTGCTCAAGCGCATCGTCGACGCGAAAAGCCGTCTCGCCGACGAGCAACGAGGCGTCATTACGCAAGGGGCCACGAAAACAAAACGCAAGAGCGGTTCCATCATAGTGAAACCGGGAAGCGTGCGTCTGGAGCCCACGCTGATCATGAACCGTGAGCTGTGGAGCCTGACGTTGAAAATCGGCTGCGGCGACGCAAGTTATATCATCAAAAGCATTTCCAAATTCGTAGCCGACATGCACAACGGGGCATACGTGTCATACGGGCAGAAACTCTCGTTCACCCACACTCCGGACATGCTCGAACCGTTCTCGCTGCAGCTGTTCCGATTCCTGCAAGGTGTTGTCGGGTCACGTGCCGCTGCACAGCTGCAGAACAACTACTATTACGCGCCAGACGTGCGTATCGAACGTGAAATCATGCTCACCGATGGGGAATTATGCGATCTACTGAACCTGTTCAGAGCGGAACCGCAACAGGACTACATCGAAGACGTGCTGATAGCACGTGGGCCGCTGGAAGCTCCTAAGCATGAGGGGCGTGAGAGGGCGCGGCAGCTCACTTCGGATGATTTCGCCCATACGGATGACACCGCTCCGAACTATGTCGAAGTGGCCACGCCAGGGGAGTCCAGATCGCATACTATCGCCATATTCGATGGCAATCCGCAATTTCGGTTCATCGCCGAATATGTGAAGGAAGGTGCTTCGTCGGGCGTGCGTATCACGTCGAACCGTACCATCACGGATCGGATTGTCGGGCAGCGGGGCGTGTACCTCATGAGTGCCGAACATAACGGCACTCCGACGGATTCCCATATGAGGCCAGTGAGCGGACTCTTCCGTTGTACCGACAGCATCCTTCCCGCAGTGGACGCGTTGATGACATTGTGCGCGTCGAACGTTAGCGATGGTGTGTTCATTGCGGAAAACGACTGGCCCATGTTCGCACGAACAATACTGCCAAAACTTACCGAAGCGGGCATTGGTTTCGATATTCCGCAGGAAGTCGCCGAACGGATGGGAGTCGACTGCCAGATCGAATTCTACTTGGACCGTGATCTGCAGGGCATCACCTGTGAGGCTGTGGCACGATACGGCGATTTCGTGTTCCAGTTGGTGCCGACCGCCAAAGCGCTACGAGGCGTGATTAATCCGGACTCGCGGTCGAAAGCGGCGCTCATCAAACGAGATACGGCTCGCGAATCATTCGCGGTGCAGGTGGTTCGCCAGCTTTTCCCGACATGGAGTTCCATTGACATGGCGCGGATTCGTGAGGAAGACGAACAGACTATTCTGCTCTTGCTCACCGAAGGCGTGGATATCTTGCGCTCGGTCGGGCAGGTGTACTCCACAGCCGCGTTCGACGGCATGATGATGCCAGGCAGCCCTACGGTGAAGGTCGGACTGTCCATCGACTCGAATCTGGTTGAGATTTCGCCGATAGCCGACGAAGTGCCGATGGACGAGGTCGGCGCGTTGCTGAATTCCTACCGCAGGAACCGCCGCTACCATCGATTCAAGGACGGTACGTTCGTTGATCTGAAGAATGCCGATCTGCGCGAGATCGATCAGATCGCAACGGATCTTGACCTTGATGAGCAACAGATTGATTCCGGGAGAATCACCATTCCCGGATATCGGGCGTTCCTCTTGGATGCTCAAGTTGATGACGACGGCAAAAGCGAATCGTTCGTCGACTATGTCAACGATGTGAAAATCATCGACCCAAAACGATACGAAGTGCCCCGCAACCTCAAAAACGTACTGCGCCCATACCAGGTGGAAGGCTTCCAATGGCTTTCCACCTTGTGGGACAAAGGTTTCGGTGGCATTCTCGCCGACGAAATGGGTTTGGGCAAATCCGTGCAATTGCTGTCACTGGTGGAAGCTCGCAAGGGCAGTGGTCCCGCGTTGATCGTCTGCCCGGCGTCCTTGGTATACAACTGGGCCGCCGAATGCGAAAAATTCACGCAAGATCTGACCATCGAAGTCGTGGCCGGCACGAAAGCGCAACGGCGCAAGCTCATCGCAGCCGTGGCACAGCAATGGAACAATTCGACTGAAACCAACGAAACGCAGCAAACCGATGTGGTGATCACCTCTTACGATTTGCTGCGTCGAGATGTGGATGATTATGCCGACTGCCGATTCGCATTGATGGCACTCGACGAGGCGCAATACATCAAAAACCATGCCACGAAGTTGGCGAAAGCCGTCAAACAGATCACCGCCGAACACCGGTTCGCATTGACGGGAACCCCCATCGAAAACCGGTTGAGCGAACTGTGGAGCATCTTCGACTTCCTCATGCCCGGATTGCTGGGAACCTACACGAAGTTCCGAGAAAAATACGAACAGCCGATCATGGCACCCGGTTCTGAACATTCCGTCATGGCTGACAAACTGCAGGCTTTGGTCGGACTGTTCATTAAGCGACGTCTGAAAAAAGACGTGCTGACCGATTTACCTGACAAGTTCGAAAACGTGCTCACCGTCAAACTGGAAGGCGAACAGCGCAAACTCTATGCGGCGCACGAGCAACGGTTGCGCGCCACCCTTACCAAAACCAAGGACGCCGACTTCAATACGAAGAAGATTCGAATCCTTGCGGAATTCACACTGTTGCGCGAAATCTGTTGCGATCCGAGACTCGTCTATGCGGATGCGAAAAACGCTTCCGCCAAACTTGACGCCATCTGCGAACTCGTATCCACGTGCATGGACGAAAGCAAGAAAGTGCTTGTATTCTCGCAGTTCACTTCATTCCTTGACCTGATTGGTACACGTTTGGCTGAACAGGGCGTGGACTTCTACACCATCACCGGCGAGACACCGAAGAAACGCCGTGTGGAACTGGTGGACGAATTCAATGGCAACGATGTTCCCGTGTTCCTCATCTCGCTCAAAGCGGGCAATACGGGGCTGAACCTTGTGGGTGCGTCCGTAGTGGTGCACGCCGACCCGTGGTGGAACGCGGCCGCGCAGAACCAGGCCACCGATCGTGCGCACCGCATCGGACAGACGCAGGATGTGAACGTGTACCAGATCGTAGCCAAAGACACCATTGAGGAACGCATCCTCAAACTGCAGGAGAAGAAAAGTGAGCTTGCCCAACAGTTCACCGACGGCACCGCATCTGGAGGCGTCGGCACACTCAGCAAAGACGACTTGCTCGACCTGCTGGCATAACAATCAACGTACCTGCCGCTTGCTTGAACGCACACGATACGAAAGCAACAGGTAAAGCGCACACTGCGGCAACACACCATGAGGCGACGTTCATGCCATAGGCAAAAGGCATATGAGGCTAAGATCATGGTTTCCGGATTAAAGATTGATGCCTGCTGATAATAGACGCCAGTGAGACGCGGTTTGCATATTTCCGACGATAGGCGTATATATAATCGTGCAAGTTTCAGGGAAGGTGAAAATCCTTACTGGCGGTAACGGTACGACTGACGTTCATAACGGTCCCATGCCGAAGCCCGCGACCCGCGAAAGCGGCTGATCCGGTGAGAATCCGGAGCCAACGGTCAAAGTCCGGATGGAAGAAACGGGGCTCAACATGAGTGTATCCTCACCAAACAATACCCAAAACAACGACGCCGAAATCACCAGCGAAAGCATGACGCGCCCCGACAACGCGCATTCCACAGGCGTGGCCGACTCTGGACGCTGGTCCACCAAACGCATCGCCATGTATGCGCTGTTCGTGGCGCTGTCGATGGCCGTCAGCTTTGTGGAATTTCCCATTGTGCCAGGCGTTGAATGGCTGAAATATGATCCATCCGGCATTGTCAGCCTGGTGGCAGGTTTCGCCTACGGGCCAGCGGCGGCGGTAATCGTCAGCGTGCTTGGTTTCCTGCCGCACCTGTTTACCAACCCATGGGGCACGCTTATGGCCGTGCTCGTGGCTTTGGCATTATCCGTGCCGGCAGCACTGATCTATCGCAGGAACAAGACCCGCAAAGGCGCGGTCATCGGCATCATCGTCGGTGCGATCGCGGCCTTGGCGGTGGCGATTGTGGGCAATGTGATCGTCACACCGTTCTACGCGCACATGACCACCGCACAGGTCGTGGCATTGATCGTGCCGGCGCTTCTGCCGTTCAACGCGTTGAAATTCACCATCCATGGCGTGGTCACCTTCCTGATCTACAAGCCGATCTCCAACCTGTTGAACCGCTGAGCCTCGTTCACCATATCGATTCCGCATATTGATGAATAGGAAGGAACCTTTCGACGTATGGAAGGTTCCTTTCGTTTATGAAAGACTTTTTCCATGAATCCTGACAGCGCCACGAACACCATCGCGGTCGAACTGCACGATATTCGTTTCACCTACGACTCCGGCGCGACCTGGGCGCTCGACGGCGTGAACCTGACCGTTCGCCAAGGCGAACGTGTATGCTTGGCAGGACCAAACGGATCGGGCAAATCCACACTTTCACGCATCATCGCAGGACTTGCCGCACCCGATGCCGGACATGTCACGCTGTTGGGAAACAACGTATTCGATGACTCCGGCGCGCACGCTGATGCTTACCGCAGCGCCCGGCATGGTATCGGGGCGGTTTTCCAACATCCGGAAGATCAGATCGTCACCACCGTCACCGAGGATGATGTTGCCTTCGGTCCGGAAAACCTCGCCATTGCGCATGATGATATCGATATGCGCATCGCCATGTCACTTGACGCAGTCGACATGAGCGGACAACGAGAAGCCGATCCCACGCGAATGAGCGGAGGCCAACAGCAGCGCGTCGCCATCGCCGGCATGCTTGCCATGAATCCCGAAATCCTCGTGCTCGACGAGCCTACCGCCATGCTCGATCCGCAAGGCCGTGCCGACATCATGCATATTCTTGACGAATTGCAGCAGCACGGCACAACCATCATTCTCGTCACCCACCATCGTGACGAATTCGTCAATGCCGACCGCATCATTCGCCTGGATAACGGGCGTATCGTGCAAAGCGCTCGCGGTAATACTGCAAGTATTCCGGAAATGGACGAATCAGGCACAGCGCAAGAAGACAATCCAATTGCCAAATCCAATATTGCAAATGGCGCATCGAAGCCAACATCAGCTGTACCAATCATTGAAATCCATAATCTGATATATCAATATCCAAACAGTAGCAAGCCTGTGCTCGATAAGCTTTCCATAACCATCAATGAGGGTGAAACCGTGGCCATCACAGGGCATAACGGTGCAGGCAAAACCACCTTCGCGCGTCTTCTCTGCGCGCTGGAACAGCCGCAATCTGGCAGCATTACCGTCAACACCATTCCCGTCGCACGCCAACGCGCCAACGGCAATATGCAGTCGCTCAAGCGTGCGGACCGCGAGAAACTGCGCGCCACCGTCGGCTACGTCATGCAGCACCCCGAACGTCAGCTTTTCGCCGAAACCGTAGCCGAGGACGTCGCCTACGGTCCGCGCAACCAACGGCTTGATGAAGCGCAAGTGGATGAACATGTCAGCCAAGCCATGGCATTGCTGCATATTGAACATCTTGCCGACCGTTCGCCATTCGACCTTTCCGGCGGGCAGCAACGACTCGTTGCCATAGCGGGCGTCATCGCATGCCAACCGCGGATTCTCATTATGGACGAGCCGACCGCGGGACTTGATGAAGCGGCCACAACCCGCGTGCACGATCTCATCCAAACCCTTCATTCCCAAGGCGTCACCGTACTTATCATTTCCCATTCGCAAACGGAAATCGACGTGCTCGCCGATCGGGTGATCGCGCTTGATCGCAGACAAAACGGTAATGACGTCACTCGAGATATCGGAACCAATGTCACTTCCGAAACGGCAGGTTCGAAGAATCTGCACACGCTTGGCTCCGGACATGCAAAGGAAGACGTCCGTGAAAACCGTAGTTTTATGGAACGGCTTGACCCGCGCGTGAAGATGGTGAGCGCGTTGGCGGTCATGTTCTCCGCATTCGCCATCCGCTCCTTCTGGCAGTTACTGGTGGCCGCACTGTTGACCGGCATGATCGTTGCGACATCAGGCATCGGCGTGAAACAACTGTTCAAATCGATTCACATGTTCCTTGCATTGTTCGTGTTCTGCGGACTGCTCAATGTGTTCTTCGTACGATCCGGCAATGTTCTTGCGAACATCGGACCGATTCCAATCACCGACGACGGTGTGCGTATCGCTATACTGTACGCCTGCAGATTCGTTGCGGTCATTATCGTCGGAGTGGTGTTCCTCGCCACCACCACGCCTACGGCCATCACCGACGCGTTCGAAGCCTTGCTCAAACCCTTCGCAAAAATAGGCGTGCACGCGCAGGAGATCGCACTGGTGATGAGCCTCGCACTGCGGTTCCTGCCCACTCTGGGAAGCGAGGCGAAAGCCATTGCGGACGCACAGGCGGCTCGAGGTGGCAGCATCGAAACGGGAACGTTCGTGCAGCGTATCAAGGCGATGGTTTCCATCATCATTCCGGTGTTCGCAGGGGCGATACGCCATGCCGACAATCTCAGTCTCGCACTCGACGCGCGATGCTATGAAGAGGGTATCGCACGCACACATTGGCGCGTGATGAGCATCGCCAAACGAGACATTGCCGCGGGCGGTGTGGTTGTGGCATATGTGGCTGCGTTGGTTCTGATCGCTGGACTAAACTGAAGGCAGTCGGCGGATTTTACCGTCCTCACGCTACTCTTGAGCAAGCATCATAGATAGGAATGGAACAAGTTATGGCATTAACCAAGAAGCAGGTCAAGCAGCTGCGAGGCCTGGCCACCAAGCTCAATCCGCTCATCCAGGTCGGCAAGAACGATCTGAGCGAAAACGCCATCAAGCAGGCGGACGAAACCATCGAAAAGCGTGAGCTCATCAAGTGCTCCGTGCTCGACGGATCCGGTCTGACCGCCAAGGAAGCAGGCGAGGGATTGGCTGAAGAACTGAACGCGGAACTCGTGCAGGTCATCGGCAACCGTTTCGTGCTCTACCGCCGTTCCCATCGCGACGACGTGGAACATATCCGCCTCGTACGCGAATAAAGCGGGAAACTGACGCGACCAAACATAACAGGGCGGGTGCTTTCTGAAAACCAATCAGAAGACACCCGCCTTGCTGCAATGAAAATAAACAATCGGAAGTCAGGAAACCCCATGAAGGAGTGCTATCAGCGCGCCTGATTCCATTCGGGCTTCCATGTGTACTGCATGTCGTACGCGCTGGCCCAGAACATGTATTCGTTCTCCACGCCGGTCACGAAAATGTCGATCAGCTCGCGCTTGCGCTCCTCGCTCGCGTCGGCCACCAGTTTCTCGATATGTTCGAGCAGCCACACGGAATCCTGCCAGAACTCGTCGGTCTTATACATGTCGACCCAGCTCTTGTACGGATTGTCGTCGAGCGTGTCCGCGAACTCGGCGGCAAGACGATAACCATAATCCGCATACACCCAGGCGCACGGCAGCACGGCCACAAGAATGTCGAGAATATCCTTGCCATAGGCGATGGAAAGGATATTCGACGTGTAGGCACGCGCGAAGGCCGACTGGCGCACATTGTTCATCTGCTCTTCGGTGATGCCATAGCTGGCCAAGTAGGAGCGGTGTACTTCGGTCTCGACCTGCAGGGCGCCGTTCTGCACCTTGAGCATGAACGCCATGATTTCAGGGTCGGTGGCCTTGGCCAACCCCAAAGCGTGCACTCTGGCGTAATCGTTCACATAACGAAAATCCTGCAGCAGATAGAAGGCGAAACGCTCGCGTTGCAGTGTGCCTTCGCCAAGCTCGCGGATGAACGGCTGCTGGTAGCCTTCCTCCCAAACCAGGTCGGCGGCCTTGCGCATGCGCTGCGCGAACGGCGGAAGATTGTCGCGTTGGATGCCTTTGGCGGCGTCGAACTCATAATCGAAATCGGTTGTTGATGTCACAGCAGTCACTAGACATGCCTCCCTACGCTGGTGTTAACCATCAGGTTCAAAGGGTTCAGGCCTCACTTGGCCCATCTCAACCCGACGAACACGGGTTCCCCTGCATTACGCCGTACATTATGGCAAAGCCGCACGAAATGTGCAAGAGCCCGTCCGTCGAATGGAATCGTGCCGCATGATGCGAACACAGGCGATGTTCGGTTGAGGGCGAGTGCAAGAATGGAACGTATGACTGAAAAGCAAGTTGCGAAGAACACCATCGAAAAGCTGGCTATCGTCGTGGTGACGTACAGGCGTCAGCAGCTGCTCGCCACCCTGTTCGAATCCATCGAAAAACTCACTGTGGCGCCATGGCGTATCATCGTCGTGGACAACGAGCACAGCGAGGCGACCCAAGGCATGGTCGACGATTTCCGTGAAGCGGTCACCGCGCAGTGGGGCAATACCATCGCCGACCAGTCGGGCAACGAAAGCCGTGTGGTGTACGCGCCGCAATCCGACAACCTCGGCGGCGCAGGCGGCTTCTCCGCAGGTGTGAAGAAGGCATACGAGCTGGGTGCGGAGTGGTTCTGGGTGATGGACGACGACGTGGCCGTGATGCCTGAGGCCATCGAAAGGCTCGCCAAGTGGACCGGCAGCCATGATGTGATCCAGGGAAGCCGATACGACTACGACGGAGGCCCGTTCTACTGGCAGTACGATTTCATCGTGCCTCTTGGCATTCCCAATCCGATCGCTCCGGCCGCGTTCGGGCGTCCCGGCTATCGTGTGATGGACACCTTATGCTTTGAAGGCGGCCTGTTCCGCCGTAATATCGTGGAACAGATCGGTTTGCCGGATCCCCGCTTCTTCATCTACTGGGACGATACGATGTACGGCTATCGCGCCAGCAAGGTCACCAATCCGATCGTGGTGCCCGACGTGATCCTGCGACGTACGCGCGAGATCGGTAACTGGGATATCGCCGGCGTGCGTCAGCTCAACTCCACTTCCGACATGAACCGCTACCACATCATGCGCAACCGTGGCTACATGGCACGCTATTTCATGTCGTTCGGCGATTACCGTCCGCTGATGTTCGGCTTTGGCACGTTGCTGACCGCCGCCAAGGAGGTCATTCGCTTGGTGATGGTGGACCGTGAGCATGCCAAGACCGGCTTGGTGCAGATTGTCAAGGGTTGGTGGGATTCGCGCAAGCTGCTGCATGATCCGGATTGGAAGCCGATGCCGCCGCTCAAGTAATGTGGCTACACCGTCTTCAGACGGTTATTTTCTTATGATTCGCCCCATGCCGATGCGTTGCGTTGGCATGGGGCGAATCGTTTGCAGAAAACAATCGCAAATATTTGCGTTTCATTGCGACAGATTATGCAATCGTATTCACCAATTGTGTATTGTCGGCGCGTTTTGGGGCATGGGGCGAGTTACTATGGCGTTTACCGGTTCGATATACCCACTATGTACCTTGATAGGAGAGGTCGAAGATGATTGAAACTGCACAGGCATTTGGCGTTGACATTGGCGGCTCCGGCATTAAGGCAGCCCCGGTTAACCTCGAGAAGGGCGAATTTGCTGAACCGCGTCTGAAGATCCTCACCCCGGAGGTTTCCACTCCGAAGGCCGTTGGCGAAATCGTTCGCCAGCAGCTCGAGCATTTTGAGGTTCCTGAGTCCGCTCCGGTCGGCATCGCATTCCCCGCTCCGATTCATGTTGGCGAGAAGCTCGGCTATATGGCCAATCTGGACCAGTCCTGGGTTGGCGTGGACGTCACCGAAGTGTTCTCCGAAGCTTGCGGCCGTCCGGTCACCGTGGTGAACGACGCTGATGCGGCCGGTCTTGCCGAACAGCAGTTCGGCGCAGCCAAGGGCCAGGACGGCCTGGTCGTCGCCACCACGCTGGGCACCGGCATCGGCACCGCGCTGATCTTCAACGGCGAGCTCATTCCGAACACTGAGCTCGGCCATTTGGAACTGCTCAAGGGCAAGGGTGACGCCGAGAAGTACGCGGCATCCTCCATTCGTGAAAAGCTCGATATGGGCTACAAGAAGTGGGCCAAGCGTCTGACCAAGTATTATTCCCTGATGGAGTTCTACTTGGATCCGCAGCTGTTCGTCGTCGGCGGTGGCGTGTCCCGCGTGTCCGAGAAGTTCCTGCCGTACATCGACATCAAGACCCCGATCGTCGCAGCCAAGCTGCACAATGAGGCTGGCATCATCGGCGCTGCGTACTACGCAAGCATCAAGCAGAAGTGATGTCGTGAACCATAAAGGTTCCTAACCTTCATATAAGCGAGAGCCGTCCGATTCATCCGTCGGACGGCTCTTGTTATTCCTCTGATGATCGCATGGCGAATGCATCCTTCTTGCTCGATGCAACACTTGCGCAACCCAGAGAGTATGGTGGAGACCATGCGTTTTTCCTCCAGAGTCGATATCAGCGAGCCCAATCCCATCGCCAAAGCCGAAGCGGAAGCCAAAGCAAACGGCATCACACTCGGCAAACTCAACGACTCCAATCCAACCAAACATGCGCTCGCGTCGGAACTATTGCCGGACATCTATGGAGCGGAGCCACGCGGGCAACGATACGCACGCGAAGCGCTGGCCGCATTCCTGCATGAACAAGGCAATACCGCTACCGCCGACGACCTATACATATTGAGCTCGACGTCCGAAGCGTACTCATGGCTGATCAAACTGCTCTGCAATGCAGGTGACGCCGTGCTCGCACCGAAGCCGGGATATCCGCTCATCGAATCGATCGCACGACTCGAATGCGTCGACATGATCGAGTACCAGCAACGTTTCGACGGATCCTGGTACATCGACGTGGCCGAACTACGCGAAGCGCTTGAAGGTGAAGATGGCGGCCGCATCCGCGCGCTGGTGCTCATCAATCCCAACAATCCGACCGGATCGTACGTCAAAGCGTCGGAACGTGAGGCCATTGTGCGGCTTTGTCATGACCATGAGGTGGCCATCATCGCCGATGAGGTGTTCTACGACTATGATCTTGAACCATTCGATGGCAACGCGCGTCTCGCGGGGGAGACCGGCACGCTCACATTCGCATTGGATGGGTTCTCGAAGACGTTGGCCGCGCCACATGCCAAAGTCGGTTGGATCCAAGTGTCCGGCCCGGCGGCTGAAGTGGATGAGGCCAAGCGCAGACTCGACGTGGTCGCCGACGACTATCTGCCAATGAGTGAGATCATCGCCAAACAGATCCCCGCCATGCTGGGCGCCGCAGCCGCGCAGACCGCGCGCGTGCGAGAGCGCGTGCAAACCAACCTCGCAGCCTTGCATACCATGCTGGATGATGACGAGCAGGGCATGGTCAGCGTGTTGCGTGCCGAAGGCGGATGGAATGTGCTTTTGCGCGTGCCCAGCGTGCTTGACGAGAACGAACTGGTGTTGTCCATGATCGAAAAGCACGGAATTTCAGGACAGCCCGGCTATTTCTTCGATATGACGTCGAACGGCTATCTCGCGATCTCGTTATTGCCGGAACCCGACGAATTCAGGCATAACGTTCAGACGGTGCTTGACACCGTCAACACAATGATCGGCTGAAACATGTTGTGGTTCCATCGTCGACACCGATGAAGGAGCCGCAACATGTGGGGAACGGGAATAATCCGTGGGTATGGTCAGGCTTTGGAAGCCTCATATTTAGCGCGGATGAGGTCCGTGTAAAAGGCCACGGCCTCATGCGGGCCACCGTCGAACACCACCTGATGATCGTCGACCACCAGCGTGCGGTCGATCGCATATTCCGCGCGTGTGATCAGCTCCGTGTCATGCGTGGCGAACACTACCTGTTTGTCGTAACTGAACAGAGCTTTCGCCACATGCGCGGACGCCACCTCGTCCAAACCCTTGGTCGGCTCGTCGGCAACGATCACCGCGGGGGAGAAGCTCAATGCGGAAGCGATCGCCAGCAGATGACGTTTCTCGCTATCCAATGCGGAGGCGGGCTCACGTGCGACCGCCGCCAGATCGAAATGCGCGAACAGATTGCCGATGATCGCCTGGCGTTCGCTTTCCGGCACCTTATGCTTCTTCAACGGTTCATCAATCGCCTCGCGAATGGAATCCGCTTTGTAATAACTGTTCGGAATTTCCTCGCGACGAACGCGGCCGATCATCGATTCGATACGTTTCAGATCACGTTTCACCGACGGATCATACGCAGCACCATTCGCGTCGATACGCACCGAACCGGACGTCGCAGACAATGCGCCATCCAACAGCTGCAGCAACGTGGTCTTACCGGAACCATTCAACCCGATCACAGCCACACGTTTGCTTTCCGGAGTGATCGTCAACGATGTCGGCTCCAGACCGACATTGCCATCCTCATACGTGTGGCCTGCCTGATCTAGCGTGAACGTGACGTCATGCGTCGCTTCGGGACGTTTGGATGAAAACAGCGAATCGAAAAAACCCATGGCAACCATTGTACGGGCGTGCCGAACCCATTGCATACGAAACGGGGCCGGAAATCCAAACCCCCACAAGGAGTTTAGATTCCCGGCCCCGTCAAGCCTGCGGACAGGATGTCAGACGAAATAGAATCCCGAGAAATCGTACTTGTACACGCGGTAGATGTACGCACTGTTCAACGTCATCTTGAACTGCGCCAGCAGATCACCATCCTTGTTGTACTGGCCGAACAGACCCTTCATGCCCGAGTCGATGAGGATCTGGCCATTATCCAATTCCTGCGCGGAACTGACATACGGCGAATATGGCACGTCGAACGATGACACTTCCGTATACGTGCCGGCATTCTCGTTGACCAGATACTTGCGATACCGCGAATTTGCCGTATCGGACGACAATTCGGTCGAAATGCCGTCGATCACCGACCAGTCAAAATCAGGACGCGTCAACGAAGTGCCGAAATTGTTATCGAACATATACATGTAATACTGGCCGTCAGGCAGCGAATCATCGGCGACATACGTGATGGAATGCTGGCCGCCGGTATCCGAAAATCACCGGACTTCGTCAGGAAACTGCTGGCCTCATCGGTGCCGGCCCACACGGATGGCTCGCCGATCATATAATCAAGCGTCGGATCCGATTCCAAATCATCCACCTTGATGATGGTGGACGTCTCACGGGCGGAGAACAATGCGGAACCGTCATCCAACAATTGAATGGTATTGCAGTGCAGCCAATCCCAACGATTCTTGGCATTCGAATCCGACTCGTCGGTTCCCGCATGCGTGGTGGAGGCCTTATAGTCGGCGAACAGCTCACCGAAATCCACGAAGCGGGTTACACTTCCGGTGGAAGTGCTGAGCTTGATGACCTGATCCTGCACGGCGTTGTCGTCACGGCCGAGCTCGGTGGCCAGCAGCACGATGTCGCCGTTGGAATCCATCGCATAATCATGATGCAGAATGTAGTCGGATCCCAGATCGTAGATCTTCTCCAGCTTGCCGAGACGGTTCATCGCCACCATATGATGCGTGGACGCGGAGAACCACATGAGACCGTCATCATCGAACAGCAGACGGTGCGAACGATAGTAGAGCACCGGAATCTCACCGCGCAGCACGCCGTTCGTATCGTAGTAGAACATGAAATCCTGTTCGTCGGAATCATTGCCGAGAATCGCATACAGGCCGCCGCCCAGATCCTCACCTGAATCGGCTGCGACGGTCTTCTCCAACTGCACCTCCTCATTGCCCAGCAGGGATGCGCCCCTGTGTTCGATGGCATGCGTGCGGGACTTGCCGTCGGCATCGGTCAGCGTGATGGCGACGGTGTTCTTCTCGCCGGGAATGAGGCCGAGCAGCTGGAATTCGTGGGTTTTGCTGTATTGCGATTCCTGATAGGCGTCACGGGTGAAATCCGTATAGCCGTCTGCATGCACGGTATAGGAGACGGCAACCGCGTCGTCGGTAGTGAAATACACATACAGTGACGTGGTGTTGGTGCCGTACGGATCTTCGGTGACAAACATGTCATCCTCTGTTGCGGAGGACTTGCTTTTTTCCTGCTCGAGCTTGTCGTCGGCCATATCCTGATAGTCGGCTGTGTACACGTTCTCGATACGTGCGTTCAGTCGTTCAATCCTGTTTTGTTTGATGGCCGCATCGACGACATTGTCGTAGCTGGCGAGGCAGACGCCCAATGCGACGGCTGATGCGACGACGGCCGCGGTCCAGCGTCTTACACGAGGATGGTTCGACAAAAGTGGAAGCGATTTCATGACTGATGTCTCCAACAAGGGTTCATCTCACAGCGAACAGTTACATCGCCACTGTTATCCGGAAAACTCGGAACAAGCCGAATGATTTATTGGAAAAATTGTGATAAAACCCTGAAATAACCCTGAAAACGCCGTAACTTACATCAGGGTGAACCACGACTGCACGTCATGAAACAAACCGGAATTATTACGAATCAACTCGTCGTCGCGGCCGTACAGGAACAACGACAACACCGTCAACGACAACGTGAACAACAGCAGCGCCAACACCAGCACGCGCAACAGCCAGCGAAGCCGCGGACGTTCGCAATCCAGCGCAATAAGCATCAAAGGAAGCGAAGCCAACGCAAACAGCCAGCCGAAATCGGCGATATAACGCCATCCAAGGCCACCCAGCCGCGCGTCAAGAGCCACGATCAGCAAACCCAACAGCAGGAACATCACCAATGTGGGCCACATGCCGGCATGGCCACGAACGCGCATGCGCTTACGTAGGAACGGGCAAGCCAACGCAGCCAAAGCAAGCGGAACCATGACGAACAGGCCTCCGGGCATCGCCTCCGCAAACCCCCAATCCTTCAAAGGCGCGGGATCGACGGCAAGGAACGGGAACGTATCCGTCCAACGCAACGGCAGAAACAGGTAATATGCGACCGTCCAAACAAAATTCGACCACGACTGATGGTAACTCGTCATATCCGTAACCGTCAGCTGATACGACGAACCGAAATCGAACGGCGAGGAGAAACGCACCATGTTATAGGCGAACAAGGGCACCACCACAACCAATGCGGGCACCAGCACGGCCAAAGGCGTGCGCAACGCATGCAACACGGTGCGCGCACGCCCACGCACGCCGGAACCAGACGCGATGGCACGCAACTGCCCCACAATCGCACGAATCTGCGGCCAGAACAACGGGAACGCGGCAAACGCCACCACCACAAACGACGGACGGCAACCCACATTCGCGGCAATACACACCGAACCGGCAGCCAAACGAGGCAGCGACAACGATTCGACCGTATTCGCACCACCATCGCCACCGGCATCGGCCGCGTTCGGGTGCACCGCACCCATCCATAGCCATAAGCCCAACGTGCTCAACAACAAGGACGCCGCAATCGGCACCGAATAAAAATTCGTCCGATACCACAAGTACGGGGCGTTCGACGCCAAAACCACAAACACGCACAACATACTGACCGCAGCCAGCGAAACATGCGGACGCACACGCTCGATCACGCGAATCGTCAACAGGCACGCGAACACCAAAAAAACAAACATCAGCAGCGGCACCGCAGCGCCAGACGGCATCATCAGACCACCATCAACCCACAACGACGTTATCGCACGATACGGCACGAACAACAGCAACGCCGGCACCACGCCAAAATACGAATACCAACGACCATCAAAAAACGCATAATCCCAATACACCGGACTCACACCATCGGCAAGCAATTGCTGACGAGTCGTCACATCATACGGATTATCCGCATCGCGCAACGCGTCGGGCACATCCAAATCAAGCCACGCATGACCATCAAGCAACGCCCGAGCCACATGATCATACTGATCGTAATCATACGTATACATGCCATCCGTATGAAAACTCAACGGCACCGCAGACACCAACTGCCACGCCACCGCCGCAACAGTCACCAACCCAGGAACCGTCAACAACATGCCCAACGTCACACGCTGACGCACACTCGACGTATTCAACGGCACCTTCCACAGGCGCGAGCCCGGACGCCACAACGCCACCAACACCATCACCAACACCAACAACGCCACACGCAACGGACTCACCGAAAACGGCACACGCACATTCGCGCGAACCGCATCAAACGGAATCAATGACCCCTTCGGCTCCACCACCTGCACGCGCACCGTACGACCGGCCGCAGCCCTCACATACAACGAACGAGACGAATCCAACGACACCGAACACAACGAACCAGCCACACGATCCGCATCCGCACGAACACGCACCGTACGCAACACGCGCGAACCGGCAGGCACACCACCCATAACCTCATCGGACACCGGCACGATCCGCACATACTCAGACGAACCATCCGCAGCCACCTGCAAATACGCCTGCGTCGGATCAGTAACCTCCAACAACCCGTCATCACGACGCTCAAGCCCCGGCCCCAACGTGTTATACGCAGCCGCCGAATCACCCGACGCCGCCAACGAGCGGAAAAACGGCACATTGCACAACACGCACTCAACCAACACCACCACAACAAAAGCGGCTACAATAGCTGCGCACACACGATGACGCGCCTGAAAACGCTGTTTCGAAAAAGTCACGAACTTTATTCTAAAGGCTGCATGTCGCATTGAATTGAAAGAATGGCCCACATGTCACACCTCACACCAGCATCGCCATCAGCACACCATCCACACCAAGGACGGACCATGCTCAACCACGCCATGCAAGGGGTACGACAACTCATCAACCACAACAAACACCCCCACAACACCGCCGACGCCAACCCCTTCGGCAAAGCCCTCGACACGCCAGACGACATCGTCGATGAACTCACCCGCAACGCCATCAAACTCAACCCACTCATCAAACGACACATCATCAAAGGCTTCGAAGGCATACCAAGCACACTCCAACTCGGCTGGGCGCAACTGCCACAAACCCAAGGCAAAGCCTTCTCCATCGGACTATTCACCGACAACAACCACTTCGCGCAAATCGCGCTCGCCGACAGCAAAGCACGCGTCTTCGCAGGCACCAATCCCGAAATGGACGTGCAGGATCTGGAACCACGATTCATATTCGTCAAAGAAGAAACCCTCACCCTGCCAGACGGTCCACGATTCGGACACGCGACAAACGGCGCGCCGAAGATGGTGCGCGCGTCGCAAGGCGGTGTCGTGGGACGCATGCCCGATGGCCGCATGATATGGCTCGCATCCTGGCTGAAAGTCGGCAACCGCTACACGCTCGAACAGATGCGTGCCAACCTGCCGGAAACCATGCGATTCGATCTGGAATACAGGGATGCCATCACCATCGCATTCTTCGCAGCCTACATGCTGCCGCAAATGAACGGGCTACTCGTGGGATTCGGCACGGGCAACATCTTCCGCAGGCTCAACCGAGAGGCGCCGATGGGCGCGATCCGCCGATCCATCAGAGACACGATGAGCGCACGCTCCCATGGCATGCGCGCATCCGGACTTGAGGATTATTTCGCCGACCTCATGCGCGAGGCAGGCGCCCTTGACAAAGACCAAGGGCTCGAAGCAGTACACGGCGCGGAACCATTGCACCTATACACGTCCAGCTACTCGGGCTGCTATTTCTTCGCTTGGGATTCCACACTGCCGTTCTCGGCATCGCTGCGCGCGCTGAACATCGAAGGCAACCTCAACCGTTTCGCCGCAGTCAGTTCATGGCTGGAACGCAACGCCCGTATCGGCAAGCTGCCCACAGAAGACACCGTAACCCGCGCGGAAGCCGCGCAAATCGACATGGCGCTACTGGAAAATCCGGCGCTGATCGCATTGAAACCGGACGACGAATTCGGCGCGATCCTCGACTCACAGCAGGATGACGGCGTCCAAGCCGTCATGCGCCTGGTGGACATCGCCGCGGAAACCAGACGTTCCATCGCCGAAAACACGAAGGACGGCGAGGATGGTACCGCCTTCGGAGCCGAAGGCGGTTCGGAATGGGTATACCGCCAGACAATGTCGAGACTATTGCGCAGCATGCGCCTGCCATACCGCTTCGACGTGGACTTCCGATGCAGTCTCCGAGACGGCAATATGGCCATCGGTTTCACCTCTGCCGGCGTTTCCATGATGCCATCCACCAAATATGACGTGTCCCGCCACGCATGGGTGGATATGACGGACGCCGAACGCGCCCGCATGAGCGCGGACTACAATCTGCGTGTTGGACTGATGATGGCCGCGTTGAGTTTTGGCGCCGATCCGGGCATACAGCGTGTGTCGATGCATATCGATTCGATTGGTTTGGAAGAGGCCGTGGCCGAGCAGGATTCCGCCATCAGCGAGCTGATGAGCGAGGCTTTGGCGGCTTTCGAACGCATTCGTACTGGAGATATGGGTGTTTCTGGGTCCAAGGCCGATCCGAAGGACGGCGATTTCCACGGAGACCCGTCCCGCCCGGTGGCGCCGAGATCCGCCGACATGGGCGTTGATGGCGTCAACTCCGAGGATACGGATGATGCGTTGAACAGCCAATTCGAGGATCTGATGCGGGATATCGACTTCGACGAAGTGACGTTCGCGGTTCCCGACGAGACTGCGAACGATTCCTCTAGCGTGGACGACGGTTCCGCACAGGGCGTGCATGATGGCGCTCTTGACGCGGGACTGATCGGCTTCGGCGATTTCGATGGGAATGGTGATGATCCATTAAGCCAGCTTCGCAAGAATCCGACCGTACGCAATCTGGTGACGGTCACCTTCACCAGAAGCGAATTCATGGAGCGTCTGGGCGAGTGCGGATTGTCTGATCCAACAGGCACATACCGTATGTTCGATGCGGAAATGGATGTGGACGGCCTCGGCGCATTGAAGCCAGTGGACGCCACGTTCGATTTGCGCGATAGTCGTTTCTCCCCATCCGGAAGTCAGGAGGAGCCTGAGCTTTCCGACGCCATATTCGACCATGACACGGCACAGCTGTTCGGCTGCCGTGACATGTCGGGGTTGTCCATTCAGCGCGTCGACCTGCTGCAGCGCGCGGTTGGCGAATTCCACAGAATCGCGCAGGACTCCCATCTGGAATCGGTGGCCAAGGCAAAGCAGGCCATGGACGTCATCAACACCATTGCCGACCCGGAATTGACGTCGTTGGCTCCGCAGGTGACGAGTGCGCTCATCGATGGCAAAGACACTCCGGACTTCTCCTTCCGCTTGGCCGACGAGCTTGACGCGGAACGCATCAAGGCGAGAGACCTGCTGTTCTCAGGACAGGTCGACCAAAGCATGGAACTGGCCGAAGCGGCGTTGGAGCGAATGGACCGACTGTTCGCTTCGAATCCGGGCGTGCCGCGGTATTTCAACTCGTATGCGGAACGCGTCATCTACAATCTCATGTTCGCCACGGAAGGCGAACGGACCGTGCTGATTCCGGACAATCTGTTCTACGCGCATATGGAACTCGCCGACGTGCTTGCACAGGTCAAAGGCGTGAAGGCCGCGTTGCCGCATCTCAATGCGATGGTGCGATATGCGCCGGCCTACCCGCTTTCCCATCTCAAGCTGGCGGTTCAACTGGCGCGCGCCGAGGATTGGGATCCGGCCAGAGCGGCTTGCCTCAACGCGTTGCACGTCGCACTTGACCGTGAGGATGCGTCGTTCGCCTATTACAGACTCGCCTATGCGGAATGGATGTGCGACCACTTCGACATCGCGGCCGCCGCGTACATCATGAGCGAGGAGATTGCCCCCGGGCGAATCGCCATGCTGGAGAGCGAGCTGCAGGAATTGATCGGACGCGCGCAATCGCAATGCATTCCGGTGCCCACCGACGTTCCGGAAGCCATGCACGTGCTTACCCAAGCGGGACTGCCGGTATGGCCCAATACCCAGGTCGCATCCTTGGTACGCAAGGCCGCGCGGGTCTGTGTGGATGAAGGCATGTTCGTGCCGGCACGTACGCTTTCGGTTGCCGCTTCAAGGATGGATGACGAGGAGCGCGACGGTGCCGACGTGGTGCAGATGCAGTTCCTGAGGTCGTTGAACAACTGAACGGCGTGCTTTCCGCAGTGCGCCAAACAGACGTTGGCGATGCAGTAAATCGAACATTTGTGCGATAATGTGTGCATGGCGGCTCTGACCGGCAAAACATTGAAGACAGTGACAAGGCAATGACAATGACAAGGCATGACGATTCCGAACAACTCGCATGGGATTTTGACGCTTCTGAAATGGGCGGCGATACGGGCTCCGCGTCAACCGCTGTGGTTCCCGACGGGGGAGTCAGCTCATATGCGCCGGGCAGTGAACGCTGGATCGCCGCATTGCAGCCAACCGATGCCGACGCCATGCGGTTGACCCGACTTGATGTCTCGTCCATCAGTGCTGAAGCCGCGGCTCGATTGTGGGCGCGTGTGGCGGCGTGGGTGGAATCCGACCAGATCGCATACTACATCGATGACGCGCCGGTCTCGTCCGATGCCGCCTATGATGCGAGAATACGTTGTCTGCAGGCGTTGGAAGCCCAGTTCCCATCCCTCGATTCCGCGCAATCGCCGACGCATCGTGTCGGAGGCACCTTCTCCAATGATTTCGCATCGGTACGCCACCCGTCTCGCATGATGAGTCTTGACGATGTCTTTTCGCTTGAGGAACTGCATGAATGGTACGACGGTGTTATTCGGGGACTTGATTGGCCTGAGACGAAGCCTTTGCCGATGACATGCGAAGTGAAAATCGACGGTCTTGCGCTTAACCTCATCTACCGTAACGGCGTGCTCGAGCAAGGTCTGACCAGAGGTGACGGCGTGATCGGCGAGGATATCACGCTCAATGTGCGCACCATCTCCACCATTCCGCAGAATCTTGCGGGACCGGAAGAAGACATTCCCGAATTCGTGGAGATCCGCGGTGAGGTCTTCATGCGATGGGACGATTTCAACACGCTCAACAAAGAAAACGAGGATGCTGGGCGCGCGCCTTTCGCCAATCCACGTAACGCGGCTGCCGGAAGCCTGCGGCAGAAGGATCCGCGCATCACCGCCACCAGAAGGCTGAGCTTCTATGCGCATGGCATTGGAACGCTCCAGTGGGGCGCCAAACGTGGTGCCGACCATGATGCGGTCAACAACCAATCCGAAGCGTATGGGTTGTATAAGAAGTGGGGCATACCCGTTTCGCCACATAACCGTGAGGTCACCACATTCAGCCAGATTCTCGACATGATCGATTACTACGGCGAGCATCGTGGAGACATCGAACACGCGCTCGACGGCATTGTCGTAAAAGTGGATGATTTGGGATTGCAACGATCGTTGGGCGCGACCTCGCGTGCTCCGCGTTGGTCCATCGCCTACAAGTACCCGCCGGAGGAAGTCAATACGGAACTGCTTGACATCACCGTGCAGGTGGGGCGCACCGGCCGTGTGACCCCAGTGGCCATATTGAAGCCCGTATATGTTGCGGGTTCGACGGTGTCGAGAACCACCTTGCACAATCCATTCGAAGTGGAACGCAAGGGTGTGCTCATCGGAGACACCGTTGTGGTGCGTAAGGCGGGCGATGTGATTCCCGAACTCGTAGGTCCTGTGCTGGAACGCAGGGAAGGACACGAAGGCCAGCTGCGCCGTTTCGTGATGCCTTCGCACTGCCCGAGCTGCGGGGCGGAACTCGCTCCGGCCAAAGAGGGGGACAAGGACATCCGCTGCCCGAACGTGGAATCCTGCCCGGCACAGTTGACCGAACGTATCATCAATCTGGCATCCAGGAAAGCGTTCGATATCGAGCATTTAGGCGACCAATCCGCCATCGCTTTGACGAATCCGGAAGAGGACCGTCCCGATTCGACGGCCACCTACGCGCCGAACATCACGGAAATCGTGGTGGAGCCGGGCGCGGAGCCCGAACCGTACGAGCCTGTGGAAGGTCTGGAGCTGCCGGCCCGCCAAACACCGGTGCTGTCCAGCGAAGCCGGTCTGTTTTCGTTGACGTCCGCCGATCTGCAGGATGTTCGCGTATGGCGTGAAGCGCCGATCATCGAAATCCACGAAACCATCGGCAAGAACGGCAAACCGAAAAAGATACGCAAACGCATTGGCGGATCGGGACTGTGGCATCAGGTTCCGGCGTTCTGGACAGCTCCTACAGTTGCAAGAAAACGTAAGGACTCCGTCGACGAATCCGCGGAATATCCCGAATATGACGTGCCTGAAGATGCCGTGGTCGTTCGCGAGGAAACCAAGGTGTCGCGTTCCGGAACATCCAGTGTGCAGCCGATATATATACGCCCCGCGGAAAACACGAGGAAAATGCTTGACGAAATGGACAAGGCGCGCCATGCCGACCTATGGCGTGTGCTTGTGGCCCTGTCCATTCGACGGCTCGGTCCTCCCACGGCGCGTACCATCGCCAACACATTCGGTTCGCTCGACGCCATCGAACAAGCCAGCGTGGATGAACTGTCACAGATAGACGGCATCGGTCCGGAAATTGCCGAATCCGTGGTCACCTGGTTTGCTTCGGCCAAGAATCCAGGCGATTGGCGTGGCATGGTGCTGGAAGCATGGAAGGCAGCCGGAGTGGGAGTCGGACAGGCACAGACCAGTGCTCTGCCGCAGACACTGGAAGGCAAGACAGTGGTCGTCACTGGTTCGTTGGTTGATTTCTCGCGGGATTCCGCCAAAGAGGCGATTATCTCCCGCGGTGGAAAGGCCGCAGGATCGGTCAGCAAGAAAACCGATTGGGTGGTCGTCGGCGAAAACGCTGGTGCCAAAGCCGCCAAAGCCGAGGAATTAGGCGTTCCCATGCTAAACGAGGACCAGTTCAAAATACTGCTGGAAAACGGAACGGTATGACACCGGCACGTCAAATTGGCAACGTAATCACAAGAAGGCTCTGGCATGCCGCGCTTCCAGACGCTAGTCTGGTACGCGGCTAAAGGAGGAACCATGACCGACGAGCGCACCATCGAAGCGCGCATCTATGAGCGACTCAGCAAAGTAATCGACCCGGAACTGGGCCGATCCGTGACCGATTTGGGCATGATCGCAGCCATAGACGCGATACCGGTGGAAGGTAAGGCGAACACCTACGAGGTTCGTGTGGAGGTCGAACTGACGGTGGAAGGCTGTCCACTGTCGCAGACTATCACCAACCAGATCAACGGAGCGGTGTCGTCATATCCGGAAGCGACATTGCTGCCGCGCATCGAAGTCGGGTCCATGAGTCAAGACAAGCTCACCCAACTTGTGGCAGGCCTCAAGGCCGAACGCAAACAGAATCCGTTCAACAAGCCGGGCATCAAAACCCGTATTTTCGCCATAGCATCCGGCAAAGGAGGCGTCGGCAAGTCTTCCGTCACTGCGAATCTTGCTGCCACATTTGCCGCATTGGGGTACGATACGGCCGCCATCGACGCCGACATCTATGGTTTCTCACTGCCGCGACTGTTCGGCGTGCATGCTCAACCAACCAATCTGAACGGCATGCTCATGCCAGTCACCGCATGGGGTGTGAAATTGATTTCCATCGGCATGTTTGCCGGCGCCGATCGTGCGATCCTTTGGCGAGGCCCGCGATTGCAGCGTTCTCTTGAACAATTCCTTTCAGACGTATGGTGGGGCGAGCCTGACGTGCTGCTGCTCGACTTGGCACCAGGTACCGGCGACATGGCGATTTCCGTGGCGCAGGCTCTGCCGAACGCGGAACTGGTGGTGGTCACCACGCCGCAGCCATCCGCCTCGGACATTGCGGTCCGCTCCGGCCTGGTGGCATTGCAGGTACCGATGAAGGTACGCGGCGTTGTGGAGAACATGAGCTATTACGAGCATCAGGGCGAACGCCTGCGGATTTTCGGCGAAGGTGGGGGTGCGCGTGTGTCGGAGCAGTTGACCGAAAGCCTTGGCTATGATGTTCCTTTGCTCGCACAGCTACCGTTGGAGCCGGAATTGCGTGAGACCGGTGAGGCCGGCCGCCCCGCCGTGTTGAACGAGGATGGCGCGTTGCGCGCCGATGGCATTGGCGAGACGTTCAGGAATCTGGCCGAATCGTTGATGCACAGACCTATGTGATGTGCGGGGCACGTATCCAGGCCGTCATGACCTGCGGTATGGACAGTGGCCTAATGCGGCTGCGGATTCACAGCTCATCCGGGGAACGTCTGGGTGGAAAACGAAGCGAAATGAAATGACCCTTGTGAAAATCTTGTGCCTTGTGTAGTATCAAGCGCAGACACGGGGGCCGTATGGCTGAGAGGAAGCAAGCGCTTCAACCGTATGAACGTATACCGGGTAATGCCGGCGCACGGACGTCTCTCTTTTCCCGTGCCTTGACATAGAGAAAGGCACATTCATGACCGTAAATGAATCTTCCGTGGTGAAGAAGCATAACAATAAATGGCGAGTTGTTGACATCGTCGTGGCCGCTATCATCGCGGTTGCGGCTGGCGTGATTTTCTGGGGCTGGGATGTCATCTGCGCCGCTCCGATTACGCTTTTCGAAGCGGTGACGCCGGGCTTCGAAGGCTTGTTGAACGGCATCTGGCTGTTTGCGGGTCCGCTGGCCGCCATCATCGTGCGAAAGCCTGGCGCTGCGTTGTTCGCTGAAACCCTTGCCGCCGCTCTGGAGCTTGCCATGGGCAATCCGTGGGGCATCGGCGGTTCTTTGATTATCGGTATCTGCCAAGGCCTCACTGCCGAAATCGGTTTTGCGATTTTTGCATACAAACGTTGGGATTTGCTGTCGACCACCATCGCTGGAACCCTCGCCGGCTTGGGATGCTTCCTGTATAACTGGACCGTGAATCCTGCTTGGGCAGGTTTGCGTATTGTCGTCAGCTGCGTCACTTCCGTTATTTCCGGCGCTCTGGTGGCTGGAGTCCTGATGTATCTGCTGCAGCAGGCCATCGCTAAAACAGGCGTGCTTGACCGTTTCGAATCCGGCCGTGCGAAGGCCTTGGTATGACGATTCGTTAATGAAGTCCCGTATCGCATTCACAGTGGTGGATACGGGACTTCTTTGATGCGTGTTCGTTCTGCAAACGCGGAATGCAAGAGGGATGAAAGAACGATTCATGGGTACTGATGCAGAAAAATCGTTTTCCGCAGCCGGGGTGGTCGCACGCGATTGGGGATGGCGACACGCCTCACGTAAGGATTTCGCGTTAAGGCATGTGGATTTCACCATACAGCCAGGGGAGCGCGTGTTGTTGTTGGGCGCTTCCGGCGCTGGAAAATCGACGTTGATGTCCGGTCTTGCCGGCGTGCTCGGCGGCGATGACGAAGGCGAGCTTGAAGGAGAGCTGCTGATTGACGGAGTGGACGCCCGTCAGGCACGCGGACGTTCCGGATTGGTGTTGCAGGATCCTGACGCGCAGACGATTCTGGAACGTGTGGGCGATGACACCGCTTTCGGTTGTGAAAATCTGAATCTGCCGAAAGATGAGATTTGGAGCAGGGTCCGTTCCTCGCTCGACATTGTTGGACTCGGCTACATGAAACTTGACCGCTCCACACGCAGACTGTCCGGCGGCCAGCGCCAGCGTCTGGCCTTGGCCGGCGTGCTCGCCATGCATCCCGGACTGCTGCTGCTCGACGAACCGACGGCCAACCTCGATCCGGAGGGCGTCAAGGAAGTGCATGATGCGGTACGCCATGTGCTGGAACAGACCCGTGAAACCTTGGTGGTGGTGGAACACCATATTGACGTATGGCTTGATCTGGTGGATCGGGTTATCGTACTCGGCAAGCCGGAGGCCGACTCGCATGTCAGCGGCGTCATCGCAGACGGCACTCCGGAAGAAGTGTTCGGCAGCATGGCATCGGTGCTCGCAAAGGGCGGCGCATGGGTTCCAGGACGCACCATCGAAAGTCATACCCCCGAATCCAGCCAATCGTCGGGAGATGTTGTTCTGCGAACGGAGGATCTCAGCTTCGGGCGTGACTTCGCGCTTGGCGAGCATGTGAACCTCGTGTTCCATGCTGGCGAGATCACCGCACTGACCGGCAAAAACGGCGTGGGAAAATCCACGCTCGCGTTGACTTTGGCCGGCTTGCTCAAGCCGATTTCCGGCCGTGTGAGCATGGATGAGACCATGGTTCCCGCACGTAGGGAGAACGACGTCTTCACTTGGAAAAGTCGGGATCTGCTCGGACGGATCGGCATGGTGTTCCAGGAGCCGGAACACCAGTTCGTCGCATCCAGCGTGCGTGACGAAGCGGCGGTCGGCCCCAAATCCATGGGCAAGAGCGAAGAAGAGTCTTACGCTATAGCCGACAACATGCTTGAGCGTATGAATCTTGCTAGATTCGCTCAAGCTAATCCGTTCACATTATCGGGCGGCGAAAAAAGAAGGCTTTCCGTTGCCTCCATGCTGGCCGCCGCGCCGAAAGTCTTGGTGATGGACGAGCCGACGTTCGGCCAAGACTTCACCACATGGACGGAAATGGTGAAACTGATCGCCGGTGCGCGTGACGCCGGCTGTTCCGTCATCATGGTCACCCATGACGAACCATTGATCGAAACGTTGGGAGCGCGTCGCGTTCTCGTAAGCGAGGGGGAGTGAGATGGAACAGTTGGAAACTATCAGCGTGGTACCGCACAAGGAACGTCATGACGATGCCAAGCCGGCATCGCCGTCATGGTTCGTGGCAAAAATCAATCCGGTCAGCCGTTTCATCGGCGCGCTGATACTATGTATTCCCATGTTCGTGACGCTGGACGTGGTCTCCGCGTCCGTGGCACTCGCATTGGAGGTGTTGTTGCTCTGGATTGGCGGCGTCGCTCCGTGGACGGTGCTTCGTAAAACCTGGCCGGTGTGGATTGCCGCTTCGGGAAGTTTCATTTCCGTGTCGTTGTATGGCAAGACCTCCGGGGCCGTGCTGGTCAATCTCGGTGATGTCGTTGTGATTTCGCAGGGATCGTTGTACTTGGCGTTGGCCACGTTCCTGCGTGTGGCGGCCATTGCCGTTCCCGGCGTGATTCTTGCGCTTGGTCTTGATCCGACTGATTTGGCCGATGGTCTGGTGCAGATTCTGCATTTGCCGTCGCGTTTCGTGTATGGCGGTTTGGCTGGCATGCGCATGTTTACTTTGCTGCAGGATGATTGGCGTGCGCTTGGGCAGTCCCGTCGTTCTCGTGGATTGGGCGACGGCAGCGCCGTCAAACGTGTGTTCTCGCAGGCGTTCAGTCTGCTGGTCGTGTCGATTCGACGCGGCACGAAACTCGCCACCGCCATGGAAGCTCGTGGTTTCGGCGCGGACGCTCCGCGAAGCCAGGCTAGGAAATCGAGCTTACATGCCGTCGATTGGCTGTTTTACGTGATTTGCGTGGCCGTGCCGGTGATTGCGTTGTCTTGCGCTTATTTCACCGGTTACTGGCATTGGGCTTTTACCGGCACTGGCAATTAATCGGAGCAGGGCTGCGCAGTACGAGGTTTGTTGAATGCGCGGCGGATTTGCGAAGGGCGTTTCATTCGTTGTATGGAATGGAACGCCCTTCGCATTTGCCCGTTGTTTTTCTCAAAAAGATATGTGATATCCGCTACTTGGCAAGCTTGTCAAGCAGCAGCGCTTCGGTGATCACATTGTTTTTCAGGCTGGGAAGACTGATGGATTCGTTCGGGCTGTGCGCGTTGGCCTTCGGATCCTCGGGACCGGTGACCAGTACCTGCGCGTCCGGGAAAATACGCTGCAATTCCGGAATGAACGGAATCGAGCCACCTTCGCCCTTATTGACCGGAGCCACGCCAAACGCCTCTTCCATGGCGTCCATGGCGTCTTTGGTAGCCTCGGCATTTGGATCCATGGCCCAACCCATGCCATTATCAAGCTTGTCGACCCACACTTCGGCGCCAAACGGAGCATGCTCGACCATGAACCTGGCAAGTGCTTCCTGAGCCTCTTCCGGACGCTGGTTTGGAGCGGTGCGCAGGCTGAGACGGAACGTCGTTTCAGGGGAGATCACGTTGAACGATCCCTCCACTGGATGAGCATCGAAGCCGATGACGGTCACGCTCGGCTTGGTCCACAGACGTGCGGCCAGGGAACCGGTACCGGCCAGATGATAAGAGTCGACGATGCCGGCGTCCGCACGTACGGTTGCCTCATCCATATCTCGCTGCAGTCCGCCGATCGGTTCCTCCGATGCGATGCCCGGCACCACCAAATCGCCATGCTCGTCATACATGGAAGCGATCAGCATGGAGGCAAGCGTGTTCGCATCGAGGATCGGTCCGCCGTACTGGCCGGAATGCACCGGATGATGCAGCGCCTTGACGTGCACGTCAATATCGGTATTGCCTCGCAGCGACGTGGTGAGCGAGGGGATTTCAGCGGACCAATTGCCCGAGTCGGCGACGATGATCACATCGGAATCGAATTCGTCCTTATGCTCCTCGATGAAGGGAATGAAGCTTGGCGATCCCATTTCCTCTTCGCCTTCGATGAAGACCTTGATATTGACCTTCAAATCGTCGCCGAGCGCCTGCAATGCGCCGGAATGAATGGCGATTCCGCCGCCATCATCGGCCGCGCCGCGTCCGTACAGGCGTGTGTCGATTACCGTGCCGACGAATGGGTCGGTGTTCCATACGCTGGCATCGGGCACCGGCTGCACGTCGTGATGCGCGTACAACAGCACGGTTGGAGCGTCGATATCGACGATTTTCGAACCGATGACCTCCCAAGCGCCCGGCGTGCCATCGGGATTGTGCGACTGCACCACATGCGCATCGACACCTACCTTGTTCAGCTCTTCGGCCACGAATTGCGCGGACTGTTTCATATGATCCGCGGTAATGCCTTTTGCGGAAATGGACTGCAACGCGATTTTCTTGTTCAGCACGTCGACAATGCGGTCAAAATCCGTTTCGACGCGCGCGCGAATCTCATCGGCATGTAAAACTGCCATACTGCTCCTTCTTATATATGCGGCATATACGCATCTTGGAAACGTGCCGCCGCATGCTATCGAATGACCATTGTATCCGTCGAACCAATCACGTCCAATCGTTGACATGAATGAGGCAAGGCGTCGATACGTCAATTTACGCTCTATAGGCATGAGTGTGTTTAATAAGAAGGAAGATGCGGACCAGGAGCCTGTCGGGAAGAAGGCTGCGGAGCCTACTGCCGGCAAGGGGCGTCCGACGCCGAAGCGCAAGGATGCCCAGGCGCAGAATCTCCGTCCGCTGGTTCCCAAGGATCGTGAAGCGAGCCGCAAGGCCGCCAAGGCGCGTATGCGCGAGCGTGAAAACGCCGAATACGATGCCATGCAGAAGGGCGACATCAACCATATGCCGAAGTCCGAGCGTCTGCCGTGGCGTATATACATCCGCGACTACGTCGATGCCCGCTTCAACTTGGGTGAGTTCTTCATTCCGGTCGCCTTCGTCATTTTGATCGGTTCGATTTTCGTGACCTACAAGTGGCCGGCGTTGGCATTGCCGTTGATGCTGCTTATGTACATCTATCTGTTTGCGGTGATCATCGACATCGTGATCATGTGGCGCAAGCTCAAGAAGAAGCTCATTGAAAAGTTCGGCGAGCAGTCCGTGGCCAAGGGCATGCGTTCCGGTTCCTACGCGTGGAGCCGTGCCATCCAGATGCGTCGCTGGCGTCTGCCGAAGCCGCGCTATCAGAAGCGTGGACACTGGCCCGAGTGATCCATTCTGCGAGAATCGCAGTTGCTTTTTCAAGCCGTCGGCGAAAACCGACGGCTTTTCCATTACCATGTAACCAGTTGTAACGCACGAATCAACGAGGGCAGGCATGACTGAACAGCATTTCGACATTGTCATCATCGGAGCGGGGCCAGGAGGATATTCCACGGCATTGCGCGCCGCGCAGCTCGGCAAAACGGTGGCGCTCATCGAACGCGACAAAACGTTGGGAGGCACCTGCCTCAATCGTGGTTGCATTCCGTCGAAGGCGTTGCTGACGGCCGCACACAGTGCGCAGAACATACGCCAGGCGGAACGTATGGGCATCAGTGCCACCTTACAGAGCATTGATTTCGGCAAATTACGTGACTTCCGTACGTCCACGGTGGAGACGATGACGAAGGGGTTGGCGGGATTGCTGTCGCATCGCGGCGTCACGGTGTTCCGCGGCGAGGCTGAGTTGAGGGACGTTCATGATGTGCATGTCGCGCCGGCCGGGGGAGAAGCGCAGGTCATGCGTTCCTTCAAGGCGGGAGTGGAGGAACCCGTCGGGTCGGAGCTTACCATCAAAGGCGAAGATATTGTGCTGGCGACCGGATCGCGACCGTTACCATTGCCGGGCAACCCGTTTTCAGGTGCGTTGATCGATTCGACGCAGGCTTTGGAATTGGATACGTTCCCGTCCAGTGCGGTGATTGTCGGAGCGGGTGCGGTGGCGTTGGAATTCGCTTCGTTGTGGAATGCCGCGGGATGCGAAGTGACGTTGCTGATCCGCAAGGACCGCGTGCTGTCGTCTTGGGAGAAGCGGGCTTCGATGACGTTGACCCGCGAGCTCAAACGTCGCGGCATCAGCGTGGTGACGCGTACGTCGGTGGATTACGTGGATACCGGTGCGAATTTGGGCGCCACCGTGCATTACAGGCAAGGCGGCGGCGAGGAGGAGCGCACCGCATATGGTGAAGTGGTGCTTGCTGCTATCGGACGTATGCCGAACACCGATGCCGGCTGGTTCGCATCCAACGGCATCGAATTGGAGGAACGCGGTTATGTTTCGACCGACGCGTATGGGCGTACGAATGTGGAGGGCGTATGGGCCTTGGGCGACATCACTCCGGGGCATGCTTTGGCTCATCGCGCGTTTGAACAGGGCATCACCATCGCCGAAACCATCGCAGGACTTGACCCCAAGCCGGTATCCGACGAAACCGTGCCGCAAGTCGTGTTCTCTTTCCCTGAAGCGGCAAGCGTCGGTCTTGCACTCGACGATGCGAAATCGTGTGAAACCATCATCAATCCGCAGGAAACCGCATATCCCATGTTGTCCAACTCGCGTATGCTCATGAGTGGGGAAGGCGGATCCATGACCATCGTCAGCGGTGCGCTGGCAGGCGCTCCGGATGTTCCCCTCGTGCTTGGCGTGCATATCGTCAGCCCGATCGCCAGCGATCTGATCGCGGAAGCCGAACAATTGGTCGGCAACCGGGTGCCGCTCGCCGCCGCGGCGAGGCTCATTCACCCGCATCCCACCTTTAGTGAATCGTTCGGCGAGGCGCTGCTTAAGGCGGATGGCAGGCCTCTGCATACCCGATAATCCCCGTCAATCAAGGAAAAACGGCGGAAACCGTGCGATATGGCATGGTTCCTGATAAACTACCGTTCCAGTGTGAGTAACCGCATAACCAAGTGAGGAAGTCGATGGCAGACAAAGAAGAGCCAAAGAAGAAGCAAAGCACCATCAAGCAGATCATTCAGATCTTCAAGTACACCCACGCCGAAGATAAGGCTCTTCCGTGGTTGTGCGGCGGCGTGTTCGTGGCGCCGATCGTTGTGTTCGTGGTGCTTGGCATCGTGTTCAAGTGGTCGGTGATCGGATGGATCACGTCCATGATCCTCGCCATCATGCTTGGCCTGCTGTTCGCCACCATGATGCTCACCAACCGTGCCGACAAAGTCGGATACGCCAAGCTTGAAGGGCGTCAGGGTGCTGCCATCAGCGTGCTCGGCAACATTAACAAGGCTGGCTTCAACTTTCCGCAGGAGCCGGTGTGGGTTGATCCGAAGACCAAAGACGCCATTTGGCGCGGCACCGGTTACAACGGCATCTATCTGCTCGGCGAGGGCGATTACAATCGCGTCAAGCGTGCCATGGACCGTCAGGAGCAGAATATCAAGGGTGTGACCGCCGGTTCCGATATTCCCGTCTACCGTATCTACGTCGGCCAGGGCAAGAATCAGACGAGCCTGAAGAATCTGCGCAAGACCGTGCTCAAGTGCAAGAGCTACCAGCCGACCAGCCACAAGAACAAGCTGATGGCAGCCATCCATTCGAAGAGCCGCTTCATGCTTACCAAGACCGAGCTGAACATCCTCAACGAGCGTCTGCGCACTCTGCAGATGAAGAACGGCATGGGCATTCCGAAGGGCGTCGACCCGATGCACCCGCAGCGCATCAGCCGTCGTGCTATGCGTGGCCGCTGATTTTCCTGGAATCGTAAAGCCGGCTTACATATGGGAACCTCGATGAACACGTTATCGAGGTTCTTTTTTTCATATCTCCGTTACCTTCCGCTGGCCTGCGCGCATGCGGTAAGGTTTTTGAGAAAAGAAATGGACGTCGCAAGCGACATGACGACACGAATGTCCACAAATTGAACGGTTTTGCAGAGGCAAATACGAGCGTTCGTAACAATTGAACCCCAGTTTTTCGCGAAATCATCCTTCGAATATGTCATTACGAAACATTCTCGTAACCCAATTGGCGAGTGAGCGAAACGCGCGTTCCTAGACTAAGAGCCTGTAAGTTACTTATTCGAAAGGAGCGGTCCCGTGACTGCACTTGAAACCAAGGCTGATGCTGAGGCCCTTATCAACAAGGAAGGCATCGAGTATGTCTCCGTTCGCTTCACCGATCTGATCGGTGTTCAGCAGCACTTCACCGTGCCGGCAAGCGAATTCCTGAAGGACGCCTTCACCGACGGCATGCCGTTCGATGGCTCCTCCGTGGAAGGCTTCCAGGCCATCAACGAGTCCGATATGAAGCTGGTGCCGGACGTTTCCACCGCATTCATCGATCCGTTCCGCAAGCACAAGACCCTCGACGTGGCATTCTCCATCGTCGACCCGCTGACCGACGAGCCGTACTCCCGCGACCCGCGTCAGGTTGCCGGCAAGGCCGAGGCCTACCTGAAGTCCACCGGCATCGCCGACACCGCTTCCTTCGCTCCGGAAGCCGAGTTCTTCATCTTCGACAAGGTGCGTTTCGAGAACAGCATGCAGCGCTCCTTCTACGAGGTCGACTCCATCGAAGCTCCGTGGAACTCCGGCATTGACACCGAAGACGACGGCACCCCGAACATCGCCTTCAAGAACCGCGTCAAGAAGGGCTACTTCCCGGTTCCGCCGATCGACCACACCCAGGACCTGCGCGACGACATGGTCGCCAACCTGCAGAAGGTCGGCCTGATCCTCGAGCGTTCCCACCACGAGGTGGCAGGCGCTGGCCAGCAGGAGATCAACTACCGCTTCAACTCCCTGCAGCATGCAGGCGATGACCTGATGAAGTACAAGTACGTCGTCCACGAGACCGCTGCCCTCGCTGGCAAGGCCGCTACCTTCATGCCGAAGCCGATTGCAGGCGACAACGGTACCGGCATGCACTGCCATCAGTCCCTGTGGAAGGACGGCAAGCCACTGTTCTACGATGAGAAGAACTACGGCGGTCTGTCCGATCTCGCCCGCTGGTACATCGGCGGTCTGATCAAGCACTCTTCCTCTGTGCTCGCCTTCACCAACCCGTCTCTGAACTCCTACCACCGTCTGGTTCCGGGCTTCGAGGCTCCGGTCAACCTGGTGTACTCCGCTCGTAACCGCTCCGCCGCCATCCGTATTCCGCTGGCCGGCACCTCCCCGGCTGCGAAGCGCATCGAGTTCCGTGCTCCGGATCCGTCCTGCAACCCGTTCCTCGCCTTCTCCGCACAGCTGATGGCAGGCTTGGACGGCATCCTGAACCACATCGAGCCTCCGGCACCGGTCGACAAGGATCTGTACGAACTGCCGCCGGAAGAGCATGCTGGCATCAAGCAGGTTCCGAGCTCCCTGGCTGAGGCCATGGACGCACTTGAGGAAGATCACGACTTCCTCACCGCAGGCGACGTCTTCACCGACGACCTGATTGACACCTGGATCAGCATCAAGCGTGGCGAGATTGACCAGGCTCGTCTGGCCCCGACCCCGCTGGAGTACGAGCTGTACTTCCACATCTGAGGCCTATACCCAGTTTCCCTTGAAATCAAGCTGTTTTGGACTCCAAGGGTAATCAGAAGGTAGCCAGATTGGTTATAAGGAGAGCCTCTCCAAATTGGGGAGGCTCTCCTTATTCCTACAGAATTTCTTCCATCCGGGACGGCAAAGACCTTACGGACCGGTCTTCTGACTCCTCGCCTCCACGAACACATCAGACGCATCCAATAAATAACCGTTGATATGAGCCGGACGTGCTTCCACAGGTTCACCGTTAATGTCGTCGTATTCATACAACGCAGGAGCGTTTGTGCCTCTGTCGAATCCGACAATGACGACATGCACGTTCGCATTGTCCGTAGTCTGAGCGTCCCAGCAGAACGTACGGTGAGCGAACCGGATACGCCACCCTCGTTCGACCACATGCTTGAATAGCGGGGCGACTTGTGCTGGCCTTGTGTGATGCTATTCGTGGATACGAACGCGAATTGCGCGGAGGGATTCCCGTCAAGGAAATCAATAGCTTTAAAATACCATCCAGCCACATAATCCAGCGAGCCTCCGGCCTTGCCGCACACCAGTTCCATATCATCCTTGATCTGCTGCGTGTGCTGCTGATGGCCGATGAACGGCGGGTTGCCCATCACATACGAGCATTCATCACCGGGCAGCAGAAGACTGACGAGGTCATAACCATAGTCACTCGCGAACGCTCTCGTTGGCGTCGCGGCATCTTCGAGGATGCCTTCAAGCGCCTCACGAGTCCCCAACGTCCTTCTCTGCATGAATGAACCTCCTTGTATGGCTGGAAGTTATCGTCACAGATGATTTCGTAACCACTTACCTCTGTTCAAGCGCCGCGTTGACCTGTGCCTTGAGTGCAGGCAAGGTCTCGGCCTCGAACCAAGGATTCCTGCTCATCCATAGCTGGTTGCGCGGCGACGGATGCACCAAAGGGAAGAATCCCCGGCCGATATAGGCATCATAATCGCGCACCACGGTTGTAAGGCTGTCCGAATTCTTGAGATGCAGGTACCTGCGGACGGCATATGCGCCCACAAGCACAGTGAGCCGAACATTGGGCATGAGCGCCAAGAGTGCAGGATGCCACTGCTCGGCGAATCCCTTGCGCGGCGGTAGATCGCCCGACCTGCCATGTCCCGGAAAATAAAAGTCCATGGGGAGAAGCGCCACCCGCTCAGGATCATAAAACGTCTCGCGAGAAACACCCAGCCAATCGCGCAGACGCTCTCCTGACTTGTCGTTCCAGGGGATGCGCGTCTCTTCCGCCACCGCGCCTGGTGCCTGCCCGATGACCACGATGCGAGCGCCAGCCCCGACGGAGTAGAGCGGATCGATGCCGCGCTTGGTGTAGTCTGCATTCGCCCCATCAGCCTTTATGGCATTAAAAATCGCAAGGAAATCCTTGTCCATGTCGAAACCATCTCCTTGGTGACATGCGCCGTTCATGCATATTGATTACTCGTTTCCCACAAATATACCTTGCCTTTGCTCTGCAGGGTATATCGTAGGAAATCATCCTCATGTAGTAATTCCCGCATAGCCGCTTATCGTCTTTCAAGATTTTTATTGCCAATGTGCATCACAAAGCACTACGCCTAACTGGATTAAATAAATACTCAGGTTTCAACCGTCTTGCAAGCGTAGCGTTACCGCGAACCACTCTCTATAAGCACCCATGGCGCCCATCGTAGATAACAAGCCGAAAGAAGGAGAACGCGGTCCGGACGACCTATTTCAAGCCTCTAAAGGAGCAATCCTTTCGGGGCTTTTCTATTGTCCGAAAGGAGGCGGCACGCATGCCGAGAAAACCAAGACGCCCCTGCCGCCACCCCGGCTGCCCGAACCTTTGCGAGGACGGCGAGCAATACTGTGAGAAGCATCGCAAGGAAGCGGAGCGGCAGTACAAGCATTTCACGCGCGGCTACTCCGCGGGCAAGCGCTATGGCAGGCAGTGGAAGAAGATCCGCGACCGATAGAAGAACATTGGCATAGTCCTCAAAGTGAAATCCCCTTATGAGGTCAGACACATCTGGCAGCGGGACACCATAGGACGCCGCCACATACGTTAGATATTCCCGGAATGTGAAATACTGAAATGACTGATCTTCCGCTGCCCCTAGATCCAGTGCAAATCAGAAAGTAAGGGGTGATCTGCGGTGTACCAGACGCTTAAATGGTTCAAGGAAAGAAGTGCCTTGCTGTCCATTCTGCATTACCTCCGATTGTTTTTGTCTTTCTCCCAGAGCGAATAGGCGGAGAACAGGAGCACGTCGCCGAGGAAAATGTACAGCAGGACAAACGGGATGTTCATGGTAACGAAACTGTAAATCATGCAGACAATAAAACGCAAATCCATTCTTCGCGTGGCCGACGGATACGGGTTCCATCCGATCAGTAAGTTCGGCAAACGAAGCATCCCGGAGTTGACCGGATGCGCTGCGGGGCATGTGGATGCATGTTGGTTGTGATGGGCCGGTTGGAGGATATTCCGGCCGATTATGAGGGTCGTTTGGGCGTCCCCGTTTTCTTGAAAAACCTGTCGAATAAAAACGACCTTACTGAGCCGCCTATGCCTTGTGCATGGCGATAATATGCTCTATCTCGGCAAGATCCGAAGCGAAATAGATGCCATGCTGACGTTCCCGTGTGGAAAAACCATCATCGATCATGCGTTGCAGCAACGCCTTCATGTCATCGTAGAAACCGTTGAGATTGTAGAAAATGCAAGGCTGCGTCAACTGGTCAAGGCAAACCTTCGACACAACCTCACTGATCTCCTCCAACGTTCCCGTGCCGCCGGGGAAGGCGATGAACACGTCGCCAAGCTCGATCATGCGAGTACGCCGTTCGGTGATATTCGGCACGATGGTGAGCTGGGTCAGATTCTTGTGCGCGACACCCTTGTCCACGAACATCTGCGCCTCGATGCCGGTCACCTCGCCACCCTGCTCAAGCACGGTGTCGGCAATCACCGCCATCAGTCCTTCGTCGGAACCGCCATATACCAAGCGGTGCCTGTTTTGGGCGATCCATGTGGCCAGTTCCACCACGGCTTGCTTATATACGGGGTTGTCGCCTTCGTGAGCTCCTAAATACACCGTGACATCCATGCTTGTACCTCCAACATTCATGGGATGATGTCGCACTCCCAACCGCAATCAGACAATAATCAGATAATCAGTGTAACGAACTGATGCTCGCAAACCAATCGAAAGTGGCAAGAAACACTCGCAAGCCGTGCATGTCTTTCATGGATGCGCAAAAGCCCCGTACCCGACCTGCCAAATTCATGACATGTCGAATACGGGGCAAGGCGAAGGGTGACGATCCTGCTGTGACAAATCGCTGCCGTTGCACAACACTTTTCCCTCTGTGGGATTCGCAAGCCCGGAAATCAGTAACAGCATAGTGGTTTTGCCAGCGCTGGGGCATCGCTCTGTGCGTTGCCGGACTGCTGCGAATCCGGAGAATTGTTATCGGTATTGGAATCCTGCGAGCCGGCAGAGTCGCTGGAATCATTTGTCGGACCCTGCATATCGCGACCGAACTGCGCCCTCTGGCTGGTCTGCTGCGACTGCTGCTGGAATGAATCTGGAAAGTTTTCTGAATTAAAAACGTGACATGGATGGGGCATTCGTTGTGGCAATGGTGTTAGGCTAACGCGTATGCCTATAAAATCCGAAGTCATTGCGAATCCCAAGTCGGAGCGCGTTCGCCGCGTGTCCGAACTCGCCGATCGAAAAGGGCGGAAACGGTCTGGCCGTTTCATGGTGGAAGGCCCGCAATCGGTGCGCGAGCTGCTGACATGGCATCCAGGACTTGTCGAGGACCTCTACGTTGAGGTCGAGTCGGCACAGCCCGATGCCTCGTTTGCGACACCTGCCGTCGCGCAGATGGCGGGCAAGGCCATGCAATCCGGCGTGTATGTGCACAAGGTCACTCATGCGGTGATGCACCGTATGAGCGTCGACGCGCAAGGCGTGCTTGCCGTCGCGGATATGCAGGCTTTCCTTGATTCGTCCGCCGTTCCGGACGATTTCGACGGGCATGCGATGGTCGCCGCGTTTTGGCAGGTTCGCGATCCCGGTAACGCCGGAACCGTGATTCGTTCCGCCGATGCGGCCGGCTGCTCCGCCGTGGTATTGGTCGACGACTGCGTGGACATGTTCAATCCGAAAGTGGTCCGCTCCACCGCGGGATCACTGTTCCACCTTCCGATTCTGACCATGGGAACGGACGACTTCTTCGCATGGTGCGATACTCACGAGCTGGCAGTGTATGCGGCCGATGTATACGGCACGGATTCCCGACAACCGGAATCCCTGACGGATGTAATTGCCGCGCCGGAAACGCTTGCCGGGGCCAAAGCGGTGTTGTTCGGCAATGAGGCGCGTGGATTGACCAAGGAAGTTTTGGAACGAACCGATAGGATCGTGTCCATACCGCTCTATGGCAAAGCGGAATCCTTGAACCTCGGCACCAGTTCGGCGGTAATGTTGCTGAGCTTGGCTATGTCGAGTCATGTTGAAAGAATGTAAAGTCGGAAAACGTTGAAATTGCGCGTTTTTCGCGTAAAACAAACGGGAAATGAGAAAGGTATCTCGTGGCAGAAGGTGCGGTATTCGACGCCCAAGCGGTAACCAATGCGGTTGCCGAGGGCATCGCGAAAATCGAAAACGCCTCCAGCATGGAGGAATTGAAAGCCATCAAGACGCAGTACGCCGGAGCGGAATCCGCGATGACGCAGGCCAGCAAGGCCATCGGCGCGTTGCCGAAGGACCAGAAGAAAGACGCCGGCAAGATTATGGGCAAGCTGCGCGCCGACTTCGGTCGTGCGTATGGCACCAAGGAACAGCAGGTCAAGGCCGAGGAAGAGGCCCGTGCGCTTGCCGCCGAAACCGTGGATATGACCCTTCCGGTCAACCGCAAGCCGCTTGGCGCGCGCCACCCGTTGTCGAAGCTGATGGAGGATGTCGAAGACTTTTTCATCTCCATGGGCTGGCAGATTTCCGACGGTCCTGAAGTGGAAACCGAATGGTACGACTTCGACGCGCTGAACTTCGGCCCCGACCATCCGGCACGTCAGATGCAGGATACCTTCTACGTCAAGGGCAATCAGGCCAAGGACGCCGCGGGCTTCGTCGGATCCAACATGGTGCTGCGCACCCAGACCTCCTCCGATCAGGTGCGTGGTCTGCTCACCCGTGGCGTGCCGCTGTACATCGCATGCCCGGGCCGCGTGTTCCGCACCGATGAGCTCGACGCCACCCATACGCCGGTGTTCCACCAGGTGGAGGCTCTTGCGGTCGACAAGCATCTGACCATGGCCGACCTGAAGGGCGTGCTCGATAAGCTTGCCGTGGCCATGTTCGGCCCGGAAGCCAAGACCCGTCTGCGTCCGAGCTACTTCCCGTTCACCGAGCCGAGCGCCGAACTCGACCTGTGGTTCCCCGATAAGAAGGGCGGCGCAGGCTGGCTCGAATGGGGCGGCTGCGGCATGGTCAACCCGAATGTGCTGAAGTCCGCTGGCCTCGATCCTGAGGTCTACACCGGCTTCGCCTTCGGCGTGGGCGTGGAACGTACCCTGCTGCTGCGCCACGACATCAACGACATGCACGACCTGGTCGAAGGCGACGTGCGATTCAGCGAACAGTTTGTGATGGGGGAGTGATTGACCCATGCCAATGGTTGACATTGATTGGCTCAAGGACCATGTCGAGGTTCCGGAAGGCCTTACGTACGAACAGCTTGCCAAAGATCTGGTGAAGGTCGGTCTCGAAGAGGAAGAGATCCACACCTCCCAGCTGGTCGGTCCGATCGTCGTCGGCTACGTGGTCGACGCCACTCCGGAACCGCAGAAGAACGGCAAGATCATCAACTGGTGCCACGTCGACGTCGGCGACGAATACAACGAGACCGATGAGAACGGCAACAAGGTGCCGCGCGGCATCATCTGCGGCGCGCCGAACATGGCCGCAGGCGAAAAGGTCGTCGTAACGCTTCCTGGCGCTGTGCTGCCGGGCGATTTCAAGATCGAACCGCGCAAGACCTACGGCCATATCTCCAACGGCATGTGCGCTTCCGAACGTGAGCTTGGATTGGGTGATAGCCATGACGGCATCATCCTGCTTCGCAAGTACGGCTTCACCCCGGAAGAGTATGAGAAGCTCCAGCCGGGCGACGACGCCATGCACCTGCTGCACTTGGACGAGCCGCTGCTGGAGATCAACATCACTCCGGATCGCGGCTACGCGTTCTCATACCGTGGCGTGTCTCGCGAATACCATCATTCCACCGGTGCGGCCTACACCGATCCGGCTGTCGCCCTGAACGAGAAGGCGCCGATCACCAAGGGCCTGCCGGAAGGCACCAAGACCGACATCGAAGTGATCGTCGACGACAATAATCCGATTCACGGTGTGGTTGGATGCGATCGCTATTACGCTCGCGCGGTCAAGGGCTTCGATCCGGCCAGCCATACGCCGAATTGGATGCGTCGCCGCCTGACCCGCGCAGGCATGCGTTCCATCTCCTTGGCAGTGGATGTCACCAACTACGTGATGCTCGACTTGGGACAGCCGATGCATGCCTACGATCTGGATAAGATCGAAGGACCGATCGTGGTGCGTCGCGCCAACGAAGGTGAGAAGCTCACCACGTTGGATGGCAAGGATCACGATTTGAGCGTCGAGGATCTGCTGATCACCGATTCCCCGAATGGCGAACGCGGCTCCCGTGTGCTTGGCATCGCAGGCGTGATGGGCGGCATGTATGGCGAGGTCACTGCCGAAACCAAGAACATCCTGCTGGAATCCGCGCACTTCGATCAGGTGTCGATCGCGCGTTCCGCACGCCGTCACAAGATTCCGTCCGAAGCCTCCCGTCGTTTCGAACGCGGTGTGGACGACCAGCTGCAGCCGGCAGCCGCCCAAATGGCCGCCGAACTGATGGTTAGGTACGGCAATGGCGAGCCGAGCGAGCACCCGACCGACTTCAATACCGTCTCTAACCGCCGTCCGATCCTGTTCAAGGCTTCGGAAGTGGCTCGTGTGGCCGGACTTGACACGGACGTGAACACCATCAGCGACATTCTTACCGACATCGGTTGCTCCGTCGCAGGAGGCGGCAACGGCGAGTTTTCCGTGGCGCCTCCAAGTTGGCGCCCCGACTTGAACGAGCCGTGCGATCTGGTTGAGGAAGTGGCGCGTCTTGTCGGATATGACGAGATTCCCGTCACCGTGCCGCCGGCACCGGTCGAAGGTCAGGTCGGTCTGACTGCTGAGCAGCTGCGCAAGCGCCAGGTTGCCGATGAACTTGCCGAATACGGCATGGTGGAAACGTTGAGCTACCCGTTCGTCGGCGATGAGGATTACAAGAACTTCGCGCTGGACGTCGCTGAGACGAAGAACGTCAGCGTGGAGATCGCCAACCCGCTCGCCGGTGATCGTCCGTTCCTGCGTCGTGACATTATTCCGACGTTGGCACAGACCGTTCAGCGCAATCTGCGTCGCGGCGTGGAGAATGTGTCGCTGTATGAGATCGGCCACGTGTATCTGTGGGATCCGAACGCTCCGGCGATTCCGGCACTGCCGGGTGCAGTCAAGCCGACGGACGAGCAGCTTGCCGCGCTTGATGCCGGTCTTCCGGACCAGCCGATGCATGTTGCTGGCATTCTGACCGGCAACGCCGTTGACTCCGGTTGGCTGGGCGAGCGCCGCGCAGTGGATTGGTCTGACGCCGTCGAGGCGGTGCAGCGCATCTTCGACCGTATTGGTGCAGCTCTCACGCTGGATCAGCCGAAGGCTGAAGATGTGCCGGCACAATGGCATCCGGGTCGTGCGGCTCGCGTGATGGCTGGTGACGTATTCGTCGGTATGGTCGGCGAGCTTCACCCGCATGTCAACGAGGCGTTGGGCTTCCCGGCCCATTCCGCGGCCTTCGAGTTGGATTTGACCGCGCTGTTCGCCACGTTGAGCGGCAAGCCGGTGCAGGCCAAGCCGATTTCCACCTTCCCGCCGGTCAAGCAGGATCTGGCCTTTACGGTGTCTACCGATGTCACGGCCGCCGAGCTCAAGCAGGTTATTGTCGATGCCGCTGGAAGCAGCCTCGAAAGCATCGAGCTGTTCGACGTGTACACCGGCGACCAGCTGGGCGAGGACGAAAAGTCTTTGGCCTACGCGGTCACATTCCGCGCTCCGGATAAGACTCTCGCTTCCGAAGACAGCGAAGCCATCCGCAAGCGTATTGTGGATGAAGCGTCCAAGCTGGGTGCGCAGCTGCGCGCCTGATCCCGACCTTCCCAAGAACAGAGGATGATTATGAACGAACCGGAGCAGTATCAGCCGACCAACACCGACGAACGTCAGGAGACGGCTGATGCTGCTCCGGTTTCGTCATCTTCCGATGCCGCTGCGTCTTCACAGCCGGAGTATGGTCAGATCAATCAACCCGAATATGGTGCGATGAGTAGCCAGCTGCCGGCCGGTTACGATCCATACGTGTATGGTGCGCCTGAACCTGAACCGCAACCTGCGGATGCTGTACAGCAGCAGAATATGCAATACCAAACGGGGCAATACCCTTCAAATGGGCAGCAACCGATGCCTCCGTACAATGCGAACGGACAACGGAATCCATACGGCGCCAACCCGTATGGGCCGAATCCGTATGATCCGAACCAATATCCGCAGCAGGGCAATATGCCCTATCTGCCGAATCTGGATCTCAACGATCCTCGGCAGAATCCCGCATACGGCCATTGGGATGCCTATGCGATCATGTCTCTCGTGCTTGCCGTGCTGATGCCGGTGCCGGTCCTTCCCGCGTTGGTCGGCGCGATTTCGATGTGGCGTACCAAGAAGCTCCATATGAAAGGGTATGGCTTGGCTCTCGCCGCGGTGATCATCAATGTGTTGTACACCTTGGCCGTGATTTGGTTGGCGATGCATGGTCTTTCCGTTGCCGACCTGTATAACGAGACGTTGCAGAATATGCTTGGCGGCGCGGGATCGGGGCAGGGAGACGAGTCGATCGCTGCCTGATTCGGCGTGTTTTCTAGTCTTTTAATAATTGTCATAGTCTCGCAATGACCACTATGCGACACGAAATGAATGCATAATTATGCAATGTAGTGCATAAAGTGTATGCTGAATGTGTTTTCAGTGAGTCAATGGAAAGAGACGTGACATGGCCAAATACACAGTAGCCGTGGCCGGCGCGACAGGGTATGCGGGAGGCGAGGCCCTCCGTATCCTCGCGGCCCATCCAAATTTCGAAGTGACGTGCGTGGCCGGGCATTCATCCGTTGGGGACAAGCTTGGCAAGCATATGCCACATATTCCGCAGCTTGCCGACCTTGTGGTGGAAGACACCACTCCGGAGGTACTGAACGGGCATGACGTGATCATCCTTGCGCTGCCTCATGGGGCATCCGGTGCATTGGCTTCCCAGCTTGATCCGAATGCCGTGGTGGTGGATTTGGGAGCCGACCATAGGCTTGAGGAAAAAACCGCATGGGATGAGTTCTACGGCGGCGACTTCTATGAACACTGGACTTACGGCATGCCTGAGCTCATTACCGGCATATCCGAAGATGGTTCTTACCAGCACCAGCGTGAGGTGATTCCAGGAACCAAGCGTATTGCCGGTCCAGGATGCAATGTGACCGCAACCACATTGGCGCTGCAGCCGGGCATTGCCCAAGGGCTTGTTGAACCGGCGGATATTGTTGCCGATCTGGTGGTCGGCTACTCCGGCGCAGGGAAGAATCTGAAGCGCGTCAATTTGCTTGCAGCTGAGGCATTCAGTTCCGCATTACCGTATTCTGTCGGCGGTACTCATCGTCATATTCCTGAGATTTTGCAGAACTTCGCCCATGCTGCAGGAAAGAACGCATCCTCGGCAAACGAGTTCACGCTGGGATTCACCCCGATTCTTGTGCCAATGGCCCGTGGCATTCTCGCTTCGGTTTCCGCCAAACTAACCGATACAGCATTGAATATGTCAGATGCTGAAATCAGGCAGGTTTGGACTGACGCATATGCGGATCAGGATTTCATGATTGTTTTACCGGAAGGCGTCATGCCGGCCACCGCCAATATCATCGGATCGAACGCGGCCCATATTCAGGTGGCCATCGACCGTAAGGCGGGGCGTTTGCTGGCCTTCGCGGCAATTGACAATCTCAACCGCGGCACGGCCGGACAGGCGGTGCAGTCGTTGAACGTAGCACTGGGACTTCCTGAAGATGCAGGCCTGACAAAGATTGGAGTGGCGCCATGAGCGTAACATTTGCACAAGGTTTTTCCGCGGCCGGTGTGGAAGCTGGCATTTCCTCGATCAAGGGCAAGAAGGATCTGGCTCTCGTGGTCAATGACGGTCCGCTTGACGCAGCCGCAGGCGTGTTCACTGCAAACCGTTTCTGCGCAGCTCCCGTGCAGTGGACGCGCAAGATCGTGGCCGACGGTCATGTGAAAGCCGTCATCCTTAATTCCGGAGGCGCAAACGCATGCACCGGCCAGCCGGGATATGAGCAGTCCAAGGCCACGGCCCAAAAGGTCGCGGCGCTTGTAGGTGCTAAAGACAGCGATATCGCGGTCTGCTCCACGGGCCTGATCGGTGAGCTTCTGCCTCTTGACCATGTGCTTTCTGGCGCAGACAAAGCGTTCGCGGCCCTTGCCGATACCGCTCAGGCCGGTGCGGATGCGTCCCATGCCATCATGACCACCGACACCAAGCCGAAAACCGTCGAACTTGAAGGGTCCAATGGGTTCCGTGTCGGCGGCATGGTCAAAGGGTCAGGCATGATCGCGCCTCAGCTGGCCACCATGCTGTGCGTGATCACCACGGATGCCGTGGTAAGCGCGGGACAGCTTCAGGCAGCTCTGAACACTGGAGTGGAAATGTCGTTCAACCGCATTGACGTTGACGGTTGCATGTCCACTAACGACACCGTGCTTTTGCTTGCGTCTGGAGCATCCGGTATCGAACCGGATCCCGACGAGTTCAACGAGCTTGTGGCGCAGGCGACTGCCTCCTTGGCACGTCAGATTGTCGGAGACGGTGAAGGCGCGAGCCATGACATCCGTGTCAAGGTGACCGGCGCCACCACGGAAGATGCGGCGCTTGCTTGCGGTCGTGCGGTAGCGGCATCCAATTTGCTGAAATGCGCCATCTTCGGCAATGATCCGAACTGGGGTCGTATCGTCAGCTCGCTGGGTACCGTGCCGCCGGAAGTCGCTCCCTACGATTCCAATAAAGTCACGGTCGACGTCAATGGCGTGCGTATCTGTGAGAACGGCGGAGCCGGGCGCGACCGATCCGAAGTCGACATGACTCCGCGCGAGGTGCATATCGACATCGATCTGCATGCGGGAAAAGCGGAAGCAACCGTCTGGACCGACGATTTGACCCACGAATACGTACACATTAATGCAGATTACGAAAGCTGATTGAACGGTAATGACCAAGGAACTCAAAGGACCTGGATTCCATTTTGACGTGCATACCGATTTGCGCGCCGACCAAAAGGCGGAAGTGCTGATCGAGGCGCTGCCATGGCTTGAGGAATTCGCCGGACAGCGCATCGTCATCAAATATGGCGGCAATGCGATGATCGACGATCATCTCAAGGCCTGTTTCGCTGAAGATATGGTGTTCCTGCGACAGGTTGGCTTGCATCCGGTTGTGGTGCATGGAGGCGGACCGCAGATCTCTCACATGCTCAAGGCTTTGGGCATTAAGTCGGAATTCAAGGGAGGTCTGAGGGTCACCACTCCGGAGGCCATGGATGTGGTGCGTATGGTTTTGACGGGCAAGGTTTCCCGTGAACTTGTCGGGTTGATCAACGCCCATGGTCCGTTCGCGGTCGGTCTTTCCGGCGAGGATGGTGCGCTGTTTTCCGCCATGCAGCGCAAGCCGATCATCGATGGATCGCCAACCGATATTGGTTTGGTCGGCGACGTGGTGAGCGTCGACGCATCCGCGGTTGAGGACCTGATCAATGCCGGACGCATTCCTGTTGTTTCCTCGGTGGCTCCAAATGAGGATGATGCTACCGAAGTGTTGAATGTGAATGCCGATTCCGCGGCTGCGGCGCTTGCGGCCGCTCTTGGAGCCAGCAAGCTGGTCGTGCTGACCGATGTGGATGGCCTGTACGCCGATTGGCCGGACAGGGATTCTCTGATTGGTCGCATCGGCGTGGAGAACCTACGCGACATGTTGCCGGATCTGGAGAGCGGCATGCGCCCCAAGATGGAAGCCTGCGTCAGAGCCATCGATGGAGGCGTGCCACGCGCCCACATCATCGACGGACGCAAACCGCATTCCATCCTGAATGAGATTTTCACCACAGACGGCATTGGAACCATGGTCGTTCCCGAAGACGGTATTGAAATGAGGAGTTCGTATGGCAACTGAACAGTTGGAAAACCTCGGCAGAGAGGACGCCAAGTGGCTGGGGGAGTACTCCCGGGTGCACATGAACGTGTTCGGTACTCCGCTGCGTGTTATGGACCATGGCGAAGGCGCGCACATCTGGGACATCGATGGCAATGAATACCTCGATTTCCTTGCGGGCATCGCGGTGAACGCGCTCGGATACGCCCACCCGAAATGGGTGAAGGCCGTCAGCGAGCAGGCAGCCAAAGCCGCTCATGTGAGCAACTACTTCGCCACGGAACCGCAGATTGAACTGGCGTCGAAGCTCATTGAGCTTGCCGGCGCCCCCGAGGGATCTCATGTGTATTTCGGCAACTCCGGAGCGGAAGGCAACGAGGCAGCACTGAAACTCGCCAAACTGTATGGCCGCACCTTGCCGGGCGCATCGCCTGCCATTGGAGGCAAACCGGCGCGTATCATCGCCATGACCCATGGCTTCCATGGGCGTACCATGGGCGCGCTGTCCGCAACGTGGAAGCCCTCCATCCGAGAAGCGTTCGAGCCGCTGGTTCCCAATATCGAATTCGTCGAAGCTGGTGACGAGGCCGCATTGCATGACGCGTTTGCCGAAACCGGTCCCGGCAAATATGGCAAAGGTCCTGTCGCCGCCGTCATCATGGAGCTGATCCAAGGTGAGGCTGGCGTGCGTCCGCTTGGGGCCGGCTATGTGAAGAAGGCCCGTCAGATGTGCGACGACAACAACGCGTTGCTCATCATCGATGAGGTCCAGACAGGCATCGGACGCACCGGATCCTGGTTCGCATTCCAGCGTGAGGATCTTGCGGGCGGAGTGGTTCCGGATATTGTGACCTTCGCCAAGGGCGTTGCAGGCGGTTTCCCGATGGGTGGCATGATCTCCTTCGGAGCCAAGCTTTCCGCGCTGTTCACCCCAGGCTCCCACGGCTCCACCTTTGCGGGCAATCCGCTCGGAGCGGCCGCCGCGATGGCCACGTTGGAAACCATTGAGGAAGACGGTCTCGTGGCCAACGCCGAGGCGCGTGGCCAGCAATTGCGTGACGGCATCATGGCTTGCGGCAATCCGCTTTTCGTCTCCGTGCGTGGACGTGGCTTGCTCGATGCGGTCGAACTTGCCCATCCATGTGCGCATGCGGCGATGAATTGGGCGTTGGAGCACGGTTTGATCGTCAACGCGGTGGCGCCGGATGCGCTTCGTCTTGTTCCTCCGCTGGTGGTGACCGAACAGGATATTGATCAGGCCATCTCCATCCTCGCGAAGATTCCAACTGATCTTCCCAACGACTGAACATAGCCGGCAATCACAACGAACTGAAACTCTTTTGAAAGGAGCCAACAATGGCAACTCCTGAATTGCGCCACATGTTGCGCGATGACGATCTCAACCATGAAGAGCAGAAGCAGGTTCTCGAACTCGCCATCAAATTCCACAACGATCGTTTCTACCATCAGCCGTTCGCCGGCCCGCAGGGCATCGCGGTGATCTTTGACAAGCCGAGTACCCGAACCCGTTCCAGCTTCTCCATTGGCGTTGCCGAACTGGGCGGCTATCCGCTGGTCATCGACAAGTCCGGCTCCCAGCTGGGCCGTGGCGAACCGGTTGCCGACACCGCACGTGTGCTTGACCGCATGGCCTATGGCGTGGTGTGGCGCACCTTTGGCCAGGATCGTGTGGAGGAAATGGCGAAGTATTCCACCCATCCGGTGGTGAACGCTCTGACGGATGAATTCCACCCTTGCCAGATTCTTGCCGACTTCCAGACCATTGCCGAGCATCGTGGCGGCGTCGACAATCTGAAGAACCAGACCATCGCCTACCTCGGCGACGCGGCCAACAACATGTCGAACTCCTACCTGCTCGGCGGCGCCGTGGCCGGTATGAACGTACGCGTTGCCGGACCGAACGGCTATCTGCCGGATCCGCAGATCGTTGCCGATGCCGAAGCCATCGCATCCGAAAACGGCGGTTCTGTACTGGTGACCACGGATCCGAAGGAAGCGGTCGCCGGTGCCGACTGCGTGTTCACCGACACATGGGTTTCCATGGGCGAAGAAGCGGAATACGCCATCCGTTCCAAGCCGTTCTGGGACTATCAGGTGAACGCCGAACTCATGTCTTATGCCAAGGAAGATGCCATCTTCCAGCATTGCCTGCCGGCATACCGTGGCAAGGAGGTCACCTCCGAAGTCATCGACGGGCCACAGTCCGTGGTTTGGGATGAGGCCGGTAACCGCCTGCATGCGCAGAAGGCGCTGCTGACTTGGCTTGCCGGCAAGGCTCGCGGCGATGAAAGCCTGTTGGCCTGATGACGGACCAAACGCCTGCGCTGCAACGTCCTGCCACACGGGCCGCTCGATTGAGCGCCATCGAGCAGGCGTTGCTGACGTGCATCGTTACCTCGCAGTCGCAGCTGTCTCAGATTCTCGCGGACCAGGGCATCGAGGTGACCCAAGCCACCCTGAGCCGCGATCTCGACGAGATTCATGCCACGAAAACCCGTTTGGCTGACGGAACCGTGGCCTATGCGCTGGGCAAACAGCCGGAAGAAGCCGCATTGGCCAATCCTGATGCAAAAACGGAACAGCAAATGAACCGTGTGCTTTCCGGATTGGTCACTTCGGTCGCTGCGGCCAGGAATCTGGTGGTGGTCCATACGCCGTCTGGCGCGGCCCAGTATGTGGCAAGTGTGATCGACAAGCAGCCCATCGACGGTGTGCTCGGCACCATTGCCGGAGACGATACCGTCATGGTGATCTGCGCCGATGACGATTATGCGAAACAGCGTGCGCAATGGCTGTTGGACGTCGTGTCCAAGGGCTGAATAGCCGTATAGTGGACACGACGCACCGTATATGCATAAATATACAGAGTATTGCATATACTGATGAATAACGTTTGATGTTAGAAAGGGAAACCATGAGCGATCAGAATCGTCTCGTTCTGGCGTACTCCGGTGGTCTGGATACCTCCGTCGCCATTTCATATCTGAAGGAACGCACCGGCAAGGATGTCGTGGCCGTGTCCCTCGACGTCGGCCAGGGTGGCGAAAGCCTCGAAACCATCAAGCAGCGCGCGCTTGCCTGCGGTGCCGTTGAAGCGTATGTGGTAGACGCCCGCGACGAATTCGCCAATGAATACTGCATGAAGGCGCTGAAGGCCAACGCCCTGTATGAGGGTGTGTATCCGCTGGTTTCCGCCATTTCCCGCCCGCTCATCTCCAAGCATCTCGTGCGCGCCGCCCACCAGTTCGGTGCCGACACCATCTCCCATGGCTGCACCGGCAAGGGCAACGACCAGGTCCGTTTCGAGGTGTCCATCTCCTCCATTGATCCGACACTGAAGGCCATCAGCCCGATCCGCGACCTGTCGCTGACCCGCGACGTCGAGATCGCATTCGCCAAGGAGCACAAGCTTCCGATCGTGCAGACCGAGAAGAGCCCGTTCTCCATCGACCAGAACGTGTGGGGCCGCGCCATTGAAACCGGCTTCCTTGAGGATCCGTGGAATGGCCCGACCAAGGACTGCTACTCCTATACCGACGATCCGGCATTCCCGCCAGTCGAAGATGAGGTTGTCATCGAATTCAAGCAGGGCATTCCTGTCAAGATCGACGGTCACGACGTCACCCCGCTGCAGGCCATCGAAGAGATGAACCGTCGCGCAGGCGCACAGGGCATCGGCCGTATCGATCTGATCGAGGACCGTCTGGTCGGCATCAAGTCCCGTGAGCTGTACGAGGCTCCTGGTGCTATCGCACTGATCACCGCCCACCAGGAACTCGAGAACTGCTGCCTCGAACGCGAGCAGCACCGCATCAAGCGCGATATCGACAAGCGCTGGGCCGAACTCGTCTACGATGCGCAGTGGTTCTCCCCGGCAACGCAGTCCCTGAACGCCTTCATCGAAGACACCCAGAAGTACGTTTCCGGCGAAATCCGCATGATCCTGCATGGCGGCCGCGCCGTCGTGACCGGTCGTCGTTCCGACACCTCGCTGTATGACTACAATCTGGCCACCTACGATTCCGGCGACAGCTTCGATCAGAAGTCGTCCAACGGCTTCATCGACATCTACGGTCTGCCGAGCCGTGTGGCCGCAGCCCGCGACGTCAAGTTCGGCAATGGCATCGAGGTTCCGGAAAACAGCGTCGAGTAAGCGGGTTTTTACGCCGAATCGTCTTGATAATGGGGGAGAGCGTACCGTTAGGACCATCCTGACTGGTATCCTCTCCCTCAGTCATATCTGCAAGGAGAATGAAGTAACAATGACCGAGAGCACAACCAATGGTGAACACCTCGCCCTGTGGGGCGGCCGGTTCAAGTCCGGCCCGTCTCCGGAACTCGCGCGACTGAGCAAGTCCACCCAATTCGATTGGCGTCTTGCCGACGACGACATCGCAGGCTCACGCGCCCACGCCCGTGCGCTCGGACGTGCGGGACTATTGACCGCCGACGAGCTGCAGCGAATGGAAGACGCTCTCGACGAGCTGCAGCGCCGTGTCGATTCCGGTGCGTTCGCTCCGATCGAAGACGATGAGGACGAAGCCACTGCATTGGAACGTGGACTGCTGCAGATCGCCGGAGACGAGCTTGGAGGCAAGCTCCGCGCCGGCCGCTCCCGCAACGACCAGATCGCCGCGCTGATCCGCATGTGGCTCCGTCGCCACAGCCGCGTCATCGCCAAAATGCTGCTCGGCCTTGCCGCAACACTGACCGAACAGGCCGAAAAGGCCGGACGCACCGTCATGCCGGGGCGTACCCACATGCAGCACGCCCAGCCGGTGCTGCTCGCACACCAGCTCATGGCCCACGTGTGGCCGCTGCTGCGCGATGTGGAACGTCTTGCCGATTGGGACAAGCGCATCGATGCAAGCCCGTATGGTTCCGGCGCCCTCGCCGGCAACACCCTCGGCTTGGAGCCGGTGGCCGTGGCCCGCGAACTCGGCTTCTCCAAGGTAACCGCGAACTCCATCGACGGCACCGCCAGTCGTGATCTGGTCGCCGAATTCGCTTTCATCGCAGCCATGGCAGGCGTCGACATCAGCCGACTGTCTGAAGAAATCATCATCTGGAACACCCAGGAGTTCGCGTTCGTGCGCCTTGACGACGCCTATTCCACCGGCTCGTCCATCATGCCGCAGAAGAAGAACCCGGATATTGCGGAACTTGCACGAGGCAAGTCCGGCCGTCTCATCGGCGATCTGGCTGGTCTTCTCACCACGCTGAAGGGCCTGCCCACCGCTTATGCACGTGATCTTCAGGAAGACAAGGAAGCCGTGTTCGACCAGGTCGACACGCTGGAAGTGCTCCTTCCCGCGTTCACCGGCATGGTCGGCACCATGGTCTTCAACAAGGAACGCCTCGAAGCGGAAGCGCCGACCGGTTTCGCCCTCGCCACCGACATCGCCGAATGGCTGGTGAAGAACGGTGTGCCGTTCCGCCACGCGCACGAGCTTTCCGGTGCATGCGTGAAGATCGCCGAAGACCGCGGCCAGGAACTGTGGGACCTGGCCGACGATGACTTCATCGAGGTCTTCAAGGAATTCCTTCCGGCCGACAAGGCTCCCGAAGTGCGCGAAGTGCTATCCACCGAAGGTTCTGTTTCCGCCCGCAATGGCAAGGGAGGCACGTCTCCGCTGCGCGTGCGCGAGCAGATCGTTTCCGCGAAAACCGCCATCGAACAGCTGCGTGCCTTCGCCAACTCCGTCAGCGACGGCCCGGCATACAAGACGCCGGAATCATTGCTCAAATAATTACAGCAACAGTACATAGCAAAGGCAAAGCGGTGCCACTGACACGAACGCAGATACAGCAGCTTGTTCGACTTCACGGCCAGGAGATACTGTGCCATGAGCATATGCAGATCGAAAGAGTCTGTTACCAGCATGGCGTGGTCACCACGTTTGCTCATTCCATCCGTGTGGCCTGTCTGGCCGTATGGATCGCTGACAGGCTGCGCTTATGGCATAGGGTGGATTTGCATTCGTTGATTCGCGCCGCTTTGCTGCACGATTATTTTCTTTACGACTGGCATGCTCATGATGGCGGCCGTCATCGTATGCATGGTTTCACCCATGGTGGCACCGCCATGCGCAATGCCGTGCGCGATTTCCATCTCAATAGAGTGGAACGTGACAGCATCGAGAATCATATGTTTCCTTTGACGCCGATACCGCCTCGGTATCTTGAAGGGTATTTGGTGACTGTCGCGGATAAGATCAGCGCCACACGGGAAACGGTCAGTCTTGAGCGCTTCTACAAGCCGAAAGTCAATATGCATACAAGTGGAAAGTGACGGCGCGAAAGCATGCTCATGCTGGAATACCTGTTCTTATGGTTCCTGTTCTATTCATTTGCCGGATGGGTATATGAATCGATTCTCGTGTCCGTTTCGGAACGTCGCTTGGTGAATCGTGGCTTCCTGAATGGTCCCATCTGCCCGATCTACGGTTGCGGAGCCGTTCTTGCGATTGTGCTGCTGCATGATCTGCATAATCCCTTCGCGGTTTTTCTCATTTCTTCAATCGGTGCATGCATGCTTGAATATGTCACGTCATGGGGCATGGAAAAGCTATTCCACGCACGATGGTGGGATTACAGTCATCGCCGATTCAACATTCAAGGGCGCATTTGCTTGCTTGGAGCGATTGTGTTCGGTCTGCTGGGTGTGCTCATCACCGATGTGATACAGCCTGAAGTGAATCGCATTACACAGATGATTCCTTTGCCAGTAGTGCACTGGATGTGCGTGATTTTCATGGCGTTTATCGTCGCGGATACCATTATTACAGTGCTTGGCATCATCGATTTGGCCGACAATCTTGCGAAGTTCAGCGAAACCGTGCAGGCATATGCGGAGAAAGCCGGTGATTCCCTGCAATGGGGCAAAGACATTTTCCGAGACAAATTCCGCGACAAGGTGCAAGACAAGGTCCAGGATTGGTCGGACTCCTCGCAGGAGATTCTTGCCAATATGCAGGCCACTGCCGCATCTATCCTGAACAAGCAGCAGCGTCGTATGATTAACGCATTCCCGCGTCTGCGTTTCACGGATTCCATCAAATACAGCAAGATCATCGAAACTCTGCACGAAATGCTGCGTCGCAAATAATCGCGCAATAAGCAACAGCATGAAATCGCCTGCCGCTCGAAAGAACGACAGGCGATTTCATTATTGTTTGCGATATGCGATTTGCATGACAATCACGCTATGACAGTCCATCGGATCGTTTACGGATTTCGTATGGAGTGGGCGCTTCCAGCGACGTGTCCGATCCCTTGTAGTCGGTGATGCCCGCACCGACATTCGGATGTTGCGCGGAATACACTTGGTCGGCGCAATACAGCACGAGCAGCACGGCGGCCACGATGCCAAGCTTTCGCGCATCGATTCTGCTGAGCAGGTTGTCGAGGGCCGGAGCCAGCAGATATACGATGGCCAATCCGCCAAGGCCGAACGTCAATAATCCTTCGGCGCAGATACGGCCGTTGATATTTAGAAAGTATCCGGTGTAATCCCACCAGCGTTGACCATCATGCGTCATCTCCAGATACCACGATGAGAAGTATTCCAAGCAGCCGCACAGCACCATAGCCGCGACGAATTCAAGCGCTGGCTTTTCGCGCAGCTTTTTGAGCAGAACCAGAATGATCACTCCGCCGGTGCCATAGATGGGCAGCCAAGGGCCATGCAGCGTGCCACGGTTCACGAACATGTCTTCGGAAATAAATGCGAGACTTACCTCCCACACCCAGCCGACGAAGCAAAAGATGAAGAACATCATGATCAGATTGACCAGTGAGTAGCTGCGGTCGGCGCTGATGGTACGTGATTCACGGAATTTGAACGGCATCGGAGCAGGCGCAAGACGCCCCGGATAAATGGAGCCATTCAGAATATTCTCGCCGATCTGCATCTGGTGAAGATTCTCACGATACTCTTCATAGCGGTTCACTGCGCTGGCATGCAGAATGCGGATGCCAAGCCACTCAGAAAGAAATCCTGTGAATCCATGCGGCTTGGGCGCTGGAACAAGATTCTGTTCCAGCTGTGCTACGGATTGGGCGACATCGGCGTACGTGGTATGGAGCGTCTGCGGGTCGGCCTTGAAGTACAGGTATTCGTCGTTGAGCATCTCACTGCCTGCAATGCCGGTAGTCTTGGCCATCGAACGCACGTACACATAGTATTCCGCGAAGAACGCGGCATTGTAGCCATTGGAATAGAAGATGCCGCTCAAGCCGAAGGTGATAAGGTTGAGCAGGTACCAGCCGAGGAACGAGCAGTCCGCCACGAAGCATTCCCATTTATGCCCTTTCATCATGCGTCGGGACAAGCGAATGGCGTCCAAAGCCTCGATATTCGGATTCTCCGCAACGATGTACGGCACCATACGGTAGGAATATTGCTTGATGAAGAAGCCGACGATGGTGAGACTCCAAAGGAACAGGAACACGTTTTCCACAAACATGGTCCATGCCATGCGCGGCCATTTGCGCGTGTGAATGGGGTAGAAGAAGCGACTTGCCGGAAGCTTGTTATAGGAACGTCCTTCCAACAGCATACGTGCCATGACGATGCGGTATGTTTCTTGAATGAACAGCCAGACGAAAATGTAGACGGCCAGCGAGAGTATTACCGGCACGGCGATGGAGACGCCGCCGTTATGGGTGACGGAATTAATGGCGTCGGCCACGGCGATCACCATCGAGCCGGATGCAAACGAGTTGAGCAGGGACGCGATTACTCCGCGGCGACGGCCGAACGTGGCATCGGTATCGTTGTTGACGATCTGCTCTTGGTTTTGCTTGACCTTTTCACGGGCATCGTTTTCATTGCCTACGGCAAGATCCTGCAATACGTCATACATGTCGTTGGATTGCGTGGAATCCTCCGTTTGCGGGGTGCTGATCGAAATGTTGGTGCTGACCGAGAGCGTCGATGAAGTGTACGCAACACCGAACACCGAAGCGAACAGGCAAATGGCGACTATCATCCAATAATGTTTTCTCTGGGCTTTCTTAGCCGCAACCTTCATGCCTTTGCGGTCCATGCAGGTATCTCCCTTCTTGATATGGGGATGCTCCTTCTAACTTTACCCGTATGCACGATGGTTGGTGGATGATGGGGAAACACCGCGTGCGCCTGTCTTCATCTTCTGCGAAACTGTAGGGTGCGTAAAACGCAGTATCATCCGCAATTCAATAGGGAGAAAACACAGCTATGGCTCACGTCATCGATTTCAAGGAGGCCGGTTTCGAGTCCGTCCTCGATGAACTGGAATGGCGCGGGTTGATTTCCCAGTCCACTGACAGGGATCGACTCGCCGAAGCGTTGAACGGAGATCCCATTTCCTATTATTGCGGTTTCGATCCGACCGCTGCCTCTCTGCATATCGGCAATCTGGTGCAGCTCATCAACATGCGTCACCTTCAGGCAGCAGGCCATCATCCGATTGCCCTGGTCGGTGGCGCCACCGGCTTGATCGGCGATCCTCGCCAATCGGGCGAACGTACGCTCAATCCGAAAGACGTCGTGGCTGGTTGGGCCGAGCGTCTGAAGGCGCAGATCGGCGGCATTCTCGAAGTGGAAGGCAGCAATCCGGTCCGTTTCGTGTCCAATTACGATTGGATCGCCTCCATGAACGTCATCGACTTCCTGCGTGACGTCGGCAAGAACTTCCGTTTGGGTACCATGCTCGCCAAAGACACCGTTGCCCGTCGGCTGAATTCTGAAGATGGCATTTCCTTCACCGAGTTCAGCTACCAGGTGCTGCAGGGCAACGACTTCCTGCACCTGTTCGACGAATACCATTGCGTGCTTGAGCTTGGCGGATCCGACCAGTGGGGCAACCTCACGTCCGGTCTTGACCTGATCCACAAGGTACGTGGCGTGGATGTGAACGTGTTCACCAGCCCGATTATCACCGACGCTCAGGGTAAGAAGTTCGGCAAGTCCGAAGGCAACGCCGTCTGGCTTGACGGCACTATGCTGAGCCCGTACAAGTTCTACCAGTTCTGGTTCAACCGCCCTGACAGCGAGATGGAGAACCTGCTGAAGGTGTTCACGTTCTTGCCGAAGGCGGAGATCGAACGTCTTGTGGAGGAAAGCAAGACCAATCCGGGCGCGCGTGAGGCGCAACGCGCCTTGGCTTGGGAGGTCACCAGCCTGGTTCATGGTGAGGAAGCCACCCGACAGGCCATCGAGGCCGCCGGTGCGCTGTTCGGCCGTGGCGGCGATCTTGCGGGCGTTGACGAGTCCACGCTCGAAGCTGCTCTTGACGGCGTGAAGATCGACGGCGAGTTCGCCAAGGCCGCGGTGGGCGACCGTGTGGCGGAAGCCGGCATGAAGGCCGGACTGTTCAAGTCGATTTCCGAAGCGCGCAAGACGATTAAGGCTGGCGGCGTGTACCTGAACAACGCCCGTGTTGAAGACGAAGAGCAGGTTTTGAACGAAAATGACTTCCTGCATGGACGTTTCGCATTGATTCGTCGCGGCAAGAAGGCCCTCGGCGTCGTCGAAAACGTGTGAGGCAATCGCGAGCGGCGTAAACAAACGTAAGCAAAGAACAAACGAAGACCATTTTCAAGGAATACAAGGAATATAAGGAACAGCATGGCAGAAGAACAGCGCGGATCGCGCGGCAAGTCCTACGGCAACCACAAGTCCTACGGCTCGGGCAAGCCGGGCGATCGCGGCGGCAAGGGATTCAAGCCGCGTGGCAATGGCGGCAAGTCCTACGGCCACAAGTCCGGCGGCTTCCACAACGACGATCATAAGGGCGGATACCGCAAGGGCAATGGCGGCAATTTCCACCGCGACCGCGATTTCCGTCGTGACGGTGAGGGGGAAGGCCAGGAGCGTCGCTTCCATAACGGTCCGCGCAAGTTCAACCGTGACGGCGAGCGTCGTGACGATCATCGCGATTATCGTGGCGGTCGTGGAGACAATCCTCGCTATCAGCGCGATGGCGAGCGTTCCGGTTCCCGTCGTGACGATCGACGTGACGGAAACCGTAAAGACTTCCACCGTGACGGCGACCGTCGTAACTTCCGTCGTGAAGATGGCGACCGTCGTAACTTCCACCGCGATAATGATCGCCGTGATTTCCATCGTGATGGTGATCGTCGTAACTTCCGTCGTGACGACCACCGTGGCAATGATCGTCGTGATGGCGGACGCCGTAATTTCCGTGATGGCGATCGTAAGGATTTCCGTCGTGACGATCAGCGCCGTGACTTCCACAAGGATCGCGACCAGCAGCAGGGCGAGGAGCGTCGTGAGTTCACCCGCGAAGAGAAGATGGCCTACCGTGAGGAGAAGCGTGGCGAGTACATGGCCAAGCCGCGCCGCAATTCCGATGGCACGGTGAGCTTCCCCTCGCAGAACCCGTACACGCATCGTCGTCCTGATGAGCCGAAGATGCCGAAGGGCATCGAATGGCGTATGCTCACCACCGACGATCGCGAACGCCTGCGTGGCCTGTCGAAGGAACATGCGGAAAACATTGGTCTGCACATTCTTGCCGCGTACACGCTTGAGGAGAGCAACCCGGAGCTGGCCCTCGAACATGCCAAGTGGGTGGCCCGCCAGGCTTCCCGCATCGATTTCGCCCGCGAGACACTCGCCTTCGTGGCATACCGTCAGGGTGATTACAAGCTTGCCTTGCGTGAGTTCCGCACCGCGTTCCGTATGAACGGTTTCCTGGATTATCTGCCGTTCATCGCCGACTGCGAGCGTGGCATGGGCGAGCCGAAGAAGGCCATCGAAGTGGCTGTGAGCGACGATGCCAAGTATCTGCGCGGTGAAGCCAAGGCTGAAATGTTCTTGGTGTACGCTGGCGCTCTGGGCGATCTGAAGATGTGGGACAAGGCCATCGAGATCGTGCACACGCTGGGCCGTTCCAAGGGATTGGCCGGCGAATACCGCATGCGTGCGGTGCAGGCCGAACAGTATTTCCTTGAAGAGGCCGGCCGTACCGATGAGGCCATCGCATTGGATCGTCTGCTCGACAAGCTCGAACTGCAGTACGCCGATGTTGAGGATGATGAGACTTCCGACGATCTGGTTGTCGAATACGACATGCAGGAGCTGAACGACGAACTCATGGACGTGCTTGGCATTTCCGAAGATGACGCGCAGTACGCTCCGGAAGACCCTGAGAATGAGGAAGACGAATCCGAAGCCATCGACGAGAACGGCGAAACCAACGACGAAACCCAGCTTGAGGCCGAAGAGACGGAAGCAGGCGCGGAATCCGATGACGAGCCGGCAGAAGCTGACGATGCTGCGGAAGATGACGCCGATGATGACGGTGAGGCTGAAGAGGCCGAAGAGTCTTCGGATGCTTCTTCCGAATCCTCCGAAGATAACAAGTGAGGTGACGTGGCCCGCATGCTGAAGTCCACGAATCAGCCGCTCAGCGAAGCATACTCGCTGGCACTGCTTGATCTTGACGGCGTGGTCTACCGTGGTAAGAACCCGGTGGAACATGCTGCCAAGAATATCCGCAAGGCCGAATCCTTGGGCATGACGGTGGAATACACCACCAACAATTCGTCCCGACTTCAGGCCGTGGTGGCAGACCAGCTGAAGGGGTTCGATTTGGATGTCGAATCCTGGCAGGTCATCACCTCGTCGGTTGTCGCCGCGCGCATGGTGGCACGTGCCGTGCCTGAAGGTTCGAAGGTTTTCGTGCTTGGCGCCCAGCATCTGCGTGAGGAAGTGGCCAAGCAAGGTCTTGAAGTCGTCGATTCCGCAGAAGCGCAGCCGGTCGCCGCCATCCAAGGATGGTATCCCGACATGTCTTGGAACGAAATGGCCCAAATCGCCTATGCCGTTGAGCATGGCGCGACCTATTTCGTGACCAATCGTGATCTGACCATTCCTCGTGAGCTTGGCATCGCGCCGGGATGCGGTTCCATGATCATGGCGGTGATCAATGCCACCGGTGTGGAACCGGTTTCGTCCGCAGGCAAGCCGGAATCCGCCATGTATGACGAGGCGCGCATTCTCGCAGCCCATGATGATGGCGAGCCGGTGGACAAGGAACAGTGCCTCGCCATCGGCGACCGTCTCGACACCGATATCGAGGCGGGCAATCGGGGCGGGTACGATTCCCTTGCGGTGTTGACCGGCGTCACCGATCCGCGCGAACTCATGTTCGCTCCGGCGTATCTTCGCCCGACCTACATCGCCAAAGATCTGCGGGGCTTGAACGAGCCCGCTCCTGAAGTGGTGCATGATGAGGGCGCATGGCTGTGCCGCGATGCGAAGGCCCGCGTTGACGGCGACCGCCTGTATGTCACCGACATCACCAGTGTCGACGGGTTGCGTGCCGCATGCTGCGCCATGTGGGCCGCGGCCGACAGCGGGCGAGATGTGAGTGGCGTGATCGTTCCGGAATTCCGTATTTCCTAACGAACAATTCGTACCGATTATTGGAAAACCATTGCGAAACAGTGATTCCACTCAGGTTGTTCGTCTTGACGTTGCGTTGTTGGAACGTGGTCTGACCGACAGTCGTTCCAAGGCGCAACGTCTGATCGCGGATGGCAAAGTCAGTGTGAACGGTGTCACCGTCACCAAAGCATCGGCGAAAGTCGGTGGTGATGACGTCATCGCCGCCGATAGGGGAGACGGCTACGTTTCCCGTGGCGCATACAAGCTTGTCGGCGCGTTCGAACGGTTCGCCGACGTCGGATTGCGTTCCGCGCAAGGATTACGTTGCTTGGATATCGGCGCGTCCACCGGTGGTTTCTGCGACGTGCTATTGCGCAATGATGCCGCGCAGGTCATCGCTTTGGATGTCGGCCATGGGCAATTGGATCCGAAAATCGCGCATGACGACCGTATTATCGAAATGAGCGGCGTCAATATTCGCGACGTGTATGCGGAGGATTTGCCGTATTGTCCGGAAATGATTGTTTCCGACGTATCGTTTATTTCGCTGACATATGTGATTCCGGTGATCGCAAGAATCGCCGCACCGCAGGCGCAGATCGTGCTGCTGGTCAAACCGCAGTTCGAGGTCGGCAAAGGCAACCTTGGGAAAAACGGGATTGTCGAAAGCCAGGAATTACGCGAACAGGCGCTGTCCTCCGTCGTGGCATGCGCGGAACGCAACGGGCTTGACGTGCGCGCCACAACAGTATCTCCCATTGAAGGCACGCATGGCAATATCGAATATCTGCTGTACGCGGTCATGCAGTGAAACAGCGACCGGTTGAGAGAACCGTGTCTGCAGTGTAATCAAGGCAAATAAGATAAGTAAAAGAAAAACCGGAAATCATGATTATGAAATTCCGGATTTTTCCATATGGAAAGAGCGTGTCAGCTGCGTAGGAACCGGTCGATTTGATTCTGCTTGCCCATGATGATGAGTTCGTCGTTGCGGTGCATGATGAGCTCTTTCGAACCGTATTCGAATTCCTTGCCCGGCGATTTGATGCCGACCACGGTAATGCCGAAGCGTTCATGCACGCGAGCGTCTTCGATGGTGTAGCCGACCACATGCGCGGGGGTATGGATTTTGACGACGTTGTACGCGCCTTCAAGCTCGATGTAGTCAAGATAGTTGCCGGACACAAGATGTCCGACGCGTTTGCCGGCGTCGGTTTCCGCGTTGATGATGTGGCGTGCGCCGATGCGTTGCAGAATGCGGGCGTGTTCCTTCGACACGGACTTGGCCCAAATGTCGGAGATGCCGGCGTCGAGCAGATTGCCGGCGGTAATGACGGAAGCTTCGACGCTGTCGCCGATAGCCACGACGGCCGTGTCGAAATCGGATGCGTTGATCTGCTCCAACGCCATCACATCGGTCATGTCGGCCTGCACGGTGGGAATCTGCGAAGACCAACGGTTCACCAGTTCGCCGTCTTTGTCGACGGCGAGCACATCCTGGCCCATCATGTCGAGCGTGGTGGCCACAGAGCTGCCAAAACGCCCCAAACCAACTACGAGAACGCTTCTGGTGTTGTTGGCCATGATGTTATGCACCTTTCGAAATTCCATCTTCAAAAATCTATATTCATGTGTGATTGCAGGCAACTGTAAGTATATGAAGCCGTATCGTCAGCCGACCACGATCTGCTCGGTGGGGTAGCGGACGGCCTCGAGATTGTGTGGACGCGAAATCGCGTAGGCGATGGTGAGCGGTCCGAGACGCCCGATGAACATGGTTGCGGCGAGAATGTATAGCACCGTGGGGCTGCTTTCACTGGCTACGCCCACCGAGTAGCCACCCAGTCCGAACGCGGAGCAGGTATCGAACAGTGCGTCGCACAGCGAGCAGCCGGTGATGATCATCAGCGCCATCGACACCACGGTGACCAGCATGAGACATGCCGTGCTTACGGCCACGGCGGTCATAACCGCCTGCGTGTGGATGCGGCGGTGGAATGCGTTGATGTCGTGGCGTCCGGTGAATGCGGCACGACAGGTCAGCAGGGTCACCGCGAACGTGGTGACGCGGATGCCGCCTGCGGTCGAGGTGCTGCCACCGCCGATGAACATGACGATGGACAGGAACACTTTGGTTGCGTCGCTGACGCCTGGCATCCACGACAGGTCAAATCCGGAGCTTCGTGGCATGACGGCCGCGACCATGGCGTGCCAGAGGCGCGGCTCGATGCCGTTTCCGGCGAACAGCAGCTTGTTGTTCCATTCCATCAGCAGGAACCACGTGAACGAGGCGATCACAATGCAGAACGTGGTGGTCAGTGTGAGCTTGGTGTGCAGGCTCCAACGCTTCGGAGGACGACGCATACGCCAGGAACGCATCAGGTTCAGCAATACCGGGAAGCCAAGGGTTCCGCAGAAAGCACTGGCTAGGATCGGCAGGCCGACCGCCCAGTTGTTGACATGCAGACCGGCGCCGTCGGGGGTGAAGCCGGCGTTGTTGTACGCCATGACCGCGAAGAACAGCGATTCCCACAATGTGTGGCGCACATTACCGTGGTTGACCTTGTAGAGGCCGGGGAACAATGCGACGAATGTGATGCCTTCGATGACGAATGCGGTGGTGATGACTACGGTGAGCACGCCTTTGATTTCACCGAGCTTCGTAGTGCCGAGTTCGTTGGCGGTCAGCATGCGCTGCGTGGCCTTGAGATGGTGGTTCACGGCCAATGCGATCAAGGAGGCGAACGTCATGACGCCAAGGCCACCCATCTGCACGGCGAAGATGAGCACGCCTTGGCCGAAGGTGGTCCAATGCGTGGTGGAGTTGACGATGGAGATTCCGCATGTGGAAATGGCGGATACTGCGGTGAAGAACGCGGTGGTGAACGTAGTGGTTTCGTCTTTCGGCGTGGCAATGGGCGTCATCAGCAACGTAGTGGACAACGCCGCGAGCGTCAGAAAGTAGAAGATGGTCAGACGGCCTGGATGGTTGACGAGTCGGCGCGTGAGGCCGCGCTTGCGTGGCTTGCGGTCTTCCGCCATGGCCTTCTCGAAAGTATCTCCCGAGAACCACCATGCGTAGCCATGTGAGGCCTCACGATTGGAGGAGGACTCGTCAAAGACGAGGTTTGACATGCCGTTCCTCTCTCCTTTTCTTACGATGTTCGGTCTTCGTTCCTGTGAGCTATTGTAAGCATATGTGCGACTAACAGGCTATTTGACGGCTGACATTCCTGATTCGTGGCTTGCATCGGAGACGGATTTGAGGCGTGTTCGCGGGTTTTGGCATGTTTTCGACGCGCATTGCCGGTTTTCGTTCATTTGTTCGATTACACTGGAGGTCGGTGACGTCTTCATGGGCGTTTTCCATAGGGCGTTTCCTTTTGCTGGAAAGGGATTAACGATGTTCGGTACCCGTCATGCGGTGGTGGTGACGCATAGTCGTCTGAGGGAGAGTGGCACGGTGGTTGAGGAGGCTGTCGGGCAGCTGACCCAGGCCGGTTTCGAAGTGTCGATCATTGACAATATCGAGGCGCCGGATTTCGGCAAGCAGCCGCCGGTGGTTTCCGAACGTACTGAGATCGTGGTGGTGCTCGGCGGGGATGGCACCATTCTTCGAGCGGCTGAACTGGTGCACTGCACCAGTGTGCCGATTCTTGGCGTGAACTTGGGACATGTCGGCTTTTTGGCGGAGTTTGAAAGCTTCCAGATGAGTGAGGCGATCCGCAGGGTTGCCGAGCATGATTATTCCATTGACGAACGCATGATTGCGCATGTCGATGTGTGGCTGCCGGGAGCAAGCGAGCCGATTGAGGATTGGGCGTTGAATGACATCACGTTGGAGCGTGCAGACCGTGGCAAAATGGTCGAACTGTCGATTCGTGTGGATGATGTGGAAATGAGCTCCTTCGGCTGCGATGGCGTGATCGTGTCGACTCCGACCGGCTCAACCGCATACGCGTTCTCCGCCGGAGGACCGATCATGTGGCCGAACGTGAAGGCGTTGCAGTTGGTGCCGTTGGCCGCCCACGCCCTGTTCGCTCGCCCATTGATTATTGGCTCCGGTTCCACATTCGCCATTGATATCCTTGAGGATTCCACGTCGGATGGTTGGATCTGCTGCGATGGCCGTCGCCAATGCGCGTTGCCGCGGGGCACTAGGGTTGAGGTGCGCGAATCGAAGAGCACATTGCGCCTGGCCCGTCTTTCCGGCGTGCCGTTCACGAATCGTCTGGTCACGAAATTCGATCTTCCTGTTGTCGGTTGGCGCGAGCAGGCGCGTAAAACCGGGGGAGTGCATCATGGGCATGTGTTTCCGGAAGATAAAGAAACGAACGAGTAAAAACACTGATGCTTGAAGAACTTGAGATTCATAATCTTGGGCCGATCCGTTCCGCGCTGATCGCGCCTGCCGGCGGTATGACGGCGATCACCGGTGAGACGGGTGCAGGCAAGTCGATGCTGCTCAGTGCGATTCGGCTGATTTCCGGCGGTCCTTCCGACGGTGGCCGTGTATCGGTCGGAGCGAGCGAGGCGTGGGCGCAGGGCGTGTTCGAGGTCGCCTCGTCACCGGCCGCGGTCGCAGCCGCGCACGAGGCGGGTTTCGAACCTGAAGACGGAGAACTGTTCCTGTCTCGCAAGGTTCCTGCCTCCGGGCGCTCCCGCAGCATGCTGTCTGGTCGTAGTGTGCCTCGTTCCGTACTGGGGTCGATCGCAGCGGAGCTGGTGACGATTCATGGTCAGGCGGACCAGTTGCGTATCGCGTCTTCGGCGCGGCAACGTGAGTTTTTGGACCGCTATGCCGGCGATGATGTGGCGTTGGTCGCATACGGCAAGGCTTGGAATGCGCTTCGTGCCATGGATGAGCGGTTGAAACGATTGTCGAGTCAGGAATCGTCCATGCGCCAGCAGGCGGATTACCTGCGCGAGTCCATCGAACGAATCAACCGCATCGATCCGCAGCCGGGGGAGATGGCCGAGTTGCGTGCTCGCCGTGATCGCATTGAGAACGCGGCCGAGATCGCCGAAGGGGTGAACCGTGCGTTGAGCGCGTTGGATGCTTCGCAGGTTGTTGACGATGTTGAATCATCCAGCGCCACCGATCTGATTGATCGCGCGTCGCAGGCGCTTCGCGCCATTCATGTGGACGGCGTGTTTTCGGAATTGGCCGATCGGCTTGATTCCATCAGCACTGATTTGTCTGATGTGGTGTTCACCTTGTCGGGCGAAGTCGACAATGATCTCGGCATGGAAGACTTGGACGCCATCAACGGGCGGATCCATGAGCTTGACGAATTGGTTCGTCGTTGGGGTCCGGAATTGTCGGACGTGATTGCGTGGCGAGATCAAGCGGTGTTCGATTTGGAGGATCTGGACGCGTCTCCGGAAAAAGTTAGTCAATTGCAGGCGGAACGTGAAAAACTGTTCGGTGAAGCGTTGAAGGCGGCGCGTGCGGTAAGCAAAAGGCGTGTCGCTGCCGCGAAGGAACTCGCCGCCAAAGTCACTGCGGAACTCGAATCTCTTGCCATGAGCGGATCGAAACTAGAGATCCGTGTATCGGAACGTGAACATTTGGACGCTTCCGGCGCTGACGGCATCGATTTTCTGTTCACGCCGTTCCCGGGTTCGCCGCAAATGCCGATGGGCAAAAGCGCGTCCGGCGGCGAGCTGAGCCGGCTCATGCTCGCGCTTGAACTCGTTGCGGCGGAAAAACATGTGGTGGCGGGCGGTTCCGTACCTCCCATGACGTTCATTTTCGACGAGGTCGACGCAGGCGTCGGTGGCAAAACCGCGGTGGAGCTTGGCGCGCGATTGGCGAAACTCGCTCAATCCGCGCAGGTCATTGTCGTCACCCATCTGCCACAGGTCGCATCCTGGGCGGACGAACAGTACGTGGTCGCCAAAGGTGAAATGGATGACGGATCAATCGCCACCACCATCAATCAAGTGCGTGGGGAGGCGCGTGTGCACGAAATCGCCCGTATGCTCTCCGGCAGTGAAAGCGAAGCGTCGCTGGAACATGCCGAAGAACTGCTCAAATCATCGGTTCTCGATTAACGTAAGATGCACAATAATAAAGGAGGATATCGATGGCAGGCAATCAAGGCAAGGGCGCCATTTTCGATCTTGACGGCACGCTGCTTGATTCCATGGGCGTTTGGGATCAGGTTGACATCGATTTTCTTTCAAAACGAGGCATTGACGTGCCGGACGATTACATGACGAAAGTCGCGGCCATGCAATTCCGCCAGATCGCCGAATATACGATTGCGCGTTTCAGCCTTACCGACACTCCCGAAGAGCTGATGGATGAGTGGGATCATATGGCCCGCGTCATGTATGCCACAGTGGTCGAAGCTAAACCGTATGCACGTGAATATCTCGCTCAATTGAAAGAGAGTGGAGCGAAACTTGCCGTTGCCACATCGCTGCCGCCGATGCTGAGAGAGCCGGCGATGAAGCATGTTGGCATTTTCGACTACTTCGATGAAGTGGTCAGTGTCGATGATGCCGGCGGCGTCGGCAAAGACCAACCGGACGTGTATCTGTTGGCTGCATCTCGCCTCGGAGTCGAGCCGGGGGAGTGCACCGTGTTCGAAGATTTGCTGATCGGCATGCGTTCCGCCAAGTCGGTTGGCATGAAGGTATGGGCCATGCACGACGATTCGTCCGATGCCGATTGGCCGGCGATTTGCGGTCTGGCGGATGGTGTCATGTTCGACTTCCACGACGCGCCTGCCGTATTGTAGGAACCGGCGTCGTACGGAGATATATGCATTTGGGGCTTTCCGTTGATTCGGAAGACCCCAAATCCGTTCCATAAGAGTCTACCGGCTGGCTTGGTTCAGATGTCCTTGCTGCCGTAAATATGCAGCGATATCTTGCGGGAGAACGCCAAGGCGAGTACGTCGATGATCAAGAATGCCGCTAACGCAATGGCTTGGTGCCGGCTGATCGCCTCGGCCAGCTGTTCGACGGTCTTTTCGAATTCCGGCAATGCCTTGCACAGTCCGATGACCGCGCCCCCGATCACGCCGATGCTCAGAAAAATGGCGGCCATGGCGCGATAAGGGGAGAACCGGTACAGGAACGGCTGCACGATGGCGTTGAGCAGCACGAGGGTCAGCACGGTCATCGCGGCGAAGCCGATCGCATCCGTCACTTTAACTGGCTCGTGCATGATGGTGCCGGCGCAGGCGATGCTGACGGCCACTTCCAATCCCGCCACCAGATCGCAGGCGATAAGGAATGCGAATCGTCCGAGGATCTGGTGGTTGCGGTTGATGGGCACGATGCCGTTCATCCAATGATGGTTGTTCATTTGTTCATAGGAGAACAGGGTGATATTAAGCATCAGGAAGCCGGAGGCCGCCCCGCCGATGGCGGCTCCCGCAACGCTGTCGAGAGTGGACCCTGTAGCCGCCATCAGGCATGTGAAACCTGGAACGTACGCGAAGAAGATGGCTATGTACGACCGCCCGTAGCTGATGGTACGGTTCCAGTCCAAGGAAATCTGCCTAAGGATGGCGGTCATGGCGTCCGCGTTCGCTGTCGTGTTCATCGTACGTCTCCTTCGTTGGTATTGCCGATTGCCGTATGTGCCGCGGCGTTGGTCAGTCTGATCACATCCTCAATCGAAGCATGCTGTGTCAGGAGACCGTCGGTGCCGCCGATGTGTGGGATATCCTGCGTGCGGACCAACGCGTCGAAGCCGGTTGCGTATGTGCGGATGCCGACCATTGCCCGCCGCAGACCATCAGTAAGCTCATCCGGACCGCCCTTGACCAGACGGAACGCGTCTTCGAACTCGTCTTTCGGCCCGCTGTAATACAGCATGCCGCTCGTTATATACGCGAGGAAATCCGCGCAACGCTCCAAATCGGCGGTGATATGCGTGGAGAAGATTACGCTGTGTCCGCCATCCGCAACATAATCGGACAGGATGTCCATGAGCTCGTCGCGGGACAGTACGTCCAGACCGCTGGTCGGCTCGTCGAGAATCAGCAGTTTCGCATCGTGGCTCAACGCCACGGCGAGCATGAGTTTCATCTGCATGCCGCGCGACAGATCCTTGATCTTCTTGTTCCGTCCGAGTCCGAACCGTCTGAGATATGCGTCGAACAGATTGTGGTCCCACAGCGGGTACATTGGGCTGCTTGTCCGTTCCACCGCGTCGACCGTCATGTATTCGATGAAATAGCTGCTGTCGAGCACTACGCCCAGCTGCTCTTTGGCCCGCTCCTCATCGGCCATCGCGTCAAGGCCGAGCACTTCGATTCGTCCCGCGTCTCGCGTGGTCATATTGAGGATCAGTTTGATCAACGTGGATTTGCCGGCTCCGTTCGGACCGACCAGACCCATGATGTAGCCGGACGGCAGGTCGAAGGTCACGTCATCCAATGTGAAGCCGGAATCATAATGCTTCGTCAATCCGGTTACGCTCAAGGCCAAGGTTGGCCGCGTTCCTTGGGGGAGTGAGGAATCGTTCATGATTGTTCCCTGTACGCTTTCTCGAACATGCCAAGCAGATCAAGTAGGCTGATGTCGGCGGCTTTGGCCTCGATGGAAACTTCACGGAGCTTGTCCATGATGCGTTCACGCGCACGTTCCTTCATGAGTTCGTTGCCTCGTTCCATCACGAATGTGCCTTTGCCCTGCACATTCTCCACGAGCCCCTCGTCGGCCAGTTCGTTATACGCTCTGGTCACGGTGAGCACGCTGACGCGCAGTTCCTTGGCGAGCTTGCGCAGTGAGGGAAGCGCCTCGCCTGCTGTAAGCTCACCCGACATGATCGCGGACCTGATCTGGTTCTTGATCTGTTCGTAAATCGGTTCTCCGGACACGGATGAGATGATCAGCTTCAATCTGTGCCTCTTTTTCTGTATGTTTCGTAGGTGATATATCTCCCGGCCGAACAGTTAGATGCAAACTGTTTAGCTGTTATATATAACAGTAACACAGAAAACCCGTACTGTTATTACGTGTCGCATAACAGTACGGGTTTTGTTGGAATATAAGGAAATCCGCCGCTCCATGAACGCCTCTTGCGGTCGACGATTGACGGAAGCGACATTTACTTGCGTTCGAGGATTCCCGTATGGACGGTTATGCGCGAGTCGGATGGATGATACGGCGGAAACACAGGTAGATCAGCTACGCCAACGGCATGGTCATCAACATAGGCAGTGTAGGGAACCGGCGATGAGTCCCACGCCAATCATGATTGCGATTTTCTTCGCGCCGAAGGAGAGAGCGTCCGTTTCGGCGCGATCCGTCGCCTGGGTGGTGTTGCTATCTTGCTGCATGATTGTTTGTTGGGGAAACCATCTGTTATTCCATTCCCTTATAGAGTTCTTTGGCTAGACCAATCAGTGACTTGTCTGAGCCTGCTGGGCCAATAAGGCATGCGCCGCATGGCAGTCCATCTGCTGTTTCCAATATCGCGTATCGTCCGTTCATAGTCGGGTAGTTGTTGAAACATCGACAGATCAATCAGACCGTGAACGCCTTTGGTGTGATATCAACGACTTGCGTCACGTTGAAGTCGATGGCAGCCGACAGCAGCAGGTACACTTGTTGACGTGGCATCTCGAACATGGCGGCAATCATATTGATGGCGTGTTCGACGCTTTGCGATAATGCGTCATCCAGCGTACTGCTGAAACCCATTGGAATCAGCGTGCCATGACTGATCGCAAATGGCAGAGGGGCTGCGGACGTTTTCTTGGAGATGATCACGCAGCCATTCCCTGGCTCTGACGGTATTGTACCGGACTCATCCAACCGAGCGACCGTTTGATGCGCTCGTGGTCGTACCAGCGGATGCAGTCGTCGACCGGGACGAGCACCTCGTCGCGGGTACGTTCCTCCCAATGCCCGGGATGGACGGACTCCATCTTCATGCGTCCGAAGGACCCCTCCGCGCCGTCGTTCCTCGGGACCGAACATACGATAATCCTTTCATTCAGTCTCCAAGAAAACGTCCGCATCCTGTAACGTCCGGATTCTTGCATACTTTGGGTTTTCGGTCCTGACGTGAAAGGCGGGGACGTTTCCACGTGTCAAGTCGACAATCGGCCAGCCATAATGATGTGCGTTGATTGGGGGTGTCCGCAGCGAAATCGGTGGAACTTGTCCAGCAGGTTCTGTGATACGTCGAGCATCGTGAATCCATGGGGTGGGGGAGTTGCGGCTGTGCAACTTACTTGAGTTCTAAGCGACGGTTCGCGGATTATTTGTCGATCGTTCACGTTTAAGGCGTTGCGTGTTCGCCCTCCGAGCCTATTTTGTCGCCCGGGCTGGCTTGTCTGACAGCTTCAATGTGGCAAAGCAGAAGAGGTAGAAGAATGAGGATAATGGCGAAAAACCATACGGCAACAAAGGAACAGCGGCAGGCAGGAGCCTGGCGCAAACGCGGTACCAAATCGGTGGGCGGTGGCATGCTCGCGTTGACAAGCGCTGTAGTGGCAGCGGCCATGCTCGCAACGCCAGCGGCTTTGGCTGGGGAAGGAACCGCCCGGTATTACAGCAGCAAGCAGCCGTATGTTGCACCGGCGAGCACATCATATTCAGCAATTCCGAGCAGATACCATCTTGCATACACCGAGTCTGTGGCAAGGCATGGCTCGCGTGGCCTGTCGAGCTACAAGTATGACGCTTTGCTGGCACTGATGGCTCAGTCTGCTGCGGAAAACAATTATGCTGGATTCGTTAGCCCAGAGGTTGGCAAGGAATTCATCAACAATGTCAATGCCATTACTGCGGTCAACGTGGGCAACGGGTATGGCATGCTCTCTGGTCAGGGCGCCATACAGCATCAGGGCATTGGTGAGAGAATATACCAGCGTGATGCTGATCTGTTCGCCAATGCCGCAAAGCAGGGACTGCGCGTCTCATACCAGAGCTCGGGTGAGCCTCGTGCAACCGAATCCGGAGAGAATTTCAAACTAGGATTCGATCAGGCTTCCAACGGTTTGCTGGCGAATGCGGTTGTAGCACCGAATAATCCTGCGGATAACAATTCCGGCAAGAATTTCGACAAGAACACCACCACGTTGTATTTCCATAAGACTGATAATCCGGATGGTACGCAGAAAACGGGCGAGGCCAAGGAGCGCGCGGAACGTTACCAGCAGTTCGTCGCGAATGATGGGGGCATCGCCGAAGCTGAGGAAAACGTGACGAACGATCCGTCCATGACCACCGCTTCGCATAATCTGCTCTCTCAAATCTTCACTGACGATTTCCTCGCGTCCATCGGCAAGGAGGAAGGCCAGCGCATCTGGTACAACACAGCTGACGGCACGAAAAAGGGTGCGGCCAATTGCGCTGCTGGCGCCGACCCTGCCAAGGATGCGAACGCGTGCGGTGACGCCAAGAAGAAGATCGCGTCGGAACAGGACGCGGCAATGGATTTGTACAATCTGTACATCATCGCGGCCGATATGGAACAGGAGAACACCGGATCCCACACGTTCAATTTCGACCAGTACTTCCAAGGTCAGCACGCCCAGGAGGCGAAGACGTTTGCTTGGTCGCTTGATGCCGAGGACTTCTATGAGAAGGGACCGGGGCGCGCAGGTCAGGATGAGACCTACCGCATTGCCCAGCCGTTGCTCGACGATTTCTTCAATGCGATCGACACGAGGGAGCGGGCCGGCACCGCCGCGACGTTCCGATTCGCACATGCCGAAACCATTATTCCGTTTGCGGCATTGCTGAAGCTGCCTGGATCGCAGCAGCAGGCGAGTGAACTGTACACGTATGAGAATAATCCGTGGCGTGGCGAAAGTGTGACGCCGATGGCTGCGAATGTGCAGTGGGATGTGGTCGTGCGTGATGGTACGGACGTCTCGGGGCAGCCGTATCAGCCGTTGGTCAGAATGCTGTACAACGAAAAGGAAATCGGATTCAACGATTCCTGCACGCCAATTGCGGATGGTTCGACCTGGTATAAGGAAAGCGAGCTGAAAAGCTGCCTGAATGGTAAGGGAACCACGGTTGATGCCCGACTGACGGATGAGGAAGGTCAGCCTGAAACGCCGGGCCATGAATCGACACCAGATGATTCGCAGAAGGCTCCGGGTGCGAATGATGCGAACGGCCAGCGGAAGCATCCGGTGAAATCGTCCGCGAACGGCGGCGATGCGGTCAAGCTCGCCAAAACCGGTTCAAACGTGACGCCCGCCATCGTGGCGACCGTCGTGATGGTGTCCTCCGCGATTTTTGGAGGAAGCTACGCGCGGCGTTCCCGCCGGAAGGCTTGATTTGAAACCTTATCTCGACCGGGTTACGGCCTGACTTGCAACTTGGCCGCAGCCGGACTTCGGTCTAGCGTTTTACATCTGATGCGCTGTTCCCAATTCCCATCCTCGGGCTTGGAAGCAGCGCATCATTGCGTCAAGGTGCGGTATGAGGTCAGTGCGTATGCGGCTGGGGCTTTTCGCGTACTTTGGCGGTGAGATAGTCCGCTTCCACCTTCCATACGGTGACGGCGCGTACCTGCTGGTCGGTGAATTCCGCATGTTCCATGCCGGCCTGCTGCTTCATCAGCAGTGCGAGCCCCTGGCGTGCCTCGTCAAGATCGTCGATGATGGATGCGGTGCCATTGCCGACGATCGACTTGAACGCCTCGCCCCAATTGCACAACGTACGCCCCTCAACCACCTCGCAGTCAGTCGCCATTTCGAATGCTACAGGAAGCGCGTTGTTCGCGGCCTTGACCGCGTCCATCTTACGTCCGGTCGCAGAACCATGGAAATACAAGGTGAGATGATTGGATTCCGCATCGAACACGTATCCGAAATTCAACGGCACGATGGTGATGCCTTCCGCATCGGTGTATGCAAGACTCACGATCTTGCACGTTGCGATAATCGCATCGATCTGCTGTGGTTCGGTTACCTCACGGTCGGCACGCCTCATCATGCGATGCCTTCCCGCAACCGTCCGCTCATCATTACGACGCGTCACCATGGCACGTTCCTCTCTGCTGGATTTACACACCCAGCCTACCGGCTCCCTCAGCCGATGCTGTACACGCCGGAACCATCATCCCACCAAGCATGATCCACCGGCTCCGGCTGCACAAGACGTTTCGGTCCCTTCAGCATTTCAATCGCCTTCAACTCCAAACGTTCACGCTCATCAACCAACGCACCGCCAACACGATCAAGCAAACCGCACACGCAAGCCGTGGGCTGACATGTCGGAAGACGATGATTTATTGTCGGAAGTCTGAGTCTCATCGCGCTTTTTCTCTTCTCATACGAGGCCGTGCCCCGTGCCGTTACGAGACCTTCGAAAGGCTCGCCGAAGAGCCATGTTCGAAGACATCGGCACACTGCACGACCACTATCAGGAATTCGACATCTACCCGCTACTGACACTGCTTGCGTCATTCGCACGAAAAAGCTGATCTATAAACAAAGCGGCATCGCATTCCAGATTAGAAAACGGAACCATCAAGCTTATCAAGCGCACGCAGCAGAGAATCAACATGACCTTTCGCGCGCACGTTGTATCGGGCAACACGAATCACTCCATCACCGTCAATCACAAAAGTCGAACGAATCACACCCTCGTAAACCTTGCCATACAATTTCTTCTCACCGTACGCACCATACAAACGATGCACGGTCAAATCAGCATCCGACAACAGGGGGAACGTCAAATGGTCGCGCTCGCGGAATCGGATAAGCTTGTCCATCGGATCCTTCGATATACCGAGTACGGTGAATCCGCGGGAGCTTAGGCGTGCGAGGTTGTCGCGGAAGTCGCAGGCCTCGGTGGTGCAGCCGGGAGTCATCGCGGCAGGGTAGAAGTATAGGATGATATTTTGGCCGCGCCATGCGGAGAGCGTGACACTACCGCCGTTGTCGCTGGGAAGTGTAAAGTCCGGGGCCGTTAGCCCCGCTTCGAGTCGTGCAGATGTACGGGAGTCCTGCGCTGCTGGGGTTGCTGGCGAATTGATGTCGGACATGATTGCTCCTTATCGTTCTTCGGACTTCGTGCCGATACAAAGCGCGAATAGGTGTCATCATACCCGCCTTTGCGTGTGCACAGTTCGTTGACTCGTTGCGCGCCGCCGCGAACTCCAAACAGTAGGCGTCAGACCTGTCAAGGGAACAAATCGGAAAAAGATCCTGCGCGAAGTATGGTTTGAAACGTGTCATCGTGCGCATTTTCTGGATCTGTCGGCCTTGTGCTGAGCAAAGCAGGCTGTATCTCGCCTATGTATGGCAGATTTCGGGATGTGACATGAGGCATCTCGCTTATATATGGCAGTCGGTTTCGCGAAAATGAGGTTTTTCATGCCCCCTACCTACTGCTTTGACGGACTGACCTGCCATATATAAGCAAGATATCTCCGGACAAGTTCGCAAATCTGCCATACATAAGCGAGATATGAGCAAAACGGTGTTCAACAACAAAGGAAACGTCAAATGATCGCGCTCGCAGAATCGGGCATGAGTACTCTTTAGCTACTCTTCGGAATTCAGAAGCCAAGTGGAAAACGAACTGTCATACAATTCCGTTTATCTCCTATGATGTTTTCCAGAACGGGGAAATTTCGGGGAAGCATGGCGCGTTGAAGAGAGGGACATCCACGTCGCACCGTACGACAACGGAGAACAAAGACGCGGCAGCGAACGTCACCGCGAAATCCATATGGTTCAAACGACAGCTCAACATGGCGGTTGCGGCGGTAGGCAGCGTCGCATTGTGCGCCACCATGGCCTTCGTCGCGGCACTCACCGGCTACGTTTCCTCAAGCGACCTAGACTCCGCAGCATACAAGATGGCGGCCTCCCAAGCTGAAATCACCGAGAGTCTCATCACCGACAGCGACGGCGTGCGGAAGGTCTACAATTCTGCCGCCATAGCGTTCCCTGACGGGCACACCGACTCCTACCAGAAGATGCATCGCGCCGGATCCGAGGAAACCGCATGGTCGTTGCCTGGCAGCACGCCGGTCATGTTCGAGATGCCCGAGTGGACCGGCTCGGACGGCAAGCCGCTCAAGGCCGGTATCGACATTTGTTGAGACGGCCACTTCTATCCGGAACTCGGTCGTTATTATGCCGCGTCCGGAGCCGAACTGTTTCCGCATCCGACGGCCACGACCGGCAACGCATGGCATCGCGAATCCCGCATGGGCAGCTATACCGACCGTGACGGTCTCGCAGTGATCACCGACAACGTGTGGGGTCCCGACGGGTATCCGCTCGACGTCGACGGCAACCCGATCTACTTCGTCGATGAGAACGGCGACACCGTTTCCTCCGGCAAGGACATTGCGGTCTACAACTACGCAGGAGTTGGATCTGACCCGTTCCGCACGTCGAGCCTCATCATCAACGCATGGAGCGGCAAGGATGGCACCCCGTTCGACTACTCCACGGGCAGCGCGCTCGACACCAGCGGAACAGGCAAGGGCGCGTCCGACAGCGAATCGGCCGACATGACGTTCGCCGAAGGCGCCTACGATCCAGACAATCTGGAAATCCGACAGATGAACTTGTCCCGCGCAGGGTTCAGTGTCATGAACTTCAACGCTCGCCTCTGCTCCAAGATGTGCGATCAGCTCGCCAAACTGACCATCCCAGGATATCAGGCCATGTATGATGATCCGACCGAACTCGACAAGAGCGCGCTCGAAGCTCCGATCGCGGCGGCACAGGCCAAGCTTGCCGAATTCGGCAAATACACGGACGATACGGTCGCATCTCTCACGGAAGCGTACGAGCAGGTCCTCTCGCTGTGGAACAACACCACGTTCAGCAGCGAACAGAACGGTCTTGTCTCCAATGCCGCCACGCTCCTTAACACGGCATTGGACGGTCTGAAGCTTCGGGAAACGAAGCCTGATGACCAGCCGGGCGGTGGCGAGGCCAAGCCGAATGACAAGCAGCCCTCGAAAGACAAGAATGCCAGCAAGGCCGATGGAAAACCGACTGCGGACTTGCCTCGCACGGGCTCCGACATCGTTCCCATTATCGCGGTCATGCTTCTCCTTGCAGGAGCCGGAACCACTGCCGGTACGTTGATACGCCGCAAGCATGTGTAGCGGTATGTTCTAGAAACCATCACCAGATAAATGGCCGGTCGAAGCACATTAGCTGCGACCGGCCATTTATCAGATGGGGTACGGTGATTAGAAGACGCTGTAGCCGCCGTCTACGCGAATGTCAGTGCCAGTAACGTACGAGGACGCGTCGCTGGCGAGGAAGAGCACCGTGCTGGCAATCTCGTCATTCGTGCCGAAACGATGCATCGGCACGACCTCGAGCATGGCGTCGTGGCCAGGCATGTCGATACGGCCATTGAAAATTCCAGACCACACGTATCCGGGGGAGATGGTGTTGGAACGGATACCATCCTTGGCGAGCGCGGCAGCAAGGTAACGTGAGTGTTCCATGATGGCCGCTTTGGTGGCGCCATACGCGTTCACCGGCGTCGGACTTCCCATCATGTAGTTCGCGTTGTGTCCGGACAGGGAGGCTGTGAAGATCAGTGAGCCGCCATGACCGTGTTCGCGCATGATTTCATGCGCGATGCGGCCGGTACGGTAGGTGCCGTTGAGGTTGATGTTGATGGTGCGCGTCCATACTTCTTCGGTGGCGTCTTGATCGTCGCCCGGTACGTTGACTCCGGCGTTGAGGAACGCGAAGTCGACGGTGCCCAGCTGTTCCACCAATTGTGTTTTGAGTTCGGCTACTTGTTCGACGTTGGTGACGTCGCAGGTGAGCGCGATGACGTTGGTGCCGAAACGTTCGCTCATGTCTTTCGCCAGTTCGGTGAGCTTGTCTTCTTGGCTGGGCAGGTCGACTAGTGCGACGTCTGCTCCGGCTTGGGCGAGCGCGGCCGCCGCGTTGCGTCCTAGACCGCCTGCGGCTCCGGTGACGAAGCCTTTGCGGCCGCGCATTGAGAATTTGTCGAGTATCGAGTAGTTTGAATCCTCCCATTTGTCGAGGGGATAACGTTCGTCGAAGATTTGTTCGACGGTTTTCTCTGGAATCTTCGATGATTCGTCTGCCATGTTTCGCTCCTTTGCGTGATGGCGACCGCTTTTTTGGATGCGTCCGCGCATCATGTTTTGCGCATCTATGGACCATGTTTGCGGTTGCCTATGCTCGTGCCTGCGGTCGTTCGGCGTCCGTGTCGAACCAATCCGAGTATAGCAAATAAAACGATGGCGGTGCTGTCAGTATTTGTCAGGTAAAACGTAATGAGGAAACCGTAAGGTCAATATAAGAAGATAGTTGATGATTGAAAGGGGAGTGGTGATGACGGATTTGAAAATGTTTTCCAAGCCTGTGGTGTTCACGGATTTCGATGGGGTGCTCAACGCCTTTCCGGATGACAAGCTTTTGCGCAGGGGCGGCGTGAACAAAGTTATGACCTGGGCGAAGCCCGACAGTCCCTACGCGAAAATGTACAATCCTGAAAAAGCGTTCCACTTGGACGGCAACGAAAAGCCCACACGCCCGTAGGCTCATGGCGCATCCACTGGTCCAGCGAACTATCCGACGCCATGTACGCGTTGGCAGTTGACGGCATTGTGGAATTGTGGTGGCTGTCCACCTGGCAGCCATACTGCAGTCAGATTCTCGACCCGATGCTCGGATGGGATCCCATGCTGGTCGATGTCATCACCTGGTACGATCCTGTCACCAAATGGGGACGTGAGGCAGGCAAATGGCAGACCATCCAACGACGCGTACGCATCGAATGCGAAGAGAATGAACCCGCGCCGATCGTATGGATCGACGATGATGAATGCTTCGAACAGCGCGCGCAGCTCTTGGAGGAACTCCAGCCGAAAGCGCCGGTGCTTATGGTCCGCCCGGACTATCGTATCGGCATCAGCCGTCGCCAATGGAAACTGATCGATACGTTCGTACACCATCCCGAACAGTTCGACACGGTCACGTTCGACATGGAACCAACCTGCAGGATATACGACATCCACCACGGTTTCTAGCCTAAATGAATTACCATGGGAGGATAGTCGAGCGGAATGAAGGAAGGATGGGGTTATGGCGGAACGTATCGTGGAGCGTCTTATCCGAGAGCGTGATACTCGATATGGTGACGGCATTTACACGACCACGCAAATCCAGTTCGCATGGAATTCCAATCATATGGAAGGTTCCACCCTTACTGCCAAACAGACCGCGCAGCTATTTGCCACCGGTACCTATACCACGGATGGCAGCGAACAGGTCAATCCTGATGATGCGTTGGAAACCCGTAATCATTTTGCTGCGTTCCGTTGGATTCTCGACCATGCTGATGAGCCGGTGGACCGGGATATGGTCTGTCACCTGCATGCCATTCTCAAGCAGGGCACCAGACAGGTCTCCGACTCGCTTTTCAACGTGGGCGGCTACAAGACTCGGCCGAACTTTATCGGCAATCATGTCACTCCGACAAGGACCGCGCTGCCGCAGGATGTTCCCGAATTTATGGACAGGCTGTTTGATATGTGCACGAAACTTGAGGACGAGCCGTATCAGATCGCCCGTGTCCATTGGACGTTTGAGAAGATTCACCCATTTTCGGACGGCAACGGTCGAATCGGACGGCTTATCATGTTCAAGGAGCTTTTGCGTATCGATGCGTTGCCTGTCCTTGTCCATGACGCGTATCGTGCGGAGTACGTCAATGGCATCAGTAAGTTTCCGGACGAGCCAGGATGGCTGGTTGATACGCTTCTATTCGAACGGGACCTTTACCGGTCGCATGTTCTGAAAACGGATGCCGAGGCATTGCGTTACACGTACCATGACCAATGGAATATGGCTGAGCATCGGGTGGAACGAGATGAGGATCTGGAATTCGCCAAGCTCATCGACACGAAGGCCCAGCCGTTGTTCGATGAGGAGTATCAGCAGCGCGAACGGCTCCTATGGGGCGAATAGCGGTCCGACTGTGTTGTTGTGGTGGTTCCTCCTTCCAAACGTGACATGAACCGAATGTGCATTGAGATGTGCAATTTGTGCACATTGCGGTCGCCGGCCGTTCACCTTGGTGTAAGAAGGAATCAGCCTTCGGACTTTAGCATGAGGTGCAATGGCGCGTATTGAATGCGCGCATACGAGGAAGTGAGAGCTGCATACATGCGTGTATTCGACTTCGATGGAACCATCTATGACGGAGAAAGCCTGTTCGACCTGTACCTGTTTTCGGCCAAATACAATCCGAAAGTATTGCGGTACATCGCCCCGGTACTGCGCTATGCCATCAAATACAAGCTCGGACGAACCACGTCCGATCAAATGGAATACGGTGTGGTCAAGCTATGCCACGGATATTTAAGCGAACTTGCCGAATCGTTGGAATTCGAAGAATTGGTCAACGCCTTCTGGGATCAGAACATGAAGCGCATCAAACCCTGGTATAAGCCACGCGAAGACGATGCGATCCTCACCGCCTCGTTCGACATCACCGTGGGCGAGGCCTGCCGCAGGCTTGGCGTGCAACATTTGGTCTCGTCCACCATCGACGACAACACGTTGAACGTAAACTACCTCAACTTCAACACCAACAAGCCCAAACGATTCCGCGAACTCTACGGAGACAACGTGCGAGTGGACGAATTCTACACAGACAGCCGATTCGACCAGCCCATGATCGACATGGCCCGACGTGCCTACATGGTCAAAGGCAACAAAATCCACCAAGTCAAATAGCCGGAAAGGCTGGAACGGAATACGGCGGCAAGGACCGATCCTGACATCTCCCCTTCGGCATGGACGCCTTGCACGAGCCAGGATGGGCGTCGGTCGGTCATATTGCCGTATATGGAAAATACGACCGACCGCAAAAACAGTTAGAACGACACGCGCTTGGACTGGTTTACGGCAGAAACCTCGCACACGATGCCAACAACTACCGCGAAACACGCTTCACACACAACAAATAAATCAACCAAGCAACAGGCATCGCCAACATAAACACCGGATAAAACCACACAGCAGGCAAATGCCCATACACCAAACCACCCACAAACGGACCAACCGACATACCCAAATCAATACCCGCATAATACGTACTATTCGCAATACCACTGCGCTCGCGGCCTGCGATTACCACGGCCTGCGCCTGCGTGACTGAACTCATCAGACCGTAGCCGACAGCGGTGAAAATCGCAGCCAACAACAGCATCCAATCATTGAACAGGAACGTCATGCATGCGAGCATCGCCAGCATGCCCAACGAGCAGACCGTCAGCCAGAAACGGAAGCCCTTGCTGTCGAACAGGTCGCGCAAGCCCAGTCGCAACACCAATAACGCGACCGCGTAAAACATGAAAAACAGGTCGGATGATACCGGCAGATGACGAGACTGAACATAACTCACGATGAAGGACTGATTTGCGAAATACGCTATCGCAAACATCATGAACGTCAGCGACAACGGCACCACACGCGGTTCCAGAATCGAACGGATCGAAAAACGATGCTTTTTGGTTGCGCTAGCAGAACCGTCAATGTCTACGGCAGTGGAGGGATTCTCCGTTATGGAAGTCTGCTTTTTGCGTACCGGCTGTCCGCCATTCTTCACCATCAGTGTGGCGAGCAGCATGATCACCGCCAGCACCAGCGAACTCAAAAACGTCAGACGATAACCGATGTATTTTTGCGCGCGAATACCCAATGCCGGTCCGACCGCCATAGCCAGCGCGTTCATCGTGCCATACAATCCCATGCCGGCACCCATATGCCGGATCGGCAGCAAAAGCGACATCCACGTGGCCAGGCAGACCGAGCAGCATGCGAAACCAACGCCGTTGATCACGCGAGCCATGATGAGCATGATGGGGGAGTTTGCGAAATAGTACAGCAGTCCGGCGGCGAAATAGAGCACCGTGCCAACCGCCACAAGTGTGCGCTTGCTGGTTTTGTCGGAAAGATTGCCTGCGATAGGGCGGCAGAACAGTGAGATGAAACTCATCGACCCGGCCACCGCACCCATCAGCATGCCGTCCGCGCCCAACGATTCCGCATATCCGGCAACGATCGGATTGGCAAGCATATTGCTCGACATGAAACAGAACGTCGCAAGCATGACCAACGCCATATCACGGGTGATGAGACGATCATGCTTACGCCGGGGCTGTTCGGGCTGGTTCGATTGTTGTGCCGGTTGCTTCTGTCGTACCGATTCAGATGCGGGTATCGTTGGTGCTGTCATGCTCGTTCGCCTCCGAGCATGCAACTGTAGCAGCCTTGACGAAAAACGGCCGTCCACATATTGCGGACGGCCGATGGAGATGGCTTTAACGATGTGAAAGTATGCTTCGCTTACAGAGTTTTTACAGAGCTTTGGCGGCCTGCTCGACAAAACCTTCCATACCGTCGATGTCAACGACATGGTCGAAACGCACGTCGGCGGTCTCCAAACCGCGCAACGCGGCCGGAGCGGTAGTGCCGGTCGCCTCGGCAAGCACGTCCATGCATTCGAAATCCGTGCCGGAAGCATCCAAACCCAAGGACTCGTTGACCACGCGCGGGAACTTGTACGGGCTGGCGGTGCTCAGCAGCACGCGCGGCGTCAGCGGATCGCGAGGCATCTGCTGCATCACGTAATAACCGCACGCGGTATGCGGGTCGATCACATAATGGTTCTTGTTCCAGCAATCCGCGATCATCTCACGCACCTGATCCTCATCGGCCCAGCCGGTGCCGAACAGGGAACGAATCTTGGCCAGCATCGGTTCGGGAACCTCATAGGCGCCCCACTGGTTCAAATCGTTCATCAGCATGGCGATCAGACGAGTGTCCTTGTCGGACATGTAATACAGCATGCGTTCCAGATTCGAGGAGATAAGAATGTCCATCGACGGGGAAATCGTCTGATAGAACGGACGCTGACGGTTATACGTGCCGGAAGTCAGGAAATCGAACAGCACATTGTTCTTATCGGACGCAACAACCAGATGCTTGACCGGCAAGCCTAACAGCTTCGCATAATATCCGGCGAGAATATCGCCGAAATTACCGGTCGGCACCACAAACTCGACCTCATCACCGACATTGATGACCTGCTGTTCGAGCAGCTGCGCGTAAGCGGAGAAATAATAGACGACCTGCGGCACCAAACGTCCCACATTGATCGAATTTGCGGAAGACAGTACCACATGCGAATCGGAAGCCAAACGATTGGCAAGCTCACGATCACCGAAAATGCGTTTGACAGCGGACTGAGCGTCATCGAAATTGCCCTTCACCGCGCAGACATTCACATTCGAACCAGCCTGCGTGCTCATCTGCAGTTCCTGTACCTGGCTAACCTTGCCTTCCGGATAGAACACGGTGATGCCTGTGCCCTCGGCATCCGCGAAACCAGCGAGCGCCGCCTTGCCGGTGTCTCCGGAGGTGGCTGTCACGATCATGATTTTCTCGTTGCCGTCGCCGCCGGCCGGGGTGGTGCGTGCCATGAAACGCGGCAGGATCTGCAATGCGACATCTTTGAATGCGGAGGTCGGGCCGTTAAACAGTTCCATCACGTAGTCATCGCCGAGCGGCTTGACCGGGGTGATCTTTTCGTCGGACCATTGCGCGCCGTACGCTTCATCGATGCATGCCTTGAGTTCGGTTTCGGAGAAGTCGGGCAGCAGCACGCTCAGCACGTCGAATGCGATCTGCTGGTAGGACTTGCCTGCGAGAGATGCGACGTCTACGTGGGTTTCGCCCAGTGAGTCGGTTACGAACAGGCCGCCGTCGTCGGCGATGCCTTTGCGTATGGCTTGCTTGGAGGTGAGTGAATCGGTGGTGCTGCGAGTGCTGTGGAACGTGGTCACTGGATTTCCTTAGCAATAGAACGGACAATGAACGTCAAACAATATTGAGTGTAGCGTTATGGGCGGGAAGAAGCGTGTTTGGCGTCCGTGGAATGGGACGATGCGTGTTTATGGGTGGTGATTGTTTCCTGCTTGTTTCGTGATTGCTTCCATGTTTCGAAACGCCCTATTCCCTCATGCGATTTGTGCACGTACACTTCATCGTTAAGCCTGCACGTTCGTACGGGCAACGTATTTATCCTCCAAGCCAAGGAGAGCTCAATGACCGCATCGCCTCTCGCGCAAACTCCGAACGACATGTTCAACGCGCCTATCGCCGAAGCAGACCCCGAAATCGCCGAGGTACTCAACGCTGAGTTGTCTCGACAGCAGAACGGCTTGGAGATGATCGCCTCCGAAAACTTCGTGCCGCGTGCCGTGCTTCAGGCTCAGGGTTCCGTGCTGACCAACAAGTATGCCGAAGGCTATCCGGGACGCCGCTACTATGGTGGCTGCGAGCAGGTTGACAAGATCGAAACCATTGCCCGTGAGCGTGCCAAGAGCCTGTTTGGCGCCGAATACGTCAACGTGCAGCCTCACTCCGGCGCACAGGCCAATGCAGCCGTCTACCAGGCGCTCGTCAAGCCGGGCGACACCGTGCTCGGTCTTGCCCTCGACCATGGCGGACATCTCACCCACGGCATGAAAATCAACTTCTCCGGACGTTTCTACCATGCCGAAGCCTACGGAGTCAATCCTGAAACCTTCCGCATCGATCCTGAAATCATCCGCCAGCGCGCGCTTGAAACCCACCCGGCCATGATCATCGGCGGCTGGAGCGCCTACCCGCGTATCGAAGACTTCAAGGCCATGAAGGAAATCGCCGACGAAGTCGGAGCCAAGTTCTGGGTTGATATGGCACACTTCGCGGGCCTTGTCGCAGCCGGACTGCACCCGAGCCCGGTCCCGTACGCCGATGTCGTATCCTCCACGGCTCACAAGACTCTTGGCGGTCCGCGTTCCGGTTTCATTCTCGCCAAGCAGGACTATGCCAAGAAGCTCAACTCCGCGGTCTTCCCGGGTCAGCAGGGCGGTCCGCTCATGCACGTCATCGCAGGCAAGGCCGTCGCGTTCAAGGTCGCAGCCTCTCCGGAGTTCAAGGACCGCATGCAGCGCACCCTCGACGGTGCCAAGATCCTCGCCGAACGCCTCATGTCCGACGATGTCAAGAACAACGGCATCAGCGTCCTCACCGGCGGCACCGACGTCCACCTCGTCATGGTTGATCTGCGCAACAGCGAAATGGACGGCCAGCAGGGCGAAGACCTCCTCGCCCAGTGCGGCATCACCATCAACCGCAACACCGTTCCGTTCGATCCGCGTCCGGCAAGCGTGGCTTCCGGTCTGCGCATCGGCACCAGCGCCCTCGCCACCCGCGGCTTCGGCAACAAGGAATACGAAGAGGTCGCCGACATCATCGGAACCGCACTCGCAGCAGGCAAGGATGCCGACGTGGAAGCCCTCAGGGCTCGCGTCGACAAGTTCGCCGAAGACTTCCCGCTGTATCCGGGTCTCGATCAGATCCACTGATTCCATGTCGAAGAACGGTTGATCGAGAACGGTTTCGGATATAAATCTCTGAGGACACGTGACGTGCGAAATCGCGCCCTGTTTCCGATGCTACGACGAAATAATGGTCGAAGCTACGGAACAAGGCGCGATTTCGCGCTAATCTAGGAAACTATGACGAACCCACAGACCCAATCCAACGCCATGGAGCCCGATGTGCTCAACGAGGTGTGCGCCAAAGCCGACGCCGCCCGAATCGCGCAAGCGCAACTTGCCCAAACCAACACGCAGCGTAAAAACGAACTTCTCAACGCCATCGCTGACGCACTCGACGCGCGCGCCAATGAAATCGCGGAAGCCAACGCCATCGACATGCAGAAATCCGCCGAACATGGCATGGACGCAGGCAAACTCGACCGGCTCAAATTTGACGTACCCCGCGTCAACGCAGCCGCACAAGGTGTGCGCCACGTAGCCACCCTACAGGATCCGATCGGTGAAATCGTGCGCGGATACCACCTCGACAACGGTCTGCGACTCGAACAAACCCGCGTGCCCATCGGCGTGCTCGGCATGATCTACGAAGCACGACCCAACGTCACCGTCGACGTCGCGTCACTCTGCATCAAATCAGGCAACGCGGCACTCCTCAGAGGAGGACACGCGGCCGAACGCACCAACGCAGCCACCCTCAACATCATCGCCGACGTATTGCACGAACACGGATATGATGCCGCACTCATCGCTTCCGTCGACGAATACGGGCGTCAAGGCGCCAACGCCATGATGCAGGCCCAAGGCCACATCGACCTGCTTATTCCACGAGGGGGAGCGGGCCTCATCCAAGCCGTCGTGCAAAACTCCAAAGTACCCGTCATCGAAACCGGAGCGGGCAACGTACACATCTACGTCGACCGAACCGGCGACCAAAACAAAGCCATCCCCATCATTCTCAACGCCAAAACGCAACGCGTCGGTGTCTGCAACGCCACTGAAAAACTCCTCGTGCACAGTGACATCGCCGAAGCGTTCCTTCCGCAAATCGCCACAGCGCTTGCCACAGCCGACGTCGAAGTGCATGCCGACGAACAGGCCTACGAGATCATCGACAAAACCGGTATTGACGGGGTGAAACTGATACATGCCACTGAGGAAGACTGGGATACCGAGTATCTCGCGTTGAAGATCGGTGTCAAAGTGGTCGACTCACTCGACGAGGCCATCAGCCACATTAACCGCCACTCCACAGGGCATACCGAATCCATTATCGCCGAAGACTATTCGGCCATTGAGGAATTCACCTCACGCATCGACTCGGCGGTGGTGATGGTCAACGCGTCCACGCGTTTCACAGATGGGGGAGTGTTCGGCTTCGGCGCGGAACTTGGTATCTCCACGCAAAAAATGCATGCACGCGGGCCCATGGGACTACGCGAAATGACCACGACCAAGTGGATCGGCTACGGAACAGGCCAGGTACGGGCATGAACGAACACAACAATAATGACGGCCAGATGGAGGAAACAATGACTGACGCTAAGGACCCATGGAATGCGGATCTCAATGACCCCTATCTGGGATTGAAGCTCGCATCCGAACGATTAAGCATCGTGCGATACGTGTTTCTCGTGCAGATCGAGGACGGCATCGCATCGGCGGCACAGCGTGCTTCACTCGAATACGCCGACGCGGTGCTGATCGGTTGGCCGGAAGTCGATGCCGAAGACGTGGTGGAACTCGACGAAGAGAAGCTTAAAAGCGTCGATGAGCAGATGCGGCTCATGGAACAGTACATCGCCAAATTCAGCGCCATGGAGCGCGAACAGGATATTGACGGCATGACCGATACGCTGATTCGCGTCACCGAACGTGTGGCGGAAGTGCGTCGCGCCTATCAGCCGGACTTCCCTCTGCCGACTTTCGCGGAGATCAGGCGCGTCGTGCAGGACGAGTGGGATGAGGATATGGGCAAAATCGACCCGGACAACGCATCGCCAACGGCAGACAGCATCGGCCGTGAGACCGCGGACGCCGATCAGGAACAAAAAAACGAGGATGCCTCATGACCGGCCCGAAACGCATGCGGCCCGAATCCGCCGAAGCCGATTCCGAACTTGCCATCAGCTATGTGGTGGAACCGGAACGGCGCATGTCCGACCTTTCCGTGGAATCAGCAGGTTCCGCGGTGGCCACAGGCCGACGTTCAGCACGCGGCAACTGGCATAGCAGGCCTCGCATCGGCATCATGGGCGGCACGTTCGACCCCATCCACAACGGCCACTTGGTGGCGGCCTCAGAAGTGTCGTGGGTGTACGACCTCGACGAAGTGATCTTCGTGCCGACGGGACGCCCCGTATTCAAACTCGACAAGAACGTCACCAACGCGGAAGACCGGTATCTCATGACGGTCATCGCCACCGCGTCCAATCCGAAATTCACCGTATCACGCGTGGACATCGACCGTCCGGGAGTCACCTATACCATCGACACGTTGCGAGACATCCGTGCGCAACATCCCGACGCGGAACTCTTCTTCATCACCGGAGCTGACGCGGTCGCGGAAATCATGCAATGGAAAGACGCCGACAAAATGTGGGATCTGGCCCACTTCGTGGCCGTGACCCGCCCCGGGTACTCATCGCCGGAAGGGGTGAAACTGCCGGAAGGCAAGGTCGATACGTTGGAAATACCGGCACTGGCGATTTCCTCGACCGATGTGCGGCGACGTGCGGAGCATGGGGAGCCTGTTTGGTACCTCGTACCGGACGGCGTGGTGCAATATATTGGCAAGCACGGACTGTACCGGTAAATTTCAGGTGAACACGCGCGGGTGAGACGGTCTGCGCAGATGGTTAATATGGGTCACGTCCACTTGACGCGAAAACAGACGTTTGGAGACATGGTGAGCGCAATCCTTGAAGGAAAGCCGGATAAAAACCTTATCCTTGTCACAGGCAGAACACATCCGAAACTGGCGGCGGAAGTCGCCGAACAACTTGGCATTGATGTTCTGGAAACCACAGCATACGACTTCGCCAACGGCGAAATGTACGTGCGCTACACCGAATCCGTGCGTGGCGCGGACGTGTTCGTACTGCAAAGCCACGCAGCCCCGATCAACCAATCGATTATGGAACAGCTCATCATGATTGATGCGCTCAAGCGTGCATCCGCGCGTTCCATCACCGCGGTCTGCCCACTGCTTGGCTACTCGCGCCAAGACAAGAAGCATCGCGGCCGCGAGCCCATTTCCTGCCGTCTCATGTTCGACCTGCTGAAGACCGCAGGTGCCGACCGCATCATGAGTGTCGACCTGCATGCGGCGCAGTCCCAAGGCTTCTTCGACGGTCCTGTCGACCACCTTATCGCTATGCCGGTGCTGGTCGACTACATTCGCGACCGTTTCTCCAACCAGCTTGACAATGTTGCCGTCGTCTCTCCGGATGCGGGCCGCATTCGTGTTGCGGAGCAGTGGGCGCAGCGTCTTGGCGGTGGTCCGCTCGCATTCGTCCACAAGACGCGTGACATCACCCGTCCGAACCAAGCGGTCGCCAACCGAGTCGTGGGCGATGTCGAAGGTAAGGACTGCGTGCTCGTCGACGATCTCATCGATACCGCCGGAACCATTGCCGGTGCATGCAGCGTGCTTAAGGATGCCGGTGCCAAGTCGGTGACTGTCGTCGCCACACATGGCGTGCTGTCTGGTCCCGCCGTCGAACGTTTGAAGAACAGCGGAGCCCGCGAAGTCGTGCTTACCGACACCGTGCCGATTCCTGAAGAGAAGCGTTGGGACGGTTTGACCGTGCTGTCGATCGCGCCGCTGCTGGCCAGCGCCATCCGTGCTGTGTTCGAAGACGGCTCTGTGGCTGAGTTGTTCGACACATATCCGGAGCATCACGGACAGGGCTTCTTGTTCGCCTGATGACGCGTTGCGCGGGCATGCTTAGCGTACGTTCCGCATGTTTGTGGGGTAACTCCCATATCAGTGAAGCGAGTACCGTTGTTTAAGGTGCGCATAACACTTTTTGTGCGCCTTAAACAACGTTTTTTATTAGTGCGACACGTCGAGACACGCGGTGTTGGCGACATGTGGCATAATAGACACTTGGCGGTAACCGCAAGGTTTTCCGCCATTCCCCCATGGTGTAATGGCAGCACACGGGTCTTTGGAACCCTTTGTCTTGGTTCGAGTCCAGGTGGGGGAGCCCATTCTCAGACGGCTCTGCGGCGAATGCCGCAGAGCCAATTTTTTTTATTTTTCTTGAGCGCACTTAGAGGAGTGTATGCCCGGTAACATAACTTTATGTGAGCATATACGAACAAACATGATCATTATCTTTCAGTGAAGGCTAATGCCGTTCATTTTTACTAAGCGTTTTTGAGACGAACTTAGGGTTTTTCGCCAAAGAAGGATTCTCTTTGCTTTTTCAACGATATGCCACCTTTTTTGTAATGTTTTAGGGGTATAAAATTTATCTTTAGGGTGTTCTAAAGTGTTTGAAATATCTGAAGTTATCCACTTATCCACAAGAATCAAATGTCAACTTGACGGGGGATGGCTTTTGTGCCTTAATGGTTCTTACACCCCCTCTCAACGATGAGTCGGGCGAATAAGAAAGGGATTCATCATGGATGATTCATGTGAAAATGATGTTCCGCCGCCGGAGGCTAACGAGCCCTTCTCGGAGGTTCCACCTTCTGACCAGGGATCAGCGGCCAATGCGAAGCGCGCTGATAAAAGTGGGAAGAAACGCGAGGGAGAAAACCTGACAGAGTGGGAAAGGATATCTCTTGAGCTTGGCAGAAAGCCGGTTTTCGATTACGATAAAACGCTTCCCTCGTATGATGGGTTTCTTAATTCAGATCTTTTCGGCAGGAAAATACCATTCCATTACATCCAGATAATGCCTGGGCCGTGCGATGCTGAATTTGCCTACTCCATGAACATGTTCGCGGCGCAGTTGATCTGCAATGTTGTCGATATCTTCCGTGGCAGGCAGAAAGAAGCACGCGTGGAAAGGGTATTGAGCGAGGCCTGCATGAGAAAGCTGAGAAATGCCTCCGCTCAGATCGCAGCACAGATGAAGAAGGATGTGAGGATATACGCGCAGTTGGGTCTGCTTCCGATCACCGTATATTACGTTGACAGCTGGTTGGTCTCTCCGACATGCTTCGAAAGCACCGTGCTGATGGGCATTGGAGGACGAAGGCTGTGCAGCAATTTGAAGTGCGTCCTCAAGGGATCTGCTTGGAAGTGCGAAGTCGCTGATTTCGGCGTGTGACGTATAACAAGTAACCATTCAAAACCCTTGGAATTGGCTGAATTCAGCCGTTTTCAAGGGTTTTCAGCGTGCCTTGAGCATACTGCAACTACTATAGGGACTCATGTTGAGAGAATTTGTACCGGAACCTGCGTATAGCACTACGGATGAGGATACCGTTTTCGCACTGCTCTCCAGACGCGCTAAACGTGATCCTGATGATCTCATCGCCCAATGGCAGGACGACGAGACTCGTCGATGGCATGACGTTACGGCGGGGGAGATGCTTGAGCGTGTGCGCGCGGTTGCGAAAGGTCTTCTTGGCCTAGGGGTCAAGGCCGGAAGCATGGTAGTCATCTATTCGCCTACCTGCTACGAATGGGGAGTCATCGATTTTGCCTGCGCCGCAATCGGCGCGGTAAGCGTGCCCGTGTATGAAACCGATTCCGCCAGGCAGGCCGCGTCCATCATCGAAGAGGTGGATCCGATCATCGCCTTTGCCGGTGATTTCGCGCATACACAAACGCTTGAACAGATTCGCGATGAGCACAGCAGCCTGCGCTACGTCTTCAACTTCAAGGCGGATGGTCTTGATGCCGTTGCTGATTTTGGAGAAGGTGTCGGCGAGGACACGCTCGATCAGGTGATTTCCAGGGTCAAGGCCGATGACATGCTCACCATTGTGTACACGTCTGGTTCCACTGGCAAGCCCAAGGGAGCGATGCTGTCTCACCGGAATTTCACGCATATCGTGCTGAACGGCTACATCATTCTCGATGAAATGCTATATCAGCCGAATCGTCTGATGTTGTTCCTGCCGTTGGCGCACTGCTTCGCTCGCTATATTCAGTATGTTGCGATTGGCGGGCAGGGGGTGGTCGGCTATCTGCCCGGAGCCAAGCATCTGCTTGCCGATCTGCGTAGCTTCAAGCCGACCTATCTGCTGGGAGTTCCCCGTGTGTTCGAGAAAGTGTATAACGCGGCTTCGCAAAAGGCCGGAGCGGGTATTCGTGGAAGAGTGTTCGCCAAGGCTTTCGATCATTTTGTGCAATGGTCGAAGGACGAGCAGGAAACCGGACGCCATTCCATTGTGGCTCGTGCCGAACATTCGTTCTTTATGTCTGTCGTAGGCAAATCCATTCGTTCTGCTTTGGGTCCGAACATGAGATATCTGGCTTGTGGCGGCGCTCCTTTGAACGTCGATCTCGCCCATTTCTTCAACGGTATGGATGGCATTACCTTCATTCAGGGCTATGGCATGACGGAAACCGCCGCTCCCATGATTGTCAACTGGCAGGACGCCAACCGCGTCGGTTCCGTAGGCAAGCCCGGGCCGGGCATGGGCGTGCGCACCGATGACGACGGCGAACTGCAGGTGATGGGCCCCAACGTGTTCCTTGGCTACTACAAGAAGCCGGAGCTGACAGCCGATGTCAAGATGGCTGATGGCTGGCTGAAGACCGGCGATTTGGGAACCATCGACGACGACGGATTCGTGTACATTACGGGTCGCAAGAAGGATATCATCATTACGGCCGGCGGTAAGAACGTCAGTCCGGCACCTATGGAAGATGTCATCAACACTTGCCCGATCGTGTCGCATGGTGTGGTGGTCGGTGATGGCAAGCCGTTCATCGGAGCTTTGATTGAGCTTGATCAGGAGATGGTTCGTTCCTGGCTTGCACAGCAGGGACTTGATAGCAACATGCCCATGGAGCAGATCGCGAAGAACGATGCCGTGCGCGCATTCATTCAGCAGTATGTCGAAAAGGCGAATGCGAATGTCTCTCGTGCTGAATCCGTTCGCAAGTTCGAAATCCTCGACGAGGAGTTCAGCCAGGAGAAGGGCACTCTGACGGCGAGCCTGAAAGTTGTCAGGCCGAAGGTGCTTAAGCGGTACGAAAATGTCATCGACAATGTGCTGTATGCGCCGAAGCCATCCAACAAACCGCTGCCAAAGACGGTGCAGATTCTTGACCGAACCACCGAAACGGTCAAGCAGGCTTCCGAATCCATGCGTCAGGCTTCCGAATCCGTAAGTCCGAAGGTTCGGCAGGCATTTGATACCATGCAGGAGAAAATTAAGAAGCAGACCGAAGACGCTGGCGAGTTCCAAACGCCGGAAGACTCATCGGAAACTGAGGAAACAACCATGAACGAGGAGCGATAATCTTGGCAATTCGTGAGATTCGAGTCGTACCTGATCCGGTGCTACGTACCCCCTGTGATCCTATCAAGGAAATTACGCCGGCCGTGCGTCATCTGGTACAGGATCTGCTTGATACCGTTGACGATCCAGGAAGGGCTGGCTTGTCAGCTAATCAGATTGGCGTGAATCTGAGGGCATTTTCCTATAACATCAACGGCAAGATCGGGTATGTGCTCAACCCTGTCCTCGAAGAGACCAGCGGTGAACAATACGGAGATGAGGGATGCCTGTCTGTGCCGGGATTGTGGTACAAGACCCGTCGCGCTGATTACGCTCGTGTGCGTGGCATCGATTTGGAAGGCAAGACGGTCGTGCTGGAAGGTCGTGGCATTATGGGCCGCATGTTGCAGCATGAAACCGATCACTTGAACGGTCATGTCTATCTTGATCGTTTGGAGAAAGAGGAACGCCGAGAGGCGATGCGCTACATGCGCAATCACCACAAGTGATTGTTCGCATCTCACCGATATGACGACTTGGGGTCACGTCTTTGCGAAAAGACGTGACCCCATGGTATTTTATGCCTTGTGTGCCATCCGGCGAAGGGCTTTGTCGTGAAAGTCCTGAGCCACCCAATATTGTCAACCGGCATACAACCAATTCGCGTCATGTTCGCGACGACCTGTGTCGGTCGGCCGACGCCGCAAGGCTTTGGCTGCACGCAGGAACGCATGACCAGGCAAGAACCGACAGAAAGAGGTAGTAATACCATGGCTCAGATCAATATGAGCGACATGCTGAAGGCAGGCCTGCACTTCGGCCACCAGACCCGTCGTTGGAATCCGAAGATGAAGCAGTTCATCCTCACCCAGCGCAACGGCATCCACATCATCAACCTGTTCAAGTCGCTCGACATGATCGACAAGGCCTACGACTTCATCAAGGCTACCGTCGCTCACAACGGCACCGTGCTGTTCGTCGGCACCAAGAAGCAGGCTCAGGAAGCCGTTTCCAATCAGGCTGTCCGCGTGAACATGCCGTACGTTTCCGAGCGTTGGCTCGGCGGTATGCTGACCAACTTCCAGACCGTGTCCAAGCGCGTCTCCCGTCTCAAGGAACTCGAAGAGATGGACTTCACCGACGTGCGTGGTTCCGGTCTGACCAAGAAGGAACTGCTGCTTCTCGAGCGCGAGAAGGACAAGCTGGCTAAGCAGCTGGGCGGTATCCGCAACATGAACCGTACTCCGTCCGCCATGTTCGTGGTTGACGTTAACAAGGAAGCTTTGGCCGTTGAGGAAGCTCACAAGCTGGGCATTCCGGTCGTTGCCATCGTCGACACCAACGCTGATCCGGAGTCCGTCGAGTACCCGATCGCAGCCAACGATGACGCCATCCGCGGCATCGAACTGCTGACCAGCCTCATGGCTGACGCAGTGGCCGAAGGCCTGCTGGAGCGTTCCGGCAAGGCCGCTAAGGCTGAGGGCGAGACCGAGCAGCCGATGGCCGCTTGGGAGAAGGAGCTCCTCACTGAGGGCGCTCCGGCCGCCGATGCACCGGCTGAAGCCGAAGCTGAAGGCGAAGCCAAGGCTGAGTGAAAATATCCACTATGATGGGAGGTGTTGTGCCTCCCATCATATGGGGCATCACTATTTTTCAGAGGAGACAAATCAATGGCAGCAATCACTGCAGCTCTGATCAAGCAGGTGCGCGAGGAAACTGGCGCCGGCATGATGGACGTTAAGAAGGCTCTGACCGAGGCTGAGGGTGACGTGGCTCGCGCCAAGGAAATCATCCGCGCCAAGGGCATCCAGGCCGCTGGCAAGCGCGAAGGTCGCAAGGCTCAGGAAGGCACCATCGCCTCCCAGGTCGTGGAATCCGCCAATGGCCAGACCGGTTACGCCGTCGAACTGAATTCCGAGACCGACTTCGTGGCCAAGACTCCGAAGTTCGTGGAGTTCGCTGACAGCGTGCTCGAAGACGCCGTCAAAGCCGAGGCCGCTTCTGTGGACGAAGTGCTGGCAGCCGCTTCCGGCGAAGCCACCGTGAAGGAAGCCGTCGAAGAGGCGGCCGCTCTGTTCGGTGAGCACGTCAAGGTCGGCCAGTTCGCCAAGGTCGAGGGTCCACACGTTGAGATCTACGCCCACAAGAAGTCCGCTGAGATGCCGCCGAGCATCGTGGCCATGATCGCCACCGATGAGGCCGGCGCTGCTGTGGCTCACGAAGCCGCTCTGCAGATTTCCGCAATGGGTGCCCAGTGGCTGACCCGCGAGGACGTTCCGGCCGATGTGGTCGAGTCCGAGCGCCGCGTGGCCACCGAGAAGTCCTTGGCCGAAGGCAAGCCGGAGAAGATCGTTCCGAAGATCGTGGAAGGCCGTCTCAATGCCTTCTACAAGGAGAACGTCCTGCTCGAGCAGTCCTATGTCAAGGATCCGTCCAAGACCGTTGGCGACCTGTTCAAGGAAGTCGGCGGCGCAGCCGTGGCTTTCGCTCGTGTCGAGGTCGGCAAGGGCGAGGCTGAGTGAATTCGGCTTCAATGGTGAATCCGTGCGTTAGACGCTAGAGATTCCATGAGGTTGGCCATCATCCACAGGGTGATGGCCAACTTTGTTTTCTTCTCGACGCTGTGTCGTTGCGGTGTGGTGTCTGTGTTTGCCGATACTCTTGAGAGCGGTAAATTTCGTGAGTTCTCGGGCAAGAAAGGCTTTTCATGACTGGCGAAAACACTGGTGATAATCCACGCAGAGTGCTGCTCAAACTATCCGGAGAGGCGTTTGGCGGCGGCAAAGTCGGCATTGACACGTCCGTCATCCGCCGTATCGCTGAGGAAATCGTTCCCGCGGTGCAGCAGGGCGTTCAGGTCGCCATCGTCGTCGGAGGCGGCAACTTCTTCCGCGGCGCGGAACTTCAACAGGCTGGAATCGACCGCTCCCGCGGCGATTATATGGGCATGCTGGGCACGGTGATGAATTGCCTCGCTCTGCAGGACTTCTTGGAGCAGGAGGGACAGGCCACGCGCGTGCAGACCGCCATCACCATGGGTCAGGTCGCCGAGCCGTACATTCCGCTCAAGGCCATTCGTCATCTGGAGAAGGGCCGTGTCGTGATTTTCGGCGCTGGTGCCGGTATGCCGTATTTCTCCACTGACACTGTGTCCATTCAGCGTTCTTTGGAAATCCATTGCGATGAGGTGCTGATGGGCAAGAACGGCGTGGACGGCGTTTATACCGCCGATCCTCGTAAGGACGAGAACGCCAAGCGTTTCGCCACATTGAGCTATAATCGTGCCCTCGTCGACAATCTCGCCGTTATGGATGCATCCGCGCTTTCCATGGCCCGCGACAACAAGCAGCGCATCCGTGTTTTCGGGCTCGAAGGCAATGGCAATGTGACCCGCGCCCTTCTCGGTGAGGAAATCGGAACTATGGTTTCCACCGCGGAGTCCACACTCGCTGAATAACGACATTCAACGTCGAATATCGATCAAACAACCAACAACAAGGAGTACAAATGGCAACTATTGTCGAACAGGCCAAGGCACAGATGGCCAAGTCCGTGGAATCCACCAAGGAGAACTTCTCCGGCATTCGTACCGGCCGCGCAAATCCGGCGCTGCTCAACGGTATCACCGTTGATTATTATGGAGCTCCGACCCCGCTGAAGGCCATCGCCACCATCGGCGTGCCGGAACCGCGTACCCTGTCCGTCACTCCGTTTGACGCGTCCCAGGCCAATGCCGTCGAGAAGGCGTTGCGTGATTCCGATCTGGGCGCCAGCCCGCGTCGCGACGGCAACGTCATTCGCCTGACCATGCCGGAGCTGACCGAGGAACGTCGCAAGGAATATGTCAAACTCGCCAAGGGCAAGGCGGAAGATGGCAAGGTCGCAGTGCGCAACATCCGACGCAAGGCCAAGGAATCCCTTGACAAGGCCATCAAGGACGGCGAGATGGGTGAGGACGAGGGCGATCGTCTGCTCAAGGAGCTCGACAAGATCACCAAGCAGACCACTGATGAACTTGATACCCTGCTCGAAGCCAAGCAGAAGGAGATCATGGAGGTCTGAGAGACCTTCATCTCCTGAAAAGAATCGACGCACAGCCAGACAGGGAACATGATGGAACATCAGGAACAGCTCGAAAAAGAAACCGAAGAGGCCATCAACGCCATCAACAAGAAGACGGGGCGTAATATGCCGCAGGCCATCGCCACAGGGGCGGTGCTCGTCATCCTCATCTTGGCGTGTCTGCTGATCAGCATTGACTTGTTCGTCTATCTGGTTGTGCTGTTCATGGTGCTTGCCCTTTGGGAGCTGCGCGTCGATTTCGCCACTGCGGGACTTCATATTCCCGTGGCGGTGTTGTGGGTATGTTCGGCGGCGACGTTGCTGTCCACCTATTACAGCGAACGTCATATCGTCGCCATGACGGTATGCGTGCTGGTGTCTTTGGTGGTCGTAGCGATCGCCGCCAGCGCTAAAGTGACGTTCGGCAGCCGCATCTCTCTGGCCGTGGCGGATAAGCTTTCCCACACCGATGCAGGCGCAAGACTTGAATCCTCCTTCAACCATGAGCAGGGAGAGGTAAGCCATAGCAGGCTGAGCCATGTCGCGGTCTCCATGTTCACCGTGCTGTACATTCCGCTTCTGGCTTCCTGCCTCATCATGCCGTTGACATTCAATGATCATCCCGTCGCGCATGCTATTATGATGGTATTCATGCCCGCGTTGAGCGATACCGGTGGTTTGTTCGCCGGGGCATGGCTGGGCAAGCACAAGCTAAGCCCCCGCATTTCGCCGAAGAAATCGTGGGAGGGTCTTGCAGGTTCCATTCTGTTCTCCATGATCGGATCTTTTGCCGTGATGTTCTGCACGTACGGGTCGGATGTGTGGATTTCCCGCTGGTGGGTCCCTGTCGTGGCCGGTTTCATGATCGGCATCGCCGGAACGTTTGGCGATTTGTGCGCATCCATGTTGAAGCGAGATATCGGCATCAAGGACATGGGACACCTGCTTAAGGGACACGGTGGCGTGATGGATCGTGTGGATTCCATTCTGCTGTGCGCGCCGTTCGTGTGCGTGCTGCTGTGGGCAACTGGAATGTGAGAAAGGCAAACACAAGCATGAGCGACTCCGTGAATTCCACGAAGGATTTGCCGGAAACCGGTATTACTCCAGGAGGCACTACCGGTGCCTTCCGCGACGTGCTTTCCAAAGATCATGCGCGTCGAGGCAAGCCGCCGCTGCATTTTGCTGATATGACTGAAGACGAACGTATCGCGAAAGCCAAGGATCTTGGACTTCCGAAATTCAGAGTCAAGCAGCTTGCCAATCATTACTATGGGCATTTCGACGTCGCTGCCGAAGAGTTCTCTGACTTTCCTGCAGCGAAACGAGCCGAAGCCGCAGAGGCGTTTTTCCCAACGCTCATTACCGAAGTGACCCGTCAAGTGGCCGATGAGGGCACTACTATCAAAACGCTATGGCGTCTGTTCGACGGTTCTCTTATTGAGTCCGTGCTCATGCGGTATCCCACCCGCACCACCTTATGCATTTCCAGCCAGGTAGGCTGTGGAATGGGCTGCCCGTTCTGTGCCACAGGTCAATTGGGTCTGACGAGAAACATGTCGGCAGGCGAAATTCTGGAACAGGTTCGTGTGGCCGCGAAAGCCATGCACGACGGCGAAGTCGCTGGTGGTCTCGGGCGCCTGAGCAACATCGTGTTCATGGGCATGGGCGAACCTATGGGCAATTACAAGTCCGTATTGAGCGCTGTACGCCAAATCAGCGCCATGCCACCTGAAGGTTTCGGCATTTCGGCACGCAACATCACCGTCTCCACGGTCGGTGTGGTACCAGGTATCAAGAAACTCACGGCAGAAGGCATTCCGGTGCGTTTGGCCGTGTCCTTGCACGCTCCGAGCGATGAGTTGCGAGACGAGCTCGTTCCAATGAACAAGCGTTTCAATACTACGCAGGTGCTTGATGCGGCACATGACTATTACTTGGCTTCGAAACGTCGCGTAAGCATCGAATATGCTCTGATGCGCGGTATCAATGATCAAGCCGAGCATGCCAAATTACTTGCTAAGCGATTGAACCATTACGGTGACAATTGGGCTCATGTCAATCCGATTCCGCTCAATCCCATCGAAGGATCGAAATGGACCGCTTCGAAGCCTGAGGATGAACAGCAGTTCCTTGATATCCTTCATAAAGCAGGCATTACTGCGACGTTGCGAGACACACGCGGGCAGGATATCGATGGTGCATGCGGGCAGCTCGCAGCTAAGGAACAAGATTAGATTTCAAGGAAAGATGCTTGTTCTGTCCGCTACTCGGACTTCCGACGAACATGCGTAACGTAAAACGGTTACTCTTGCATTCGTTGCACACATGATTATGCGCGAAGGAGTAAAACAGCATGTCACTGGCAGTCCGAGTCATTCCATGTCTTGATGTTGATGCGGGACGAGTAGTCAAGGGCGTGCATTTCGAGAATCTTCGCGATGCCGGCGATCCGGTTGAACTTGCCGCGGAATACTACCGTCAGGGTGCCGACGAACTGACTTTCCTCGATGTGACCGCTTCGAGCTCGCATCGGCAGACCATGGTCGATGTGGTGAGTCGAACTGCCGAACAGATTTTCATCCCATTGACCGTGGGTGGAGGCGTACGTGCCCCTGAAGATGTGGATTCTCTGCTGCGTTGCGGAGCTGACAAGGTAGGAGTCAACACTGCGGCCATCAATGATCCGACGCTGATTGGCCGTGTCGCAGAACGATTCGGCAACCAAGTGCTCGTATTATCCGTCGATGCACGCCGTGAGCAGGGCGAGCGACACACTCAGTCGGGCTTTGAAGTAACCACCATGGGAGGCCGCAAATCCACCGGCATTGACGCTATCTGGTGGGTCAAGCGTGCTCAGGAGTTGGGCGCGGGGGAGATCCTGCTGAATTCCATGGACGCGGATGGTACCCAACAGGGTTTTGACTTGGAAATGATTAAAGCCGTGCGTAAGGAAGTGAAGATTCCGATCATCGCTTCCGGAGGTGCGGGCAAGGCTGCCGATTTCCCCCCGGCGATCGAAGCCGGAGCGGATGCCGTGTTGGCCGCGTCGATCTTCCATTACGGCAAAGTCACCATCGGCGAAGTCAAGGATGCCATCAAGGCCGCCGGCTATACCGTGCGATGAAAGCCGAAAACCGCAAAACAGGCGAATAACGTAATCAATAATCGAAGAAACAAATCAATAACACCATCATGACCAACGAAGCATACGACAACAGCACTATTCTTGACCCACGAATCGCAGAACGTCTCAAGAGGGACGATAAAGGACTGGTGGCAGCCGTCATCCAGCAATTCGACACCAAAGAAGTGCTGATGGTCGGCTACATGAACGACGAAGCCATACGACGCACCCTGACGACCGGTCGCGTCACGTTCTGGTCGAGGTCCAGGCAGGAGTACTGGCGCAAGGGAGACACTTCCGGACATGCCCAGTATGTGAAGTCCTTCGCACTGGATTGCGATGGGGATGCCATTCTGGTTGAAGTCGATCAAGTGGGAGCGGCCTGCCATACCGGCAAACGATCCTGCTTCGAAGAAGGCGGGCAACTGCCCGTGGTCGTAGGATACCGTACCAAGGAACAGGAGGGCCAGCGATGAGTGAATGCAGCGTACAAGCACTCAAGTGGGGCGCCACCTGGCCGAGTCGCGAACAATTCCACGAATTGGCTGATCAGGGATATCGTGTGATTCCGATTGTGCGCCGACTTCTGGCTGATTCGTTGACTCCTGTCGGATTCTATGAACGCCTTGCTGCAGGACGTTCCGGCACATTCATTCTTGAATCCGCGGAATTTGGCGGCACGTGGAACAGATACAGCTTCATCGGTGTGAATTCCATGGCTCAGTTGCGTTCCAACAACGGCAAGGCCGATTGGTTGGGTCAGGTTCCCGCAGGCGTGCCTACCGAAGGCGATGTGATGGAAGTCGCGCATGCTGCGCTGAAAACACTGAAAGCGCCGCATGTCGAAGGACTGCCGAACCTGACCAGTGGTCTGGTCGGTACCGTCGGTTGGGATGCGATTCGCCATTGGGAACCGACCTTGCGTGCCGAGGCGCCGAACGAGACCGGGCAGCCGGAAACAGTTCTGGCATTGGCCACGGATATTGCTGTGGTCGACCATGTGTCCGGATCGGTATGGATGATCGCCAATGCGGTGAACGTAGACGATCGATCCACCCGTGCCGATGCGGCATACGACGAGGCGGTGGCGCGATTGGATGATATGCAGCGTAAGGCCGCCACGCCTGTCGAAGGTGAAGCTCGCGTCAATGTGTTGGATGAGACCATTAGCCAGCCCGAGCTTCGTTTCCGTACGGAGAAGAGCGATTATGAGCGTTCCGTTGAAATCGCCAAGCAGCACATCATCGATGGTGACGTGTTCCAGGTGGTCATTTCCCAGCGTCTTGACATTGATTCGCCAGCCGATCCATTCGACGTGTACCGCGTGCTTCGTACGCTCAACCCCAGCCCATACATGTATTTCATGTCGTTGACCGATGCGCAGGGGCGTGACTTCAACGTTATTGGATCCAGCCCGGAAACGCTGATCAAAGTGGACAATGGCCATGCCATGACCTTCCCGATTGCCGGTTCGAGGCCTCGTGGCACCACTATTGAGGAAGACGAGCAACTTGCCAAGGATCTGCTTGCCGATCCAAAAGAACGTAGCGAACACATCATGCTCGTTGATCTTTCCCGCAATGATCTGAGCCGTGTATGTCTTCCGGAAAGCGTGGAAGTCGTATCCTTGATGGATATCAAACGATTCAGCCACATTATGCACATCTGTTCGACCGTTACCGGGCGAGTTAACCCCGACATGACGTCGTTCGATGTGTTCACGTCGGCATTCCCAGCCGGAACGCTTTCCGGTGCGCCAAAACCACGTGCCATTGAAATCATCGACGAGCTTGAGCCCGCAGATCGTGGCATTTATGGCGGCACTGTCGGCTATTTCGATTTTTCAGGCAACCTCGATATGGCAATCGCCATTCGAACGGCATTCATCCGCGACCATGAAGCGAGCGTGCAGGCCGGAGCCGGAATCGTACTTGATTCCGTGCCGGCCAGTGAGTGGCAGGAGACTCGCAACAAGGCCGAGGCCAGCGTCGAAGCGGTGCAGATCGCCTCGCAGCTTCGCCAGTTGTGAGTCAAATCAAGCTAACCAATCGAGTAAAATGCTGAAAGGAACACCATGTCTGTACTCGATGAACTGGTGGCGGGAGCTGTCGAAGACCAACGAGCACGTGAACAGAACATTTCCCTTGATGAGGTGAAGCGTCAGACATTCGAAGCGCCGGCCCCTATTGATGCGCGACAGTGGCTGAAAAAAGCGGATGGCATTCCGGTGATCGCGGAGATTAAAAGGGCTTCGCCATCGAAAGGGCACCTTAGCGACATTCCTGATCCTGCCGCATTGGCCAGGGAATACGAAAAAGGAGGTGCCAGCGCGATTTCCGTGCTGACCGAAGGTCGTCGATTCCTTGGATCGCTTGATGATTTCGATAAGGTCCGTGCAGCCGTGAAAATTCCAGTGTTGCGCAAGGATTTCATTGTCACGGAATACCAGATTTGGGAGGCACGGGCGCATGGCGCCGATTTGGTGCTGCTGATTGTTGCCGCGTTGGATGACGACAAGCTCAAGTCTTTGCTTGAACTGGCGCATAGCCTCAATATGACGGTGCTGGTCGAAACGCACACTCGCGAGGAGATTCAGCGCGCGATCAATGCCGGAGCGCGAGTCATCGGCATCAATGCACGAAATCTCAAGGATCTCAAGGTCGATGTGAACAAATACAACGAGCTTGCCGCCGATTTGCCGGACGATGTGATCCGCGTAGCGGAATCTGGAGTGTTCGGATCGGTGGAACTTGAGGATTATGCCCGCGCCGGAGCCGACGCGGTGCTGGTTGGCGAAGGTGTCGCAACCGCATCCAACCATGAACAGGCTGTGGAGCGACTAGTAAAGGCAGGAGCAAGAGTGAAAGCATCCGAACAAACCCCGTTGGCAAGTCATGAAGGACCGTATTTCGGTCAGTTCGGTGGACGCTATGTGCCGGAAGCGCTGATTACAGCGCTTGACGAGCTTGAACGTGTCTACGAGGAAGCCAAGGCTGATCCGGAATTTCATAAGGAACTGGCTCGATTGAACCAGCAGTATGTCGGTCGTCCGTCACCGTTGACCGATGCGCCGCGCTTTGCCGAGCGTCTGAGGGAAAAGACTGGTCTTGACGCCCGCGTGTTCCTCAAGCGTGAGGATTTGAACCACACTGGCGCGCACAAGATCAACAATGCACTCGGTCAGGCCCTGCTGGTCAAGCGCATGGGCAAGACTCGGGTCATTGCTGAAACCGGTGCAGGTCAGCACGGTGTCGCCACCGCTACGGTGTGCGCCATGCTTGGACTGAAGTGCCGTATCTACATGGGCCAAATCGATGCGCGTCGTCAGGCCCTGAACGTTGCACGTATGCGCATGCTTGGTGCGGAAGTCGTGGAAGTCACCTTGGGCGATCACATCCTTAAGGACGCCATCAACGAGGCTCTTCGTGACTGGGTTACCAATGTAAAAGACACTCACTACCTGCTGGGCACTGTTGCCGGTCCGCATCCATTCCCGGCTATGGTGCGCGATTTCCAGAAGATCATCGGCGAGGAAGCTAAGCAGCAGCTTCAGGATTGGTATGGTATCGATCACCCGGATGCGGTTTGTGCATGCGTCGGTGGCGGTTCCAATGCCATCGGCATCATGAATGCGTTCCTTGATGACGAACGCGTGAACCTGTACGGCTATGAGGCAGGCGGCAATGGTCCGGAATCCGGACGCCATGCCATTCGCTTCGCACCGGGAACCGGTGAACTGGGTATGTTCCAAGGTGCCAAGAGCTATCTTCTTGAGAATTCCGAAGGCCAGACCCTCGATACGTATTCCATCTCCGCTGGTTTGGACTACGCCTCTGTGGGCCCGGAGCACGCATGGCTCAAGGAAATCGGACGTGTCAATTATTCTTGGGCGACCGATGAGGAAGCCATGAGCGCTTTCAAGGATCTCTGCGAGACCGAAGGCATTATTCCGGCGATCGAAAGTTCCCATGCCGTTGCAGGCGCATACAAGGCGGCTGAGGATCTCAAGGCCAAGGGATATGAGCATCCGGTCATGATCATCAACATTTCCGGTCGTGGGGACAAGGATATGAACACTGCCGGCAAATGGTTCGGTTATCTGACCGACGAGCAAGCCAAAGCGCTCGAAGCCAATGGAGCCCAGGGCAATAACGCGGACGGCGAGTGAAAGAAGGAGTATCCATTATGACGAACGCAACAGTAACCACGCCGTCCGGGCAGCCTCTCGGCATCAGCCATAAGCCGAGTCCGACGGAAGCCATGTTCGATGAATTCAAAGCGGCGAACAAGCCTGCATTCATCGGTTATCTTCCATATGGATTCCCTGATTCTGACTATTCGTTGAAAGCATTCCGCACCATGGTTGAGCATGGCGTCGATGCCGTCGAGATTGGTCTGCCGTATTCCGATCCGGTTATGGATGGTCCCGTCATCCAAGCGGCTTCGCAGATCGCCATTGACAACGGCGAGAAAATCGCGAACGTGTTCAAAGCCGTCGAAACCGTGGCCAACGCCGGGGGAGTCCCTCTGGTGATGAGCTATTGGAACCTCATCTACCATTACGGCGTGGAACGTTTCGCACGCGATTTTGAAAATGCCGGTGGCGCCGGCCTGATTACTCCGGATCTCATTCCAGACGAGGCAGGTGAATGGATCGAAGCTTCGGACCGTCATGGACTTGACCGAATCTTCCTCGTGTCCCCGGACTCCACCGACAGCCGTTTGAAGGTCGTGGCAGGCAACGCTCGCGGCTTCGTCTATGCGGCAGCCCGTATGGGCGTCACTGGCGAACGCTCCACCATCGATGCTTCTCCGGAAGAGTTGGTGGCACGCACGCGCAATGCCGGCGCGAAGAACGTCTGCGTTGGCATCGGCGTTTCCACCGCCGAACAAGGCGCGAGAGTCGGCTCATACGCTGATGGCGTCATCGTCGGATCCGCATTGGTGCACACCATGCTTGACGAATCCGGGAAAAACGCAGTCGATGAGGCCACGGGTCTCAAGGCGTTGGCCGCCAAAGCCGAAGAGCTTGCGGACGGCGTCCATAACGCGCGTGTCGCAAAGTAAACCATTCTGACGATTTCGGTGGTCCACGCACCATATCGGATGCGTGGACTACCATCAGGAAACCATGACACTTGCATACATTCCATCGCCAACGATTTCGCAGTTTTCCATCGGTCCAGTAACGATTCATATCTATGCGTTGTGCATTTTGATGGGAATCGTCCTTGCAGTATGGATAACCACCACACGTTGGAAAAAGTTGGGTGGCAATTTCGACCAAGTGCTTGATATCACTCTGGTCAGCGTGCCTGCGGGCATTATCGGCGCACGACTTTATCACATCATCACCACGCCTGAACGTTTCTTCGGACCGGATGGCGACTGGGCGGAAATGTTCCGCATTTGGAATGGCGGACTTGGCATCTGGGGCGGCGTGCTGTTCGGAGCGCTGGCCGCATGGGCATGGTGCCGTCATAAGCACTATCCAATGGCCTTGCTGGCTGACGCCATCGCTCCGGGCCTGTTGGTAGCGCAGGCTGTTGGGCGTTTGGGCAACTGGTTCAACCAGGAACTGTATGGCGCTCCGACAACGCTTCCATGGGGTTTGAAACTCAACATGGAAGGCACTGCCATCGGGCATAGCGAACAGTGCTATGACGGAGCCACATGCCCGAGTGGCACGCTGTTCCATCCGACGTTCTTGTACGAGATGATCTGGAACCTCATCGGCGCCGCGATTATCGTATACATCGGTTCCAAAGCCATGAAGAAACTCAAGGCAGGTTCCCTGTTTGCCGTGTACATCATGTGGTACACCCTGGGACGCACTTGGATTGAATCCCTGCGTATCGATTATGCGCACGAATTCTTGGGCGTGCGCATCAATGTGTGGGTCTCCATGGCGGTGTTCGTGCTCGGCGCGGTGTCATTCATCGTCGTGCAGCAAATGGGCAAAGACACTGACCTGTTGGCGGAGAAGCTTCGTACCGTCACCGAAATCGAGCAGCGTCTTGAAAACGGTGAATCGGAGGATTCTTCGGATTCCGTGGTGTCTTTCCCCGAGCAAACGGTTGATGAAATCAAAACCAACGATGCCGAAACTGTCTCGAATACCGACAAGCAGCCCGGCATCAAATAACAGCAAGTCGATTACCTTTCATAGAATAAGAGCCATGACTATTCAAATCGCACCAAGCATCCTGTCCGCTGATTTCTGCAACCTTGAGCGCGACCTCAAGGCCATCTCCAATGCAGATCTCGTTCACGTCGACGTGATGGATCATCATTTCGTTCCGAATCTGACCTTGGGCGAGCCGATTGTGGCTCGTATCTGCGAAGTCACCGATCTTCCGGTCGACGTGCATCTGATGATCGAGGACCCGGATCGTTGGGCACCCGAATATGCCAAGTTGGGCGCTGCATCCGTAAGCTTCCACATGGGGGCAACCCACGCTCCGGTGCGTCTGGCGCGCCAGCTGCGCGAGATGGGTTGCAAGGCTTGCTTCGCGGTGCGTCCGGCCGAACCTGTCGAGCCGATTTTCGATATTCTCGACGAATTCGACATGATTCTTATCATGACCGTCGAGCCCGGCTTCGGTGGCCAGAAGTTCCTTGACAACCAGATGGCCAAGGTACGTCGTCTGCGTGACGAGATTACCCGTCGCGGCCTCGCCACCAAGATTCAGGTCGATGGCGGTGTCAGCCCGAAGACCGCGCACATTGTAGCCGAGGCCGGTGCCGACGTACTGGTCGCAGGTTCCGCCGTGTATGGTGCCGAGGATCCTGCGGAAGCCATTGATTCCATCCGTGAGAAGGCTGAAGCCGCATTCAAGGCCTGAACCTACCAATATTTCGAGGATAGATACGAATAATGAAGACTTTTGAATCCCTCTTTGCTGAATTGAGCGAGAAGGCCGCAGCCAAGCAGGCTGGCTCGCTGACTGTCGACGAACTGGGCAAGGGCACGCATTTCATCGGCAAGAAGATTGTCGAAGAGGCGGGCGAAACCTGGATCGCAGCTGAGTACGAAGGCGCCGATCGTACTGCGGAAGAGATGAGCCAGCTCATCTACCATCTGCAGGTCATGATGATCGACCGAGGCATCACACTCGAAGACATCTACAAGAATCTGTGAGTTTTTGGCCGTGCCATAGGAGGCGTGGCCTTTTTGGGAGGGAAAATGCTGAGAATCGCCGTGCCCAACAAGGGCATGCTGTCCGAACCTGCATGGAACATGCTGGCCGAGGCCGGCTATCGCCTGAGGAGCAATCCGCGTCAGCTGGTTGTGGAGGATCCCGACAATGACGTGGAGCTGTTCTACCTGCGTCCGCTCGATATCGCTGTCTACGTTGGCCGAGGCACCATCGACGTCGGCATTACCGGTCATGATCTGCTGCTCAACTCCGGTACGGATGCCAAGGAGCATATGGAGCTTGGCTTTGGCGCTTCAACGTTCCGTTTTGCAGCCCCCAATGATTCTCCGATTAGCAAGCTCGAAGATATCGAAGGCAAGCGCGTCGCCACCAGTTTCGACAAGCTTGTGCATGATTATCTGGCTGAGCATGGCATCAACGCTGAAACCGTACACCTTGATGGTGCCGTCGAATCGTCAGTGCAACTCGGTGTGGCTGATTTGATCGCCGACGTGGTATCCACGGGCACCACGCTCCGTAACGCCGGCCTGCGTATTTTCGCGGAACCGCTGTTGCATTCTGAAGCTGTGCTCATTCGTTCCCCGCGTCTTGCTGAAGATGATGATCGTTTGACGATTCTTAGCCGTCGTCTGCAGGGCGTGCTCACTGCTCAGCGTTACGTGCTCATGGATTACGATATTCCAGTCGAGAAGGTTTCCGCGGCTGTGGACATCACGCCTGGATTCGAAAGCCCGACGGTTTCCCCGCTTCATGACAAGCAGTGGGCGGCCGTGCGTGTCGTTGTGCCGAAGGCCAAGGTCAACCAACTCATGGACCAGTTGTATGAAGTTGGTGCTCGTGGCATAATCGTCACCGCTTTGCAGGCCTCGAGAATGTAATATTGCTCGAAGTATGAGCAAACTGATTATCAAAAAACAGTACAGTCCGGAACCGCGGGATATCTATTTCACGGTTCCGAACCTTATCAGCCTGTTGCGAATCATTTCGATTCCCTTCATCTCGGTATTGGTCTCTCGCCATGAGATGGTGCTTGCATTGATTGTGCTTGCGCTGTCGGCGGTGTCCGATGGCTTGGATGGTCTGATTGCACGCTCGTTCAATCAGGTGAGCAAAATCGGGCAGATCCTCGATCCTATTGCAGACAGATTATTGATTTTCTGCAGTATTCTCGCGCTTGGAGTCGCTGACATCATTCCATGGTGGATGCTGATCGTCGTCGGATTGCGAGATTTGATCATGGCGATTCTTGTACTGGTTTTGGCGCAGCGTGATTACGGTCCGCTGCCGGTGCATTTCGTTGGAAAAGCAGGCACCGCCATGCTGATGATTGCCATTGTCGCCTTGATTTTCGCAGATATCTGGTCTAATTCGGCTACGGATACTTTGCATTTGTGTGGTCTCGCCACCGGCATATGGGGTGTGGGATTGTACTGGCTTGCCGGCTATATTTACATACGTCAGGGAATCCAGCTTCTGAAGAACGATAAGGATTGACTCACATGATGCATGATGCTCCGGAACGTGCGTCGTTCCCGGTGTCTCCGGAGAATACGCCTACGAAGCGGCGCGCCGTTTTCTCGGCGTCCTTCGCCGGGCTGACTTCGCATCATGTGCAGCCTGATATCGTGACATCCACTTCGCGCAGAAGGCGGAATCTGGATGATGACTCATTGCGGCTTATTGACGATTTGACCAATCGTCCGATGGACGTGATGTACACGGACTCGAGGTTGGCCACCAAAACTCCGTCATTGTTTTCGGTCTGGTTCACCCGGGTTTTGGTATTCCTTATCTGCATTGCCGTAGGCACGGCGGGAAGCGTGTTCGTCCGACAGCTGAGTACCGATCCACGTAAGGAAGTACGCAAGCAACTGTCAAGTCAGTTATCTGATCAAACGAAAAACGTCGAAACCCTCACCAAAGACGTGAACGCGCTGCGAGCCCGGGTTGAGGAGGAATCGAAATCCGTGTCGAACTGGTCTCTGAACCAGACCATACAGGATGACGAAATGGTCAATGGCGTACTTCCTGTGCAAGGCGAAGGCATCACGCTCACCATCGCCAATCCAATATCGGTGAGCGGAGACAACGCGGATTCGTCACTGTCAAGGGAAAACGGCAGCCAAGTCCGTGTGGTCACGGATTCCGATCTGCAGGTGCTTGTCTCGCTGCTTTGGCAGTCCGGTGCGGAGGCGATCGCCATTAACGGGTATCGTCTCGGTGTGCAGACTTCCATACGAACGGCAGGGACGACGATCCTTATCGGCGTCAATTCCGTGCAAAGCCCCTATCGCATCGAGGCGATCGGCAATTCCAGTGCGCTTGCCAATGCGGTGAGCAAGAAAACGCAAAAACGTTTGTACGATGATTTCAAAGAAGCCGGTATCTATCCGCAGGTGAGCAGAAGCAAATCGATTACGCTGGAAGCGGCGGTGACCGGCGAAGTGACATATGCAAGGAAGGTCAAGTAATGGCAGCGGTCTTGGGACTTATCATAGGCGTGGTCATTGGCGTGTTCGTCCGGCCGGACATTCCCATTGCGCTTCAGCCGTATCTGCCGATTATGGTGCTGGCGGCGCTCGATGCGCTGCTCGGTGCCGCCCGAGCCTATTTTCAGCGTAGCTTTTCCGATAAGGTCTTCGTGATTTCCTTCTTCTCGAATGTTATTACGGCAACATTGTTGGTTTTCCTAGGCAACCAGCTTGGCGTCGGTTCCCAGCTGCAGACTGCGGTCATCGTCGTGCTCGGCATTCGAATCTTCACCAATGTGTCATCCATCCGACGTTTCATCTTCAAGGGATGACGGCGTATGAGCAGACGCAACGATGCCAACAAGGATGTACTCTCCAAGATCCACGAGCAGATCGTCAAAGACCAAAACAACGACAGCACCCAAACCGGATCGTTTCCTGTGGTCAGGCGCAAACCGAAGAGGGTTTCGCTGAATGCGAAGGCCACTCGCGCGCGCCTGTATTCAAGCGTGCTCGTAACCGTGCTTTGCGCGTTGCTGGGCTTCAGCTACGCTATCCAGCTGAACAACACGACCTCCACATATGAGACGATGAGCGAGGACGAGCTGACCAAGCTTATTAGCGAAACGAGTACGCAGGTGCAAAAGCTCGAACAGCGTAAAAGCGAACTATCCAATCAGCTTGACTCTCTGAAGGATACCGCCGACAAGAACGAGAAGGCAGCGGAAATCGCCAGGCAGAACGCTGAATCGAATGGCATTCTTTCCGGGCGTTTACCAGTATCCGGCGAAGGCGTGGTCATCCGTATTTCCAAAGGATCAAAGCGAGATATTGACGCGTCGATTTTATTCACCCTACTTGAGGAACTACGCAATAGCGGCGCGGAAGTCATTGAAATCAACGATATTCGCGTGATTACCAGTACATACATCAGCGATACGGCGGACGGTCTCGATTGCGACGGTACGAATATCAAGGCGCCGTTCATCATCAGGGCGATTGGAGACAGCGACAATCTGCAGAACGCGGTCAATCTCGCTGGAGGCGTCGGTTCACGTTTGAAAGTGAAATACGGAGCCACCGTGTCGATCGTGCCATCCGATAAGGTGGAGATCACGTCGACACGAAGCGCGCCACAATACACGTACGCGCATGTCGTCGAATAGCATCAAATACGATCCGTTAAAATATAATCGCGCTGTAGCATGCTGTTCACTCTTTCAGCGTGCCGATGTCTGCACTCAACCCTATCTTGTTCATCGTTGACATACAGTCCAGGCCTGCACATTAGTACCGCGGACCCCGATAGCAAAGGACAACTCATGGCTGAACAGACCATCTCCATTACACTCAACGGCGAAGCGAAGGAGGTGGCAGCAGATCAGACTGGCGTCCAGCTCTTCGCGGAAGACAAGAATATCATCGCAGTGCGTCTTAACGGCGAACCCCGCGACCTGTATACCGAACTGCACGACGGCGACGTCGTGGAACCGATTGCATTGGACAGCGAAGATGGCCTGGCCATCATGCGTCACTCCGCAACCCACGTTATGGCACAGGCCGTGCAGGAGATCCGTCCTGATGCCAAGCTCGGCGTCGGCCCGGTCATCAAAGACGGTTTCTATTACGATTTCGATGTCGAGACTCCGTTCACTCCTGACGATCTTAAAGAGATCGAAAAGCGCATGCAGCGCATTATCAAGTCCTCCCAGTCCTTCCGCCGCCGCGTGGTGACCGAAGAGGAGGCTCTGGCAGAAGAGTCCGATCAGCCGTACAAGATTGAACTCATCAAAGACAAGGAAGCCCACCTCGATCCAGAAGCCGCCACCGAAATCAGCGGCAAGGAACTGAGCTTCTACGACAACGTCGACCGTGACGGCAATGTGGTGTGGAAGGATCTGTGCCGCGGACCACACCTGCCGAACACTCGCTATATCAAGGCGTTCAAGATCGAGCGTTCTGCAGCCGCATACTGGCGCGGAAGCGAAGCCAATCCGATGCTGCAGCGCATCTATGGCGCGGCTTTCGCCACTAAGGAGGACCTCAAGGCATATCAAACCCGCCTTGAGGAGGCCGCCAAGCGTGACCACCGCAAGCTCGGCGCGGAAATGGATCTGTTCTCCTTCCCGGACGAGATCGGTCCGGGCTTGGCTGTGTTCCATCCGAAGGGCGCCGCTGTGATCAACGCGATGGAGGATTACTCCCGCGAAATGCATCGCAAGCACCACTACAGCTTCGTGCAGACTCCGCACATCACCAAGGGCGGTCTGTATGAGACTTCCGGCCACCTGCATTGGTACAAGGATGGCATGTATCCGGCAATGCGTTTGGACGAGGAAAAGGATGAGAACGGCAACGTCGTCAAGCAGGGCTTCGACTACTACCTGAAGCCGATGAACTGCCCGATGCACAATCTGATCTTCAAATCCCGTCAGCGTTCCTACCGTGAGTTGCCGTTGCGTCTGTTTGAATTCGGCACGGTGTACCGCTACGAAAAGTCCGGCGAAGTGCATGGTCTGACCCGTGTGCGCGGCTTGACTCAAGACGATTCCCACATCTACTGCACCCGCGAGCAGATGAAGGACGAGCTGAAGAACCTGCTGACCTTCGTGCTTGGTCTGTTGAAGGACTTTGGTTTGGACGACTTCTATCTGGAGCTGTCCACCAAGGATCCGCACAAGTACGTCGGCTCCGACGAAATCTGGGAAGAGGCCACCAATACGTTGGCTGAAGTCGCCAAGGAATCCGGACTTGAACTGGTTGACGATCCATGCGGCGCAGCCTTCTATGGTCCGAAGATCTCCGTGCAGGCTCGCGATGCCATCGGCCGTACGTGGCAGGTGTCCACCATCCAGCTTGACTTCAACCTTCCGGAACGTTTCGGCTTGGAGTACATCGCTGCCGATGGCACCCACCAGCGTCCGGTGATGATTCACCGTGCACTGTTCGGCTCCATTGAGCGTTTCTTCGCCGTGTTGCTGGAGCATTATGCCGGTGCTTTCCCGGCGTGGCTCGCTCCTGTCCAGGTGCTTGGCGTGCCCGTTGCCGACGAATTCGCCCCACACCTGCAGCAGTTCATTGCCAGCTTGGAAGAGGAGACGGTTCGTTGCGAAATCGACATGTCCGATGATCGTTTCGGCAAGAAGATCCGTAACGCTTCCAAGTCGAAGGTGCCGTTCATCCTCATCGTCGGCGAGGAAGACATGAACAACAACGCGGTGAGCTTCCGCTTCCGTGACGGCAGCCAGCTCAACGGTGTGCCGGTCGATGAGGCCAAGGCGCAGATCATGACCGTGCTGAAGAAGCGCGTTCAGGTCAACAACGTCGACGATTTCAAGGCCGCCATCGCAGACTGATCTGATTCGTTCACGTTCGGTCGCATACGGTTATGAATTATGGGGGCGTGCAAGCATCACATACTGACGCTTGCACGCCCTTTTGCTTTCCGAAGAACAGGAATTCGCATGTTAGAACATCTCCGTGCACCATTCAAAAGACTTATCGAGCCATTCGCCAAGGCACTGGTATCCCTTGGCCTGACAGCGAATGCGGTGACGGTTATTGGCGCTATTGGAACCATTGTGGTGGCTTTCGCCACTGGCATTACGGGATGGTTGTTCGCCGGAGCGGTGGTGCTGACGTTGCTGGTGCTCGCCGATTCCCTGGATGGCTCAATTGCGGCACTGACCACGGGAGGCACCCAATTCGGTGCTTTTTTGGATTCCACATTGGATCGTATCGCTGATTGGGCATTGCTTGCCGGAGTGGTCATCTTCTTCATCCTGCATGCCGATTGGTGGTATGACATCAACCGGTCAAGCCCGGATTGCATTAGTTGGATTGGTATCGCCGCAGCCATGGTGTCGATGATGACGTCGTTCGTGACGTCGTATGCGCGCGCCCGTGCCGAATCCGTCGGTTTCGAAGTGAAAAACGGCATTGCAACGCGTGCCGACAGATTGGTCATCATTCTGGTGGGCATGGCGATTACCGGGCTCACGCACCAAGGGTTATGGCTGGCCATCGCCATGGTATTGCTTGCGGTTTTGGGACTCATTACCGTATTCCAACGCATTCTTGAGGCTCGTTGCCAGATGGCCGTCGGTCATAAGACGTATCAGTTGTGAACCGGCTGCATGAAACGGCCGTTGACGCGCCTGACATACGTATGTCGGGCGCTTTGTCTTAGAACCGCTTTAGAATCGTTTCGTTTGAAACATCCGCAACCTGCCTAGGAGCATTATGTCAGGTCATTCCAAGTGGGCGACCACCAAGCACAAGAAGGCCGCCATCGACGCAAAGCGTGGCAAGCTGTTCGCCAAGCTGATCAAGAACATCGAGATCGCAGCACGTATGGGTGGTGGCGATCCTGACGGCAACCCGTCCCTGTACGACGCCATCTACAAGGCCAAGAAGGCTTCCATGCCTGCCGATAACATCAAGCGCGCAGTTAAGCGTGGCTCTGGTGAAGAAGCCGGCGGTGCCAACTATGAAGATATCGTCTATGAGGGTTACGCTCCCGCAGGCGTCGGTCTGATCATTGAATGCCTTACCGATAACCGTAACCGTGCGGCCGCCGAAGTGCGTTCCACCCTGACCAAGGGCAATGGCTCTTTGGCTACCTCCGGTTCCGTGAGCTTCAACTTCGAGCGCAAGGGCCAGATCATCGTTCCGGCCGAGGGCGTCGATTTTGATGATCTGTTTGAGAAGGCCGCAGAAGCTGGCGCTGAAGATGTTACGGACGACGGCGACGTGTTCACTGTCGTCACCGGTCCGTCCGAGATGATCGACGTTCGTAAGGCCCTTCAGGACGCTGGATTCGATTATGATTCCGCTGATCTGGTCATGATGCCGAAGAACGAGGTCGAATTGACTCTCGAAGATGCCCAGAAGGTGTCCAAGCTGATCGACAACCTCGATGATCTGGACGACGTGCAGAACATCTACTCCAACTGGACCGCCTCTGACGAGGTCATGGCTCAGCTTGACGAGGAGTAATCAAGCGTGATTATTCTTGGCGTCGACCCCGGGCTGACTCGCTGCGGGGTCGGCGTGATCGAAGCCGGCGCATACCGCCGGCTTTCTTTTATTCATGTGGACGTGGTACGTTCCGATCCGAAAATGTCGCAGGACTTACGTCTGTTAGCCATCTATAACGGTTTGGTGGAAAAGATCGAACGGTTCGCACCGGATACGGTGTCCATCGAGCGTGTGTTTGCACAGGAGAATCGCAACACCGTACTGGGGACTGCACAGGCCGCCGGACTGGCCATGCTGGCTGCGGCCCAGAGGGGCATTCCCGTCGCCTTGCATACGCCCACTGAATCAAAAATGGCGATTACCGGCAACGGCAAGGCCGAAAAGATTCAGATGGAACGCATGGTCGCCCGTATTCTGGGGCTCAATACCTTGCCTAAGCCCGCCGATGCCGCCGATGCGTTGGCTATAGCGATTTGTCATGCGCTTCGCCCCGCAGGCGCGTTACAGGGGGGAGAGCGTGAACAACACTTGACCGATGCACAGCGTCAATGGGCTCTGGCCTCACAGAAGGCGGCGCGACAACGCGGCGTCCGTAGGGGAATGTAGACTATCGAACAGATGTTCTACAGTTGTATGCGGGAGGTGACGGCATGATAGGCATGTTGCATGGCCAGGTCGATTTCATTGACGCCGCTTCGGCGATTATTGAGGTCGGGGGAGTGGGATATGAGACCCGTATGCCTTCGGCGGATTTGGCGTCCATGCACGCTGGGCAGACGGTGAAGGTATACACGTCATTGAATGTTTCGCAGGATGCGATTACATTGTATGGGTTTTCCTCGCTTGCTTCGAAACGCATGTTTTTGCAATTACAGAAGGTCAGCGGAATTGGTCCGAAAGTCGCGCTTTCCTTGCTTTCGACGTTGCCTCCGGAACGTTTGGCGAAAGCTGTGGCGGACGGGGATGCCACCGCGCTGGCGAAGGCGCCTGGTCTAGGCAAGAAGGGTGCGCAGAAGATTATTCTCGAACTCAAGGGGTCCATCGATCTCAGTCAGATCGAGGGGGCTTCCAAAGAGGTTCGTTCTGCGGAAGATGCCGGTTCGGAACAGGTCGTGGAAGGTCTGATGTCACTAGGGTGGCGTCAGCAGGATGCCTTGCATGCCGTGCAGACAGTCTGCGAGAGCAATCATATCAATGTTCCATTGAGGGACGATGATGTGCCCCGCGTGCTCAAACTTGCATTGGCTTCTCTTGACCGAGGTAGGTGAAACGCATCATCATGACGAACGACGTCGCATTCGAACAGTCGAATACCGGTGCCAATGAGGAATCGCTTCGCATGGTTTCCGCGTCGCCTGTCGGCAACGAGCCGGTAAGCGATGAGGAACTGCGTCCTCACGTCCTCGATGGTTTTATTGGACAGCCAAGACTCAAGGCGCAATTGCAGCTGTTTTTGGATGCTGCCCGTAAACGTGACGTTCCCCCTGACCACATCCTGCTGGCGGGGCCTCCGGGCTTGGGGAAAACCACGTTGGCCATGATTGTAGCCAACGAGCTTGGAGTGCCGATTCGAGTCACTTCCGGACCTGCTATCCAGCATGCTGGTGATTTGGCCTCGATTCTAAGCTCCCTTGACGCAGGGGAGGTGCTGTTCATCGACGAGATCCACCGCCTTCCACGGGCGGCCGAGGAGCTGCTGTATATCGCCATGGAGGATTTCCGTGTTGATGTGATGGTGGGCAAGGGGCCGGGTGCTTCCTCCATTCCCCTTACTTTGCCGAGATTCACGGTGATTGGCGCCACCACTCGCGAAGGCATGCTGCCATCACCGTTGAGGGCTCGTTTTGGTTTTACCGCGCATCTTGACTTTTATCCGCATGAGGAGCTTGAAAAGCTCATCGAACGATCCTCTTCGGTGCTGGGCATCAGTCTCGAAGAGGGAGCGGCCCATCAGCTTGCCATGCGTTCAAGGGGCACGCCGCGTATCGCCAACCGATTGCTTCGCCGCGTAAGGGATTGGGCCATTGTGCACGATTTAGAAACTGTGCATCCGGACGATGTCAAGGAGGCGTTGGCACTGTACCAGATTGATACCGAGGGCTTGGATCGTTTGGATATTGCGGTATTGAAAGCCATTGTCACCAATTTCAACGGCGGTCCGGTCGGTCTGAACAACCTGTCGGCCATGGTCGGTGAGGAATCGGAGACCGTGGAAACGGTGTGCGAGCCGTATCTGGTCCGAGAAGGATTCCTTGTGCGCACCCCAAAAGGGCGTGTGGCGACGCGCAAGGCATGGGATCATCTCGGCTTGACTTCTGACGAATCTCAGGTTGATGTCAGCAAGCTAGCTTAGACTCGGTGTTCTGGACATAGAGTCCTGTTCGAGCGTCCATCCCAAGGAGTTGTGCTTTGGATTACATGTTTCTTATCGTCATCATTGTCGTCATGTTTGGCATGATGTTCTGGCAGTCCAAGAAGGCTAAGCAGCAGCAGGCCGAGCGTCAGGATTTCCGTGCCAACCTGCAGCCGGGCACTGAGGTCATCACCATTGGTGGTGTGATCGGCAAGGTTGTTTCCGTCGATACCGAATACGAGGAGATCGTCATCGATTCCGAAGGCTCTCAGATTCGTTTCGGTTTCAACGCCATCAGCCGCGAATACGTGCGTCCTGCGTACGTACACGACGATGAGGTCGATGAAAACGGTAATCCTCTTTCCACCGATTCTACAGACGAAGATCAGGCTGCTCAGGAGCCGATTGAAGGCGAAATCGAAGCGGCGCAGACTGAGACCGAGCAGAAGAACAGCTGACAAGCTCATTAAGGCATCGGCGAAAATCTCATTTTTGAGGTTTTCGCCGATTTTATTCCTGACGGAAACCTATAATGCAAAGTGCCGTAGCACTACAAAAGAAGGACAATACAGTCATGGCATCGTCGGATATTACCGTTTCCGGTCTTAGCAAGATTGGAAACGAAAACGCCGAGTACCTTGTTTCAAAGATTCGCACCATTCCGGGATTCCCCAAGGAAGGTATTCTTTTTCGTGATTTCATGCCTGTTCTGGCAGATGCGCGTGCCTTCGGATTGCTACTTGACGCACTCGAAGCCGCGTTGCCGGTCGCTGCCGATGAATTCGATATCATCGCAGGTTTGGAAGCCCGCGGATTCCTTTTTGGTCCTGCGTTGGCAGCGCGCCTGGGCAAGGGCTTCATCGCAGTGCGCAAGGCTGGCAAGCTTCCTCCGGAAACCGTTAGCGAAAGCTATGACCTTGAATATGGGCAGGCCACCGTCGAAATCGAGACGAATATCGTGCATGAGGGATCTCGTGTGCTTGTCGTTGATGATCTGATTGCCACTGGAGGAACAGCGCGTGCGGCTGCTTCGTTGATCGAAAAGTGTGGCGGCACGGTGGCAGGTTTCAGCTTCGTCATGGAGCTTGTCGGCATTGGTGGCATGGCATCGCTGGGAGACTGCCCGACAAGTTCACTGATCACCATGCCTGCGTGAGTTAAGTACATTCTTCGTAAATAACCAATAGCATCAAGGGAAAAGAATCCATGGATCTCTATGAGTACCAGGCTAGGGAACTGCTTGAAGAGCAGGGTATTCCAACGCCTAAGGCAGTGTTCGCGCAGAACTCTCACGAAGTGGCTGAGGCTGCCGAGCAGATTGGCTACCCCAACGTGATTAAGGCTCAGGTGAAGATTGGCCACCGCGGTCAGGCTGGTGGCGTCAAGCTGGCGAAGAATCGTGATGAGGCCATTCTTGCATCCGAAGACATCCTGCCGATGACCATTCACAAGCACAAGGTCAGCGGCGTGTTGGTGGCCGAGGCAAAGAACATTCTTCACGAGTATTATGTCTCTATTTCCGTGGACCGTTCGTCTCGCGATTTTGACGTGCTCGCTACTGCGAATGGTGGAACCGAGGTCGAGGAGATCGCCAAGGAACACCCGGAATCTGTGAAGCGTCTGCATATCGACGCTCTGGAGGATTTCGATATCGAGGCTGCGACCAAGATGGCGGAAAGCATTGGCTTCTATCATGCCGACGTCAACCAGGCAGCACAGATTCTGCTGAAGATGTGGCAGTGCTTCAAAGAGAACGACGCCACGCTTGTGGAAATCAATCCGCTTGCCAAGATCGGCGATCCGGATGACGAGTCTTCCAAGACATTGTGCGCCCTGGACGCCAAGATTTCTTTAGATGACAATGCTGCGTTCCGTCATGATGGCTGGAAGCGCTTCTCTGACCCAGTGCATGTGGATCCGTTTGAGCAGAAGGCGCGAGAGCATGGTCTGCACTATGTGCACCTTCAGGGTTCCGTCGGTGTCATTGGCAACGGTGCTGGTTTGGTGATGAGCTCACTTGACGCGGTTTCCGGAGCTGGAGAAGATCAGGGCACCAATGTCAAACCGGCAAACTTCCTTGATATCGGTGGTGGTGCGTCCGCCGAAGTGATGTGCGGCAGTTTGGAGATCGTGCTGTCCGACCCGCAAGTCGAATCGGTGTTGATCAACGTGTACGGTGGCATCACATCCTGCGAGCAAGTTGCCAAGGGCATTCTGGAAGCCCTTGACAAGCTTGGCAGTTCCAAGCCTCTGGTAGTCCGTTTCGACGGCAACGCGGCGGCAGAAGGTCTACATATTCTGGCTCAGGCCGATCGTGTCAATCTGCATGTTGCACAGACCATGGAAGAAGCCGCACAGCAGGCCGCGCGTCTTGCGGCCAATGGCAAGGAGGTTCGCTGAAATGACGCTTTTCATTGAGGATGGCGCACCTGTCATCGTGCAGGGTATGACCGGACATCAGGGCATGACCCATACCGCCCGCATGCTGAAGGCCGGCACCAATATCGTCGGCGGCGTCAACGCCCGCAAGGCCGGCCAGGAAGTCAATTTCCCCGCGGCCAAAGACGGCGAGGATGTTACGTTGCGTGTGTTCGGCAATTGCGCCGAAGCCGTGGAAGTCACCGGCGCCCAAGCGAGCGTCGTGTTCGTGCCGCCGCGTTTCGCCAAGGATGCCGTGGTCGAAGCCATTGAAGCCGGCATCAAGCTGATTGTTGTCATCACCGAAGGCATTCCTGTTGCCGATAGCGCGTACTTTGTTGAACTCGCATTGCGCAAGGATGTGCGTATTGTCGGTCCGAACTGCCCTGGTCTGCTTACCCTGCCTTCTACGGAAGGTGTGAATGGTTGCAATCTTGGCATTATTCCGGACGGCATCGTCTCCCGTGGACCTTTGGGTTTGGTGTCTAAGTCCGGTACGCTCACCTATCAACTGATGGGAGAGTTGTCTGACATTGGTTTTACCGCATGTTTGGGTGCTGGCGGCGACCCTATCGTCGGCACTACGTTGCAGGAGGCGCTTGAGGCGTTCGAAAACGATGATGCCACCAAGGCTGTCGTGATGATCGGTGAAATCGGCGGTAGTGCCGAACAGGATGCGGCCAAGTGGGCATCCGAGCATATGACCAAGCCGGTTGTCGCCTATATTGCAGGCTTCACCGCGCCGGAAGGCAAGCAGATGGGCCACGCTGGTGCCATCGTTTCCGGAGGCAAGGGAACTGCGCAAGATAAGAAGGAAGCGCTCGAAGCCGTGGGTATTCGTGTCGGACGCACTCCGGGGCAGACCGCTGAAATCATGCGCGAGGTGCTCGCTTCCAAGTCGATATGATGGCGAACCTGAAGTATTGGTTGAAGGGGCTTGCCGTGGCGGCATTGTCCATGGTCGTCTATGCCGGTGCCCTAGGCTGCTACATTGCGCTGATGCTTCTGGTTATTTCCATGGAAGAAGGCGGCGACAATCTCTCCGCCTTCTCTGTTTCCTTGACCGAGGCGGTTGTGCTTCTCAGCCAAGGGAACGGTTTCAAAACCGGATCCATCACTTTGACGATTATGCCGTTGCTGCTTACGGTTTTGCTGATCGCTCTTATCGCATCGCTCGCCAAACGCGTCGGAACGAGTCTGTCCGGATGCGTGGCAGGAACCATAGGCTGGGTGTTGATCAATGTGTTCTTCGCCAATAGCCTTGACATCAAACTCGTTGATACGACGGGCGTGGTTGCTGTGAAAACAGCGATCGTCTTTGTACTTGGCTATGCCATTGCCGCGATTCCCGAATCACCACTGACCAAACGAGATTTGGATTGGATCAGCGAGCATGTTTCGTCTCCGGTCCGTAAAACCGTCACCATTGGTGTTGCCTTGGGTGTGCTGTTGATCACGGTCTATCTGGTCATTGGACTGATTGTGGTCTTGTACTGGGCATTCAGCAACCAGTCGGCCATGGTGAAGTTGTATGAGCTATCGGGAATGCAGAACGGTTCTCGCATCCTCACCACGATCGCCATGATCGCTTGGATTCCAAATATCGCGATTTGGGCTATTTCCTGGGTATTCGGGGCCGGTTTTTCGATTGGCGATCTAGCGGAATTCACCATGTGGAGCGGTCAGGGGTCGGCATTGCCGTCTCTGCCGATATTCGGTTTGCTTCCTCAAGCGATTGAAACGAATTGGATTCGGATCGCGTTGATGTGCGTTCCTTTGGCTTTAGCTTGTGCCGCGGGCATGGTGGTCATGCTGTTCAACAAGGGCTTTCATATCAGAGTAGGCAACTCCGATCAGCAGATTGATGTCAAGAGGGTAGTGCTTGGCTTTGCCTATCCAGCGGGAGCGTTCTGCATTTCCTGCACCGTTGTATCGGTATGTTCGAGTCTGCTTTTTGCCATCTCCAGTGGAGCGTTGGGCTCAAAACATCTTGCGCACATCGGCGTCGACGTGATTTCATCGACCCGTAAGATTGGACAGCCTACTGCCGTGGGACTGTTTTCGTCATGGCTGCTGACTTTGGTGGCCGTATCCATGTTTTTTGGAATACGCTGGATAGTAAAGCGTGTCCGCGAGAGCAGGAGTGGTGCGTCCACTGCGGCTCTTGAATCAGATAATCGTGAGGTCGCCAATGCGGCCCGCACAGTGACCTCAACCATCAATAACAAGGAGGATCAGGGTGACAACAACGAATCGACCGATACGGCGAGCTCTGGTATCGGTCTTCCATAAGGAAGGCATCGAGGTTCTTGCCGAAGCGTTCATCAAGGCCGGCACTGAAGTGGTTTCCACTGGTTCCACTGCGAAGCGTCTTGCGGAACTTGGCGTCAAGGTGACGGAAGTCTCGGAAGTAACCGGCTTTCCGGAGTGCCTTGACGGTCGCGTCAAAACCCTCGACCCGCATATCCACGCGGGCATTCTCGCTGACATGACCAATGAGGACCACGCGGCACAGCTGGAAAAGTTCGGCATCAAGCCGTTCGATCTGGTGGTCGTCAACCTGTATCCATTCGCCGATACGGTTCGTTCTGGCGCGGATGAGGCTGCCACCATCGAGAAGATCGACATCGGTGGTCCGTCCATGGTTCGCGGTGCGGCCAAGAACAGCGCCACTGTGGCCATCATCACCGATCCGAACGATTACGCACTGGTAGCTGCGCGCATCGAAAACGGAGAGGGCTTCTCTCTCGAAGAACGTCGTTGGCTGGCCGGCAAGGCGTTCGCCCATACTGCCGCCTACGATGCCACCATTAACGAGTGGACTGCAAAGCACTGGCCGAAGCCTTTGACCGTTGAGCAGCCAACCGCCGAAGACGAGCCGGAAGTGAATGAGACCAAGTTCCCGGCCGCATTCACTCGTACTTGGGACCGTGCCCACGTGCTGCGTTACGGTGAGAATCCCCACCAGCAGGCCGCGCTGTATCTGGATCCGCTGAACCAGGATGGTTTCGCGCATGCCGAACAGCTCGGTGGCAAGCCGATGAGCTACAACAACTATGTTGATGCTGATGCTGCTTGGCGTGCCGTATGGGATTTTGCTCCCCAGATTGCCGTCGCCGTGGTCAAGCACAACAATCCGTGCGGCCTCGCCGTTGGCGCCACTGTTGCGGAAGCGCACAAGAAGGCACATGCCTGTGATCCGATGAGCGCCTATGGCGGTGTGATCGCCGCGAACAGCAAGGTCACCATGGAAATGGCGGAAAGCGTCCGCCCGATTTTCACCGAGGTGATTGTTGCTCCCGACTATGATGCCGACGCTCTCGAACTGCTGCAGACCAAGAAAAAGAACCTACGCATTCTGAAGGTTTCCGAGCCGCCGAAGTCCAAGACGCAGTTCCGTCAGATCGACGGCGGTCTGTTGGTGCAGTCCACGGATCTTATCGATGCTCCGGGCGACGATCCGAACGCTTGGAAACTGGTTTCCGGCGAGCCTGCTGATGAGCAGACCGTCAAGGATCTGGTTTTCGCTTGGCGGGCCATCCGCTGTGTCAAGTCGAACGCTATCCTGATCGCCCACGATCAGGCCACTGTTGGCATTGGCATGGGTCAGGTGAATCGTGTCGATTCCGCGAACCTGTCCGTCGAACGCGCCAACACGCTGGCTGATGGCGCAAACCGCACCAAGGGCGCTGTCGCTGCATCCGACGCGTTCTTCCCATTCGCGGATGGTGCGGAAATTCTCATCAATGCAGGCGTTAAGGCTATCGTTCAGCCGGGCGGTTCCATTCGCGACGAGGAAGTGTTCGAAGCGGCTCGTAAGGCCGGCGTCACCATGTATGTGACCGGCACCCGTCACTTCTTCCACTGATACGCCGCCTCTCATGTGAGGGTATTGGTCAACGTGGCGTCCGATTCCGTATTGGTTTCGGACGCCACGTTTTATTATGATTACGGTTGTTGTACAGCAAGCAAGATGAAAGGCCCCGGAATGAGCCATCCTTACGTTTCCGAAGATCATGAGGGCAAACCGTGGTTCGAATGGATCGTCGCCGCGGTAGTGATTGTTGCGACGGTGCTTGCGGTCGCAGGATATACAAAAGCCGCCACCGCTGCGATTGCGGTGACGGCCATAGCGACTGGACTGGTCAGACTGGCATTGCGTGAGCGCAGTCCATGGAAGGTTCGGTCAGTTGCTTTCGACGCTTTCATCGGCATTGGCTTGGGCGTAGGACTGTTCATCCTGCTCACCATCGTTCCCGTCGGCAACTGACGCTTCGCCAAGAACGGTATTGCCTTCGACCTCATCGATTGTCTCGACAGTATCCGGCACGTTCTTCTTCGTACCAATCATGCCGGCGACGATGACGACGAGAGCAACAACTGCAGCGGCAAGAACAGGGCAAATCCAGAAGACCCACAGCTGTTGCAGCGGCTCTTCATTCAGTCCTTGATTCTGTGCGAAAATGGCAATGCCCGTGGCACGTGCCGGATTCAGTGCGGCTCCGGTCACCGGATAGGTGATAGCGGTGCCGATGCCGTAGGCAAGGCCCATGGCAACGGCGTGGTTTGTTTTGGACTCGCCGTGTCCGTCCGTGGTGCGCAGTGCGGAGGCAACGATAATGATACCTGCGACGACTTCAACGGCGATGGCCAGAGTGATGCCGAGGGTCACTCCATAATTGCCGAGGGTGGAGTAGGAGACGGAATTCTTATCGAAACCGTTGACCGTTGGTGTCATCCAGATCTTGAATGTCACCTGCTCGGAAGTCGGCAGAAGGAACCGGATAGCGGCACCCGCGCCGATACCGCCGAGCACTTGGGCAATGATGTACAGAATGCCATCAAGCACGTGGGTTTTGCCAGTGAGCATGGCGGCGACGGATACGGCCGGATTGAACTGTGCTCCGGAAATGGAACCGAAGATTACGGTGACGGCGGCGTATACGATGCCCGTCAACAGGGCGATGAACGCCATGTTAATGCCATACACCGCGGAACCAAGCGAGCAGATCGCATAAATCGCGAAGCAAATGATGAAGCTTCCCACAAGTTCCGCTCCGACACGAAGTGTCAACGGCTTGCTTTGTTCTTCCTTGGTTATGGGCGTTGCTTCAACAGCAGTCATAGTCTTTCCTCTGTCATATAGTGGACAAGTTGCGATTTTGGGAAATCGCCAAACGACTGCCATAGTACCAGCAGTCCCTATAAGTATTATCCGGCCACGTTGGGAGAACGATGCCAAACGCATATTCCCGCGCCGCGAAGGCGCACACACACGATAATGAAGGTATCCGTCTGCAGAAGCTTCTTGCTCAGGCAGGATTCGGATCCCGTCGCAAATGTGAAGAGATCATTACTGAAGGACGTGTCGAAATCGACGGCGAGCTTGTTACCGAATTGGGCACTCGCGTCGATCCGAAACATCAGGAAGTCCGTGTGGACGGCTCCCGTGTTCGCGTGAATCCCAATCATGTCACGCTCGCTTTGAACAAGCCGAAGCGTGTGCTGAGCGCCATGGAGGATCCGAAGGGACGCTACACCCTGAGCGATATCGTCGGCGACAAGTATGACCGTATTTTCCACATGGGCCGTCTGGATTATGATTCCGAAGGCCTGATTCTCATGACGAACGATGGCGAGCTCAGCCAGCACGTCATGCACCCCAAGTACGAGGTTGAGAAGACCTACATCGCCACGTTGGAAGGTCGCATCAGCGGTCAGGTGTGCCGCCGACTGGTCACTACAGGCGTGCAGCTCGACGATGGTTGGATCAAGCTCGACCGTTGCGCGATTCTTGATGCCAGCCGCGACAGCACGCTGGTCAAGGTTGTGCTGCATTCCGGCAAGAACCGTATCGTCCGTCGCATTTTCGGTTCGATCGGATTCCCGGTCAAGCGTCTGGTACGCACCCAGATCGGCCCGATTAAGCTTGGCGATCTGAAATCCGGATCGTACCGTGTGCTTTCGCAGACCGAGGTGCGTTCCCTGTCCAAGGCGGTGGGCCTGTGATTCGTGTAGCGATTGATGGACCTGCGGGTGTCGGCAAGTCTTCCACATCCAAGGCGTTGGCCAAATATTACGGTTTCGCTTACCTCGATACCGGTGCCATGTATCGTGCCTGCGCATGGTGGTGCATGAACAAGGGCATTGACCTTGACGCGGAGACGATCGATGAACAACTGGTCACCGAAACCGTGGGAGAGTTCTTTACCGAAGGTCATTTCGACATCAGCGTCGATCCAGACGATTCGAAGGTATATGCCGACGGCGAAGACATCAGCGACGTTATTCGTTCCTCCGAAGTGTCATCCCATGTGTCCAAGGTGTCGAACATCATTCCCGTCCGTCACGTGCTGATTGCCGCTCAACGCGCGTACATCGCACGCGAAGCTGCGTCTGACTCTTTTTCTGAGGGTGCCGGAGTGGTCGCCGAAGGCCGTGACATCACTACGGTTGTTGCGCCGGATGCTGAAGTGCGTGTGTTGCTCACCGCCCGTGAAGAGGTGCGACAGGCTCGTCGTTCCGGTCAGTCAACTGATGGTGTCGGATCAGAAAATGTTGCGGCGCGAGATGCAGCTGATTCCAAGGTCACGAATTTCACATCTGCCGCGGAAGGCGTGCTGACCGTCGATAATTCCGATTTGAATTTCGGCGAAACGCTTGATGTGCTTGTGCGCATTGTCGACGATGCCATCGAAGAGCAGCAGTATCGCCAGTACGCTTCCAATCTTGACGATTATGAGTTGGATGAGGGCGATGAAGGACTGATCGATGGATCGTCGTTCGTTGGCGGCGAACGCCGGTCCGGCCCGAAGCCGGTTGGCGTGCTTGCCGTCGTTGGGCGCCCTAATGTCGGCAAGTCCACGCTGGTGAACCGTATTCTCGGCCGTCGCGCTGCTGTGGTGGAAGACACTCCCGGCGTGACTCGAGACCGTGTGAGCTACGATGCCGAATGGGCCGGCACCGATTTCAAGCTGGTTGATACCGGTGGCTGGGAAGCCGACGTCGAAGGTATCGAATCCGCCATCGCATCCCAGGCGCAGATCGCCGTTCAGCTTGCAGACGCTGTGGTGCTTGTGGTGGATGGCCAGGTTGGTCTTACCAACACCGACGAGCGCATTGTCAAGATGCTGCGCGCCTCCGGCAAGCCGGTCACGCTGGCGGTGAACAAGGTTGATGATCGTGAGAGCGAATATTTGACCGCTGAATTCTGGAAGATGGGCTTGGGGGAGCCGTATGGCATTTCCGCCATGCACGGTCGCGGTATTGGCGAACTGCTTGACGCTGCCTTGGATTCGTTGAAGAAGGCTGAGAAAACATCCGGTTTCCTTACTCCGTCCCATTTGCGCCGTGTGGCGTTGGTCGGTCGACCGAACGTCGGCAAGTCGTCTTTGCTGAATCAGCTGGCTCACGAGGAACGTACTGTGGTCAATGATTTGGCAGGTACCACTCGCGATCCAGTCGATGAAGTGGTGACGGTTGATGGGGAGGATTGGCTGTTCATCGACACTGCAGGCATCAAGCGTCGCCTGCATAAGCTGTCTGGTGCCGAATATTTCTCATCCTTGCGTACCCAGGCCGCGATTGAGCGTTCGGAACTTGCGCTGGTGCTGTTTGATGCTTCCCAACCGATTTCCGATCAGGATTTGAAGGTGATGAGCCAAGCAGTGGACGCCGGTCGATGCATCGTTTTGGTGTTCAACAAGTGGGATTTGATGGATGATTTCGACCGTCAGCGAATGGAACGCTTGTGGAAGACAGAATTCGACCGTGTAACGTGGGCTCAGCGCGTGAATCTGTCGGCTAAAACCGGATGGCATACGAACCGTCTGGCCAGAGCCATGCGTGGAGCGCTGGAATCATGGGACAAGCGTATTCCGACCGGTAAGCTCAATGCGTTCTTGGGTAAAATCCAAGCCGCCCATCCGCATCCACTGCGTGGAGGCAAGCAGCCGCGTATCTTGTTCGCGACGCAGGCTTCGACGCGTCCACCGCGTTTCGTGATTTTCGCTACCGGCTTCCTTGAGCATGGTTACCGCCGATACATCGAACGTTGCCTGCGCGAGGAATTCGGTTTTGAAGGTTCCCCGATTCAGATTTCGGTGAATATTCGAGAGAAGAAGAAACGCAAGTAAGTTTCTATGGATGGTGGCCGCACACCATTCCTTGGGTGTGCGGCCACCATCCATATTTGCTAGATCAGTGCACGCCAATCATGCGTGACTCATTGTCACATGCTTAAAACAGCGGCTGTTCCTCAGTATCCCGTTGACGTAGATATCCGCTGATCGCACGCCGCGCGAGCGAACTCAAGGATATGCCTTCCTCGGACGCGCGCTCCCGTGCCATCTTGCCGATGGCATAGGGGAGTTTGATTTTCCATTCGTCTCCGAGCTGTTCTCGACCGTCGGTGTTCTTCGGTCTTCGTCCAGGGCGGACGGTGTCCGTGGTCTCATTCAGATCGTCGCATTCAAGCGCCTTGCGCGTCAGTTCGGTAAGGGTGATGCCATCATGCTTCGCCCGCTCCCTGGCCGCTACGCCAAGTTCCCGGGACAGACGTATCTTCCACTCATCCTCAAGCTCGGATGAGTCAAACACGTGGGCAAAGCCGTCAACGTCGTCAAACTGTGGCTGGGCGTCCATCGACTTCAAGACAATCACCCCTTACCTGCATGCGTAAGACTGACATCCTAAAAAGAAAACCCGAAATCGCATGAATTCGGGTTTTTCTGGTCGGACCAGCGGGATTTGAACCCGCGACCCCTTGACCCCCAGTCAAGTGCGCTACCAAACTGCGCTATGGTCCGAACGATGCAAAAAGCACCGAGTACGAAACATAGCACAACCTGCTCTATTTTTCAAATTCATCGTGTCGCACGATTCGCGAAACATGATAAAAGAGTTCTTGGGATGTCATTTTCGTCAAGAATTTTCCCTTTTTGCCACCAAAAGCCCCCGTCATGGGAATTTTGTCGTAGTATTGCCTAGGTACGATGAGAACAGGACGCCCGCACGAAAGGGAAAGACATTGACTGAGGACGCATTTGAACATTCCGCCGCAAAGATGCGGGACAACGGGATGACCGATATGGCCATTGCGCAATTCAAACGACTGTACGAGGTTTGGCGCAGTGAGGAAGCAAGCACATGGATCCGTGAGGATGATGTTGAGCCTCTGGTGGGAGTGCCTAGCTTCCATGATGTCTACGAGACCATCAACCATGACAAAGCCGTCGATGCTTTTGCCAAAACCGCGTTCCTCAAACTTAATGGTGGCCTCGGCACGTCCATGGGCTTGGATTGCGCCAAGTCCTTGCTGCCAGTGCGTCGCCATAAGGCACGTCAGATGCGCTTCATCGACATCATCATCGGTCAGGTGCTGACTGCACGCACTCGTCTGGGTGTGGAACTGCCATTGACGTTGATGAACTCCTTCCGCACGTCGAATGACACCATGAAGGTGCTGCGTGCCAACAAAAAGTTCCATCAAGAGGACATTCCTCTGGAAATCGTGCAGCATCAGGAACCGAAAATCGGTGCGGAAACCGGTCTTCCTGTCAGCTTCCCGGCAAATCCGGAACTTGAATGGTGCCCGCCAGGCCATGGCGACCTGTTCTCCACCATTTGGGAATCCGGCCTATTGGACGTCCTCGAGGAGAAGGGCTTCAAATACCTGTTCATCTCGAATTCCGACAATCTCGGCGCACGTCCTTCGCGCACGCTGGCGCAGCACTTCGAAAATACCGGTGCGCCATTCATGATCGAGGTCGCAAAACGTACTCCAGCTGATCGCAAGGGCGGGCATATCGTGCGGGACAAGGCGACCGGCCGCTTGATGTTGCGTGAGATGAGCCAGGTGCATCCGGACGATAAGGATGATGCGCAGAACATCGAAAAGCATCCGTATTTTAACACGAACAGCATCTGGGTGCGTATCGACGCTCTGAAGGCCAAGCTGTCCGCATATGGTGGCGTGCTTCCTCTTCCGGTGATTCGCAATAACAAGACCGTCGATCCGACCGATCCGACGAGCGAGCCGGTCATCCAGCTGGAAACAGCCATGGGAGCGGCGGTGACGTTGTTCGACGGGGCTACCTGCGTATGCGTTGACCGTATGCGTTTCCTGCCGGTGAAAACCACCGACGATTTGTTTATCATGCGATCCGATCGATTCCATCTGACGGACCAGTACGAGATGGAAGATGGCAATTACGTCTTCCCGGATGTTCACTTGGATGCGCGGTATTACAAGAACATCCATGATTTCGATACGAGATTCCCTTATGGCGTTCCGTCGCTTGCCGCGGCCAATTCCGTCGACATCGATGGTGACTGGACCTTCGGCAGGGACGTGATACTGTTCGGTGACGCGCGGCTGACCGACACAAGTGAGCCGAGTTATGTTCCGAATGGCGAATACGTTGGCCCGCAAGGTGTTGAGCCTGATGATTGGGTCTGATTCGAGGGGTAGCCTCAACACGAAAAACTGTATTTTTTCGTAAAATAGACACAATCTGAACGAAAACCCTCTATCATAGAGAGGTGTGTGCAGAGCCTGAACCGGCTAGGCACTTAAGATGAAACGTTAACGAGACGTGAGGACTAATGGCAGAGGGCAGTAACGGAAGGCGTCGTTTCTCCGACAAATGGGGCAAGCACGAACTTGATGTATTGGCTGTGCTTTCCTCAGCTTTCCCGCAATGGCTCACTTCCCGTCAGATTGCCCAGCGTGTGAAGGCGTATGCCGATTCCTATGGGGAGCTGGCTGATCAGGCGGCGAAGGCGGCTTTTGCCAAGCAATTCCAGCGTGACCGTGCCAAGCTTGCGGCCATGGGCATCGCCATCGAATCGAGGCAGCCTGAGTATTCATCTAAGTCGGAAGGCCAGGATTTCGCATCCTATCGTCTGCAGCTTGGAGATGAGCCTCGCGTTCGTCTGCTGTTCGGCGACGAGGATTTGCCGATTCTTGCCGCGGCCAACTATCTGGCCCGTTCCATGTCGATTTCCTCAGCTCCCGCACATGAGACGCAGCATACGTCCCGTACCGCGCCTCGCGTCCCTCAGACTCCGACTCCAGGGCTTGGTCTTGATTCCATCGCTCCGGGTCTGGGAACGCAATCCATTCCCGACGAATTGGTCAAGGTCGTTGACCAGCGTCGTTTCGCGGCGACTGTAGATGTTGACGGCGAGCATTTGAACGTCGCCTACACCGATTCCGATGATCTGGCCATGTTCGTGCTTTCTCATCCGGGTGCTTCCATCGTCAGTCCTCAGGAGGCTGTCGACGCGTTCAACCGCCGTTTGAATGCCGCCACGCAGTTCGTGCCTGCCGACGAATCCACAGGAGGCGATAGCTCCACTGTCACAGCCATGGAAATCAACCGCAACAGCGCTGACGACGATGCAGAGGAGTGCAAGGGGCGTCCGAAGAAGAATTCCGCATTCCAGACGGGTAGTGAAGTCGACCGTCGTCTGCGTCTGATGCTGTTCCTTTCGGCGCACCTCGGCGAAGAATATTCGCTTGAGGAACTTGCGGAACGTTTCATTGGCAAACCGAAGTCCGATGACGAGCTGAAGAAGTTCGTCAATGTCATTCATAAAGACATCAACACGCTAACTACGGTTTCCGACGATGGTGAGATGGCAGGAAGCCAGTTCTTTGACATCGACTGGTCGTTGCTTGACGCTGAAGGCATTGTTTCCGCCACGAATTCGCTTGGGCTGGAACGCTTGGCAGGTATCTCCCAGCAGTATTTGAGCATGCTTACCGCATCGGTGAGCTATCTTGCGCATTCGTCGTTGCTGCCGGACAAGTTGCGTGAACAGGCTGAATCGTTGTACAGCCGTCTTCGTCAACATGTTGAGCCGGGGGACATGCCTTGGCTGAGTCTGACCGGTTATGAGATGGAGCCGCGTAATTTCTCCATTGTGAAGAGCGCGATCTCCAAGAGCTTGCTGCTTGACATGGAATATACGGATGGCGCCGGAAGGACCCAGCGTAAGCTTGTCGCGCCAGATAAGATCTTCGTCGATGAGGGAGTCTTCTACGTTGCCGTATGGACTGACGTCGCTGCCGCTGCACCGGCTGACAAAGCTAAGTACGTGAAGAAAGACACCACGATCAACAAGGCCACAGGAAAGCCTCGCATCTGGCAGGTGCTTCGCATTTCCCGCATTGAAAAGGCCGAACTGGTTGAACCCACCGCGAAAATCGACATTCCCGACGTTCCCGCATCCGAATTGCGCAAATGGAGCTTCGATAATGGAACTCCAGCTGTGTTCGTCACCAATCAGGATGATCTGTCATTTATTGACGGGCTGTCGGGAGCAACAGTCGAAAAGTGCGGAGAGGGCGAGAAGGTGCATCTGATCGTCTCGTCCGATTCTTGGTATGTCGCATTCTGTATTTCCCACGCACGGCATATCACTGCCGTAGCTCCCGAAACGTTGCGTACCATGATTGTCGCCCGTGCCCAGCATGAGCTGAGCATTGGCGATCGTGAGAATGAAGGCTGACGGGGGAGAGACTATGCCTTGGTGGATTTGGCTGTTGCTCGCTCTGTTCATGCTTGCAATGGTTGTTTCCGGAGTCGTCTACGCATGTTTACACGGCTATCGAGCATTCAAGGACGTGGCGAAGCTGGGTGAACGGACGGCAAAACGAATCGAGGCGATGGGCAAACCATTGCCCCAAAACAACGAGAATGAAGCGCCTTTCTTTACCAGACCTTTAAAGGATGCTGCAGATCGTTATGCGGATGCCCATGCCGGAGTCATTGAGAGGCATGAAGCGAAGCGAAGCCGTCATGCTCAACAGTGGGCACAATGGCGTCATTGTAACGATTGACCCAACCATATTAAGGAATCATGACCCATCATCGTCGCCGTAATAACGGTATTGACCCGTCGAAAATCAATGAGACCGTGGAGTTGTCTCCCGCGCAACGGTATGCCGCATTCAAACAAACGCAGGCCAAGCAGCGCACGGTTGCGGCCGAATTCGCAAGATCCATGCCATTCGAGCTTGACGAATTCCAGATGCAAGCCAACGATGCGTTGGAGGCTGGCGATAATGTGCTCGTGGCAGCCCCTACGGGAGCAGGCAAGACTGTCGCAGCCGATTTCGCCATCTATCTGGCGCAGACGCGGAATGTCAAAGCCTTTTATACCACGCCGATCAAAGCGCTGAGCAACCAGAAATACCATGATCTGGTCGACCAGTATGGAACGGATAAGGTCGGATTGCTGACCGGAGACACGTCCATCAACTCTGAGGCGGATATTGTGGTCATGACCACGGAAGTGTTGCGCAATATGCTGTATGAGCATTCCGTGACGCTTGAAGCGCTTCGTTATGTGATCCTTGACGAAGTGCACTATCTTGCTGACCGTTTCCGAGGGCCGGTCTGGGAAGAAGTCATTATCCACTTGCCGAAAAACGTGAACATCATAGGTCTTTCCGCGACGGTTTCCAATGTCGAGGATTTTTCCGAATGGATCGAATCTGTTCGTGGCAAAACCACGTTGGTCATGTCGGAACAGCGTCCGGTACCGTTGGAGCAGCACGTGCTCGTACAGGCAGATGACCATACCGAACCAGAACTCATCGACCTATATCGGCGTGACGCCAATGGCGAACAGACGGTCAAACTCAATGCGCAGCTGATAAACAGACTTGATCAGCTTGATCGTCAGGCGGAACGGCGCAAGGGCGAGCGACGTCCTGATAAGCGTAGGGCCAAAGGTAAAGGTGGACGATGGGACGATCGCCCGCATAAGGTCGAACGCCATACGCCTCGACGCTGGGCGGTTGTGGACGAGTTGAATTTTCTTGACATGCTGCCGGGAATCTACTTCATTTTTTCAAGAAACGGTTGCGATCAAGCGGTTGACCAATGCATCAACGCAGGCTTGGAACTCACCACCAGCGACGAAGTGCAACAAATCAGACGGATCGTCGATGAGATGGTCGAAGGCCAGTTGAGCCAAGAAGACTTGAAAGCGCTGCATTTCTCGCAATTTCGTTTCGCCCTGGAAGAAGGGTTCGCTCCGCATCATGCGGGAATGGTCGCATTGTTCCGCCAGATTGTCGAACGCTTGTTTGAAGAAGGCTTGGTTAAAATGGTCTTCGCCACGGAAACGCTGGCTTTGGGCATTAACATGCCCGCACGGTGTGTGGTGGTTGAAAAGCTTGAGAAATTCGACGGCACCGGGCATGTTGGGTTGACTCCCGGCGAGTTTACCCAGTTGACCGGTCGTGCGGGACGACGTGGCATCGACACCATCGGACATGCCGTTGTGGTGGACCACCATGGTTTTGTTCCCGCCACTGCGGCCGCCTTGTCCAGCAAACGAGTGTATCCGCTTCACTCAAGCTTCAGACCGACCTTCAATATGGCTGTCAATCTATTGAATTCCAGCGACTATGAAACAGCTCGCGTTACGCTTGACCACTCCTTTGCGCAATGGGAAGCCAACGAGTCGGCATGGCAGCTTGAAGCACAGATGGAAACCTTATGCAAGGCTCTGGAAGGATACGAGCAGGCTTTCCAGTGTGAATTCGGCGATTTCAAAAAATTCATGCGTTTGCGGATGCGTTTGAGTGATTTGGAGAAGAACGAACGTCGCAAACTCAAGCATGAGGTGTTCCGTACGCAGAAGGAACGCAGCCAGGCGTTTATGGATCTTGACAAACGCATCAAGAAACTCAGAGAAGAAGACCGCGACCATCCATGCCGTAAATGCCCTGATGTGCAGAAGCACTTGAAATGGGGACATCGTTGGGCTCGTGAGATGCGCGAGTTGGAACGGGTACAGCATCGTTACGATTCGCGAACCGGTTCCGTGGCACGTCAGTTTGATCATATTTGCGCTGTGCTTTCCAATCTCGGCTATCTTCAGCCGGTACGGGAATCCGCGGGCCATGGTGATTATCAGCTCACGGAACGTGGCCAGCTGTTGCGGCATTTGTACAGCGAGCTTGATCTAGTATTGGCGCAGGCGATTGACGATGGCGCATTTGACGGGTTGAACGCCTGTGAATTGGCCAGCGTCGTCGCATCGTTGGTGTTCGAAGCCCGCAGGGGAGGCGGGGGAGAGCCGCGTCGTTACCCTGGAGGCATTCAAGGGAACGTCGCCGTGTGCGCAGCGCAGCTTAAGGGCGTCCATGCGTCGATTGCCATGTTATGTGAGGATCACATGCTTGAGGAGCCTCGCCAACTCGATTTTGGCATCACCGATATCGTCTACGATTGGGCGCAAGGTGAAAGCCTGTCGCAGGTGCTGTACGGCACCGATCTGACGGGCGGCGATTTCGTGCGTAACGGCAAACGGCTTGCCGACGTGCTTCAGCAGATAGCCGTGGCTGGACCGTATCTTGCGGATCGTGCCGAAACGTTGGCGCCAGTCGCAAAACAGGCGTACGATCGCATCAATCGTGGCATCGTCGCATACTCCGGCGTCGACTAAAATCGAACATCAAGCAGACGAATAAGGAATAAAAGACACGTCCGAACTATTCTGTAGCTTAGACAGAGCAGACAATCCAAGGAGGCAAAGGCAATATGGCAGAACGCAGCCTGCGAGGCATGAGCATCGGCGCAAAGTCGTTGGAATCTGATGACAATGTGGATTTCGCGGCGCGAAACGACGTCGCATATGTGTGCCCAAAGGGACACCGCACGATTCTGCCGTTCGCTGAAGGCGCGGAGGTTCCGGAGGAATGGGAGTGCCGGTGCGGCATGACCGCGCATCGTGAAGGCGACGAGGATCGTGAGGCCGACGAGATTTCCAAGCCGACCCGTACACACTGGGACATGCTATTGGAACGCCGTACTGAAGACGAGCTGAAGACGTTGCTTGAAAAGCGTCTGCAGATGCATCGCGACGGCTGGTTTCCAGACTACGAGTAACCAGTAGTTGAACGACACTTGAACTGCATGCCCGGTCAGTAAGACCGGGCATAATTGTTATCTGAACAGTTCACATTGCATCGAGCATTTAACAAGGAGTGCATTAATCTCATGTCCGAGAAGACCAAGCAACCCAAGAAAGTCGTTCTGCTTGACCTTGACGGCACATTGACCAAGTCTGATCCGGGCATCATTGGTTGTGTGGTGAAGGTATTTGAGGAACTGGGGTATCCAGTGCCTGATGATGAGGAGTTGCAGCGATTCATTGGTCCTGCAATTGTCGAGTCGTTGCAGCGCAATAATATTCCGGACGACTTACTCGATGAGGGCATTGCCATCTACCGCAGGTATTATGCGCAGGAAGCGGTGTTCGATGATCCGAATAATCCGGGTCAAAAGGTTCCGGGCCGTTTGAACAATACCATTTATGACGGTATCCCAGAACAGTTGGCCAAACTGCGTGCTGACGGATACTACTTGGCGATCGCAAGCTGCAAGCCGCAGTATCAGTGCATTCCGATTTGCGAGCATTTCCATTTGGACACCATGGTCAACGGCATTTACGGTGCCAGCGAAGATAATTCGCGTCTCGACAAAGATCAGGTTATTCAATGGGCGTTCGACCACATTGGGTTTGACGAAGCCGCTGGCGATAAGGCGCTCATGGTCGGTGACCGTTGGACCGATGCTGACGGAGCCAAAGCGTGCGGTCTGGATTGCTTGGGATGCGGCTGGGGTTATGCCGAGCCTGGCGAGCTGAAAGAACATGGCGCGTATAAGGTGATCGATTCGGTTAGTGAGCTTGCGCAAACCATCGAAGACTATTTCGCCTGATAGATAACGGCTGATGCACGAGCGGATCATCTTGTGCATAAAGACAAAGAAACCCCTGGGTATGCATGCCAGCGATGACATTTGCATACCTGGGGTTTTGAGAGATCGCGTACATCTCAAATACCCCCTGCACCTGCTCCCACTTTTGTCCGATAATGTATGTTATGTCAGAAAAGCTACAGCAGTTTTCGACTGACGCTCTTTTCTGTACATAACATCGGTGGGTTATGCCAGCACGTCCCTTTCGGGACTTTGCTCGACATAACCCACCGGCATGATGGATGGTGCGTCCTCGCTTCGCTGGACGTTTTTCCACACGGCTGCGTTTTCGCTTCGATGGATGTCTTTTGGCTAGTCCTTAATGGCTTGGCTGAGTTTTCTTTCCATTTCGCTTTTCATGCCGTTTCGGGCCTGCAGATACATAAACACCAGTTCCGTGGCGATGAGCATAACCATCAGTGCTGCCGACGGCCAACCAACCTGTTCGTAGAAATGCTGAAATTTCAAGGAAAAGCTGGGTTTGAACATCGTATATATCGGATACGGCAGAGCTCCGATGATCAGCGATGTGAAATGCAATCCGACAATTGACCAGCGTACCGGATATACGTCACTCTTGGTTTTTGAGAAGATATTTCCTCGAATTGCAGTAATCGAACAAATGTTCAACGATATGACCGCTGCGACAATCCACAGCAATGCCGGCAGAATATCAAACATGTATTGCTCCCCTGTTGTATGTCTGTCTGTACATATCTATCTCATATCAACGACTCGTACATCCGTCTTAGTCCGCATCAACCATACGGCATGCATTCTGGTATGTTACAGTGACGCGGCGGCGCGTGTCTGATGTTGCGCCTCGAAGTTCTTTCTCATGCGCATTGCAGTGATATCGTCAACAGGTCGGTTTCCACCCATCATGGAAGGCATGGTGGTCAGATCGACGTATTCCTCGTGGGCAAGAGTCTCTCTGATCTGCTTCCATAAAGATCCCACCGATACGCCGAATACCGCCCGACCGCTTTGCAACAACGCCACCATTTGCTCACTATCCGTACATTCGTGCACTTGCTGACCGTCGCACATAATCGTGATATTCTCAAGTTGTTCCGCGGTACGCTGCGTCAGAAAACTGATGGCAGTCGTCACATTTTGCAGATTGATGCCCGCGTCAAGCAGTCTTTTCGACACAGCAAGGATCACCACGTCCTTGAACGAGTACAGCCTGCGCGAACCGGATCCATGCGACGGCGTGATGGAAGGTTCCACGATTTGTCTGCGAGCCCAATAGTCAAGTTGACGATAAGTGATGCCTGCTACTTTTGAAGCCACCGTACCCTTGTAGCCGCGCGTCACCGGCTGAGTGCCGGTCGCGGGGAATAACTCCCCCTGCACCGCAGTCGACACATGCAGACGCAACCGCGTTGTTGGCTCTGCTTCGTTCATCACGCTCTCCTACGACATCTACAATAACGCCCATGAGCATTCGTGCGAAGCTCATGGGCGCGAAGCTGTTGTACACAGTCTATCCCGCATAACGTGGATCAACCGGCAATGACGGCTTTATTGTCGAAATAAACCAGACGGAACTTGCCAAGAATAATCTCATCGCCATTCTTGAGCTCCTGCTGATCAACACGCTGGCGGTTCACATAGGTGCCGTTCAAGCTGCCCGCATCAATAACGGAATACCTGCCGTCAGACCTGCGGAACACCGCATGGGCGCGGGAAACCGTGGAATCATCCAAAAGAATGTCCGCTCTTGGATCACGGCCGACGGTAATCTCATCCTCGTCAAGAAGATACCGCGACCCCGACACCGCTCCCCTAGTCGAGATCAGCAATGCCGTGCCATCGGCAAGACGCATGATGGTTTCAAGGTCCTCTTTCGTCAGAGGACGGTCTCCGGTGGAAGTCACCGGTACGGTTATTGCAGGAAGGCCAATGATGGTCGTTTCACCTGCGCTTGGAATCGGATCAGTCATAGTCGCCATTCTAGTCATTACCCTTGCAAATAGCCGGTATTGAGACCGGCATGGTCACGAATCATACACCGTAAAGTGGGTCTTATCCCTCAGTCTTGTCGATAATTGACACGAACTGGTCGTTTGGCAACATGTCATCATAGCTGCGCCAACGGCGTTCCAGCTCACGATTCGCCTCGTCATGCTGCTGTTTGCCGAGCCTGGCATAAGCCTTCAACTCGTTCGGCCCCATGTCTTTGACCGGCTGATTGAGATTCAATGCTTCGTCACTCACAAGCTGCCATTGTAGCCGTACACCTTGAAAGAACACGGAAAAAGCCCGGATAGTGTGTATTCCGGACTTAAAACTGTATTCGAAGTTATATTCGCGGGGATTGATTTCAGCGCTGCTCGTCGATCATTTCCCGCAATGCCTTGTTGCAGACGGCTCTTCTTGAATTAGGAGCATCGCCGGAGTGAATGGCCTCGGCCACCGCGTCGCTCTGCTGCGTCATCTTATAGTCTTCTCCCTGCGTGGACTCGATCTGGGATTTATCCGCACCCATGTATTTCACTGCATAGGAGTTGGTTGCAGCTCCAATCAAGTTGCCCGCGACAGGCGGACCCGCGGTTCCGCAGCGCGCCCAGATTTCCCTGTGAGACAACTCATGCCTTACAACAGCATCAAAATAGGCCGTACAAGATCCTCATCCTTCAGGAACTGGTTCTCATAATTCTGGAATTCGTCGATGCCTGCCTGAACGAGATCATCAGGTTCATCGGTGCTGGAAGACATTTGATACCATCCAATATCAACCGATTCTTTGTAGTCAGTCAAAATCACCATATACTGGTGAACATAATCACCGCCCTCCTCTGTTGCAGGAACGTTGGCCTTGTCGAAAATCGTTCCATCATGGATGGTATCCGAACCATTTGTCGTAGGTGGTCAGAACGAGATTCTCGTACTCCTGATACAACGGACGATCCTGCACGTAATAGATTTCGCCTGTGGCCGGCAGTCCCAGCTTACCTCTGAGATCCTGCTCGACTTTTTGATTGATGTTGCGTTGCCTGGAAGTATAGGCGCCATGAATCGCTATGGCGCCCAAACCCAACACCACGCGCCACCCGTTTCCGACATGCCGCACGAAACGGCGGAAACCCAACGAAACCAACAAAAAAGGCGGCACGACGTGCCGCCCGATGGTGGGTGATATAGGAATCGAACCTATGACCCCTTCCGTGTGAAGGAAGTGCGCTAGCCGCTGCGCCAATCACCCGATGATGGGTTATATAGGAACTCACGTTCCAGTGGGCGATACAAGATTCGAACTTGTGACCCCTTCCGTGTCAGGGAAGTGCGCTACCTCTGCGCCAACCGCCCGGGTCATGCGTCGCACTCGCACACGTCAAGCACAACAAGAGGTGGGTACGAGAGTCGAACTCGTCTATACGGCTTTGCAGGCCGCTGCCTAACCGCTTGGCTAACCCACCCTAAAGGTCGATAATCAATCGGAACCTTAGAGCGGACAACGGGACTCGAACCCGCGGTCTCAACCTTGGCAAGGTTGCGCTTTACCAACTAAGCTATGTCCGCATGTTCTCCGCAGTACTACTGCCTGAGCACGAGTATCTACTATATCCGCATTCTCAAAATTTGCAAGTCCGCGTGTCGTGTTCGTGTTTTGCTGTTTTCAAAGGGCTTTTATCTACCGAAAAAGGTTTTGAGCTTTCTTGACATTCGGGTATTTTGAGATGCTGTTGTCTAGATCGGGATGCCCTGCTCGTCACATTCACCGATGGCGGAAGCGTGTTTGCGGAAATATGATTTCGTTATACATTTAAAGCATGTGTGAGGAGACGAAAAAACGCGAGACAATAATGATCTCCGCGTTTGAGGGGTGGAATGACGCCTGCCAGGCTGCGACGAACGTCATACGGCATCTTGTGTCGCGATATGATTCACAGGAGGTGCATCATATCGACAATGAGGGTTTCTACGACTATCAGGTAGCCCGTCCGATGATTTGCTCGGTACAAGGTCGTAAACGAATCATCTGGCCACAGACCACGTTCTATGACATTGCAGTCTCCCCCTCGCTGCATTTTCTCGCTCAGATCGCCCCCGAGCCAAATTATCGTTGGGAGGAATACTGCAGGCAGACGTTGCGCATCGCAGAAGACTACGATGTGAGCGGTATCGTCACGCTTGGATCCATGTTCGACGATTGCCCCCACACCAGGCCTTTGCCGCTTGACATTTCCAGAAATGACTGCGAAAGCGAACCCGACAAGGAATATAACGGCCCTGTGGGCATCCCCAACATTCTTGACGCATTTGCGGCGGACGCAGGATTTCATACCACATCCATGTGGGTGTCCGTACCCCATTACTGTGCGAATACCGAGTGCTTGCAGGGCACGCTGGAATTGGTTCGCGCATTGTCTCTTTTACTTGAGCATCCGCTGACTGAAGGTGATTTGAACAGAAAAGCCGCCGAATGGCGCAAGGCTGCCGACGAGATTGTCGAGCAGACGCATGCCGGCGATTATCTTGCCTGTCTGGAACGCGACTACGATTTGAACGCTCAAGCGCAACGTATCGCGTCGAATGGCATGCCCGCTTGCGAAGAGCTGATTCGTGAGGCTGAATCGTTCTTGCGTGGCAATTAAGTTGTGATTGGCGATAAGCAGTGAATATATAAGTCGGGCCGACCATCGCAGGATGATCGGCCCGACTTTTTTGTTATTCGATTATCGAATTAGATTCACGCTGCAGCTGCGGCTTCCAGCGGCGAAAGCACGCCGGTAATCAGCAGCAATGCCACGACGATCGCCAAGCCGATGCGGTAGATGGCGAATGCCTTGTACGAGAAGGTGGAAACAAACTTCAGGAAGCCGATGATCACCACGTAGCCGACCACAAATGCCACGATGGCTGCGGCAATGGTAGGACCCCAGCCGGGGAACATACCGGCATCCCCCGCGGCAACGTCCTTGACGGCCGATACGGCTTCCAGAATGCCTGCGCCGAACACGGCAGGAATGGCCATGAGGAAGCTCACTCGAACGGCTGCCTCACGGGTGTATCCCATGGCGCGTCCAAAGGTGATGGTGCCCCCAGAACGGGAAACGCCGGGAATCAATGCGAGCATCTGGCCGATGCCGAAGATCAGCGCATCCTTCCAGGTCATTTCCTTCATGGTCTTGACCTGCTTGGAACGGGCGTCGACCACCCACAGCAGCACGCCGAACAATGCAAGTACGGTGACGGTGATCCACAGATTACGCAGTGACCCTTCGATCGCATGCTTGAACAGCAGGCCGGCAATCAGAATCGGCATCGTGCCGAGGATGATGAACCAGCCCATCTGCGTGTCTGGATTGTGCGCTCCCATACGGCTTTTGAAATCCTTGCCTTCTTTGCCGAACAGGGAGCCGAACCATGCTCCAAGAATGCGGATGATGTCATGTCGGAAATACAAAATCACGGCAAGCTCGGTGCCGATCTGGATGATTGCGGTGAACGCGGCGCCCGGATCGGATCCCAGCATCAAATCGCCGATAATGCGAATATGCGCGCTGGAAGAAACTGGCAGGTACTCGGTCAATGCCTGCACCAGACCAAGGAAAATCGCTTGGAAGAAATTCATGAACCCTCTTTTATATGTATCAATGGTTTCGTCTGCTTTTCCGCATCCAAGACTAGCGAGAGGGGTCTAATTTTTCGCTATGGATCCTTGAGTTGTCTCAAACCATGCACACAATGGTGCCAAAACCCATCGGAGCTTCACTAACGATTCCATAAGGTCTCGCAAATGTGGCGGATCATGCAAGGAAAGGTCGGGCAGCATGAGCAAATATCGCAAGAGCAGGGCATTCAGTCCTGAAGGTTTCTTCGAATGCGAGGGCCGTGGCCTGCAGTGGCTTGGCGAAGCGCAATCCAAAGGCGGGCCACGTGTGGTAGACGTGTACGACTGGGGCAAGGATTATCTCAACATTGAACGAGTGAACGCCTGTGGTCCGACTTTGCAGGCCGCGCATGATTTCGGCGCTGCTCTCGCACGTATGCATGATGCCGGAGCCGATTACTTTGGATCTGCCCCAGCCGGATATACGGGAACTTGTTATTTCGGCCCCTTGCAGGATCCCGTTCCCATGGACGCAGGCGAATGGGATGATGTGGCGACATATTTGGCCGAAGGCAGGCTCCGTCCGATGGTACAGCTTGGTATGAAGCGCCGTGAACTCACTGATTACGATATGGAACTGACTGAGGCCGTCATTGAAGCGTTGCCTGAAATACTGGGCAAGGCGGCCAATGACAAGCCAGCACGAGTGCACGGCGATCTGTGGAGCGGCAATGTCATGTGGTCGGCCGATTCCGGATCCGTGGAAGCGGTGCTGATCGACCCAGCCGCGCACGGCGGGCATCGTGAAGAGGATCTCGCCATGCTTGACCTATTCGGCATGTCGTACTTGCGGGACATTCTCGACGGATACCAGTCCGTACATCCGCTGAAAGCAGGATGGCAGGAGCGCACCACATTGTGGCAGCTCTACCCCATCGCAGGCCACTGCGTGTTCTTCGGCGGTGGCTATGTGAACCAGTATCGCGCTATGTGCCGGTCATTGCTCAAATAAACACATAGATATGCCTAATGATTGGCTGTTGTAGGCGTGAGGCAATCCGCTTGCTACAGCAGAAACATTGACAAAATAGCCGGTTGCTTCGTTTTTGAAGCAACCGGCTATTTGATATGCGATCTAACGTTTTCTCATCGGATGTACGACATGAGGATAGGGAAATTCAGCGCAGTGCATCCTTCAGCTTGGAGAAGAAGCCCTTCTTCGTTCCGGAAGTCGGGCGTGCGCTTACCGCAACATGTTGGGCATCTGTGTCATGCTTTTCGGCAAACCGTTCCATCAAGGCACGCTCGTCGTCAGTGAGCTTTGTCGGAATCTTCACTGCGATATGCGCCACCAGATCGCCACGCTCGCTCTTGTTGTTAAGATGCGTGACGCCCAGATTCTTCAAGGTCACAGTGTCGTCAGGCTGGCTTCCTGCAGGCACTCTCACAGACTGCTTGCCATCGAACGTGTCGATTTCCAGATCATGCCCCAGTACGGCCCAGCTCATCGGCACTTGGATCCAGCAGTGCAAATCATCATCGTCACGAGTGAAGGTGTCATCCTGAGCGATGCGGATGTCGACATACAGGTCGCCGGCAACACCGCCGTTTTCACCCACCTCGCCCTGATTAGCGAGACGCAGACGGGTATTGTTCGCCACGCCGGCAGGCACGGACACGCCGACATTACGGGTGATACGCACACGACCATGACCAAGGCAGGACGGACACGGATTTTCGATAACGGTACCATGTCCCTCGCAACGCTCGCATGGAGCGGTGGTCATCATCTGGCCAAGCATGGTGCGCACCACGCGCTGTGCGTAGCCCTGACCATGGCAGTCGGGGCACTGTGCCGGCTGGGTACCTTTCTGGCAGCCGGTGCCGGCGCATTCCTGGCACAGACCGAACGTTTTGATTTCAACATGTGCGGTGTCGCCGAACACCGCAGTCTTCAAGTCGATGGTCACTGTGGCCAGTGCATCGCGTCCCGGCTGTGTACGAGGGGTCGGACCGCCGTTGCCACCGCCGAAAGCACCTCCGGTGAACATGTTGAAAATGTCACCCATGTCGCCGAATCCGCCGCTGAATCCGCCATGCATGCCGCCGGCGTTCGGATCGTTCGGGTCCACGCCGGCGTCGAACATCTGACGCTTCTGTGGATCGGACAACACTTCGTAGGCGTTATTGACTTCCTTGAATTTGTCTTCGAATTCCGGACCTGCGATATCGGGATGATATTTGCGGCTCATCTTTCGATAAGCTTTTTTGATCTCGTCGTCGCTTGCGGAGCGGTCTACGCCCAGCACTTCGTAATAGTCCGTCACGGTTGTTCTTTCTCCCTATTGCTTTTCGCGTGTCATTGTGCCATAAGGCGGGGTCAGCTGTTGTTTTGGTTTTCGTCGTGAGCCACGAATGCGGTCAGATATCTGGCAACGGCACGCACTGCTGCCATGGTCGCCGCATAGTCCATATGCGTCGGTCCTATGGATCCGACGAAGGCGATGGGCTCGGTGGAATCCTGCGCTGCAGTGGTGTGATTGCTTGTCTCTCTCCCCTGCTCCTCCGCAGTTTCGCCTTTTGTTACGTCGTCAGCGGTTGCCGAGGTTCGACCGTACCCGCTGGTCACCACGGATGCATGCAGCAGACCGGGCGTGTGCGTTTCGGAGCCGATGGCCACTCCGACTCCATCGGATTGCGTGGTTTCGCTCAACGCGCTCATGAGTTTCATGAGCACGACTTGCTCTTCCAGCGCATCGAACAATGGTGCAAGATCGGCCACGGCACGCTGGTGCGCGAGTCGTGAGGTTCCTGCCATATAGAGTTCGCTCGCGCGCTCGTCGTCGGCCATGCCATCGAAAGCTTGAGCAAGCGTTTCCGCCAGTTTACTGATGGGGCGGTATTCCTTGCGGGATGACATCTGCCTGACACAGTCCGCGGTTCGTGTCAAAGAAACGCTGGCACACTGCGCGTTGATTTCGTTGACCAGATGCGACAGCACTGTGGTGTCCGGCAACTCGGAAACGTTGAGTATATGTTGCGCCACTCGGCCGGTGTCAGTGATGACGACGGCCAACAGGGTGTTGATTGATACGGGAACGATTTCGATATGCCGTAATGTCGATTTCGCCAACGACGGGGCCGCCACAACCGCGACCTGACCGGTGATCTGTGCCAGAAGGCGGGCTGCGCGCTGCAAGGTGTCCTGCAGATTGACGGATCCCGACAGAAAACTGTTGATGCCACGGCGTTGCGCTTCAGACATCGGCACCACTGTGGCCAAGCGGTCCACGAAGTATCGGTACCCTTTTTCCGTTGGTATGCGCCCTGCCGACGTATGGGGTTGAATAAGATATCCCTCATCTTCCAAGGCGGCCATATCATTACGGACGGTGGCCGAGCTGACGCCCAGATCATGATCTTTGGTCAAGGTGGTCGAACCGACTGGCTCCTGCGAGCGAATATAGTCCTCGACGACGGCACGCAGCACCAACATACGTCTTGACTGCGTCATGCGTGCCTCCTCTTTATGTATACACGATACGATTCAGCGGGAGCCGGTTTTCGGAATATCTGCGATATTAGGAGAAACCGTCTTCCGTAAATACTTCTCCCATTGTATTAGCACTCGCGAGGCGCGAGTGCTAATACGTTCGCTTCCAGAGTACTCGTTTCTCGTTTTTCCCGATAGCAATCTCCCGAAATGCTCGTCATACCACCAATCGAACAGAGCAATCGCACGAGAATGTTAACTGTGAGCGTTAACAGAACACAAACTACCAAAACACGCCAAAAATCCACCACAACGTCACCTCACATCGCTACTATGGAAAACGCAATGTGAGGGCGTCGAGCGCTCGGCACAAGCCGGATACGCGGCCCGACCAATTGGAAGGAAAGTAATCCATGACCGAATTCAAGGAGACCGAGCTGGACGAGCGCGCCATCAAGATGGCCAAGGTCCTGTCGGCCGACGCGGTTGAGCGTGCGGGACACGGCCACCCGGGTTCCCCCGTCTCCCTGGCGCCTATCGCCTACACTCTGTACCAGCATTTCATCAAGCATGATCCGAACGATCCCAATTGGGAAGGTCGCGACCGCTTCATCCTTTCTGGCGGTCATGCTTCCCTCACCCAGTACGTCCAGCTGTACTTCTCCGGCTACGGCCTGACTCTGGATGACCTGAAGAACTTCCGCGGCGGTGCTGACACCCGTACCCCGGGTCACCCGGAATATGGTCTGACCCCGGGCATCGAAATGACCACTGGTCCGCTGGGCCAGGGCTTCGCTTCCGCCATTGGTTTCGCCTATGGCCAGCGTTTCCAGCGTGGTCTGCTTGATCCGGAAGCTCCGGCAGGCGAATCCCCGTTCGACCACAACATCTGGGTCATCTGCGGCGAAGGCGATATCGAAGAAGGTATCTCTGGCGAAGCTGCCTCCCTCGCTGCCAACCAGCAGCTGGGCAACCTGACCGTCATCTTCGATGCCAACCGCATCCAGATCGAAGGCGACACCAATCTGGTTCTGGCTGAGGACGTGCTCAAGCGCTTCCAGGCCTACGGCTGGTACACCGACGAGTTCAGCTTCATCCAGCCTGACGGCTCCTACAAGGAGGACGTCGAGGGTCTGGCCGACACCATCGCCAAGGCTCGCGAGGCCGCTCCGAACCAGCCGAAGCTCATCAAGGTCGATACCCTGATCGCATGGCCGACCCCGGGCAAGACCAATGATCCGTCCTCTCACGGCTCCAAGCTGGGCGCCGAAGCCGTCGCAGGCCTCAAGGAACTGCTTGGCTACGATCCGGAAGAGTCCTTCCATGTCGACGAAGAGGCTCTGGCTCACGCACGCAAGGTTGCCGAGCGCGGCCTCGAAGCCCACAAGGAATGGGACGAGAAGTACAACGCATGGCGCAAGGCCAACCCAGACAACGCTGCCCTGTATGACCGCCTCAAGGCCGGCGAACTGCCGGAGGGCTTCGACAAGGCCATCGATGACCTCGAGGCTACCTTCGAAGTCGGCAAGGGCGTTGCAACCCGTGGCGCTTCCGGTTCCGTGCTGAACGCCATCGCCGCTGTCATGCCGGAACTCTGGGGCGGCTCCGCCGACCTCGGTGGCTCCAACAAGACCGATCTTAAGGGCGCTGCCACCTTCGCTCCTGCCGAGTGCGCCACCAAGCAGTGGCCGGTCTGCAGCCCGTACGGCCGTCAGCTGCACTTCGGCGTGCGCGAGTTCACCATGGGTACCATCACCAACGGCATCCTGCTGGGCTCCCATACCCGTCCGTTCGGTGGCACCTTCTTCATGTTCTCCGACTACGAGCGTTCCGCTGTGCGTCTGGCCGCCCTCATGCAGATTCCGAACCTGTATGTGTGGTCCCACGACTCCGTCGCCGTCGGCGAAGATGGTCCGACCCACCAGCCGGTGGAGCACCTGGCTTCCTTCCGTGCCATCCCGCAGCTTGAGGTCGTCCGCCCGGCCGACGCTTACGAGACCGCCGAAGCCTACCGTTACTTCTTCGAGAAGAAGAACACTCTGCCTGCAGCCATGGTGCTGACCCGCCAGGGCGTTCCGGTTCTTGCCGAAACCGCTGAGAAGGCCAAGGACGGCGTCAAGAAGGGCGCTTACGTGCTTGTCGACACCGAGGGCACCCCTGACGTCATTATCATGGCCACCGGTTCCGAAGTGCAGTGGGCCGTCTCCGCAGCCAAGACCCTGGCTGGTGAAGGCATTAAGGCTCGCGTTGTGTCCGCTCCGTCCCTCGAATGGTTCGAGGAGCAGGACGCCGAGTACAAGGAAGCTGTGCTTCCGGCCTCCGTCAAGGCTCGTGTCTCCGTCGAGGCTGGCGTTGCCATGCCGTGGTACAAGTACCTCGGCTCCTACGGCAAGCCGGTTTCCATCGAGCAGTTCGGCCTGCAGGGCGACGGTGCTCAGAACATGATCGACCTGGGCATCACCGCCGAGCATGTTGTCGAAGCCGCCAAGGCCTCCATTGCGGAAGTCGAAGCCGCCAAGTGATTCGACGGGGAGGGGCATGATGCATGTGCCTCTCCCCTTTTACCGCACAATAAATAAAGATTTGATCCAAAAAGGTATCAAGGAGAAAAACAATGACTGAAGCAACTCAGCGCACCTCTGACTCCGGTGTCTCGATCTGGCTGGACGATCTGTCCCGCACCCGTATCGAATCCGGCAACCTGCAGGAGCTCATCAAGGACAAGAACGTCGTTGGCGTCACCACCAACCCGTCCATCTTCCAGAAGGCTCTGAGCCAGGTCGGCCCGTACGATGCACAGCTCAAGGAGCTCGGCAAGGTTGACGTTGAGACCGCTATCCGCGAGCTCACCACCACCGACGTGCGCAACGCCACCGACATCTTCCGTGAGATCGCCGAAGCCACCGATTTCGTCGATGGCCGCGTTTCCATCGAAGTTGATCCGCGTCTGGCCCACGAGACCGAAGCCACCGAGCAGCAGGCTGTCGAGCTCTGGGAGAAGGTCAACCGTCCGAACGCCATGATCAAGATCCCGGCAACCCTCGAAGGCCTGCCGGCAATCACTGCAACCCTGGCCAAGGGCATCTCCGTCAACGTCACCCTGATCTTCTCGCTCGAGCGTTACGAGCAGGTCATCGATGCCTTCATCGAAGGCATCGCTCAGGCTGACGCCAACGGCCATGACCTGAAGCACATCGGTTCCGTCGCTTCCTTCTTCGTGTCCCGCGTGGACACCGCCGTCGACAACAAGCTTGAGGAGATCGGCTCCGATGAGGCCAAGGCTCTCGAGGGCAAGGCCGCTATCGCCAACGCTCGCCTCGCTTACGAGCTGTTCGAGAACAAGTTCGCCAACGATCCGCGTTGGGCTGCTCTCGAAGCCAAGGGCGCCAAGAAGCAGCGTCCGCTGTGGGCCTCCACCGGCACTAAGAACCCGGCCTATTCCGATTGCGTCTACGTTGACGAGCTCGTTGCCCCGCTCATCGTGAACACCATGCCGGAGAAGACCCTGAACGCTCTCGCCGATCACGGCAACGGCGCTCCGACCATCAAGGGTACCTACGAAGAGTCCCACGCCATCATGGCCAAGCTCGCTGAGCTGGGCATCGACTTCAAGGCTGTCACCGACAAGCTGGAAGCCGACGGCGTCGCTTCCTTCATCAAGTCCTGGGATTCCGTCCTTACTGACGTCCAGGCTGGCATCGACCGCGTCAACGGCTGAGCTTCTTGCTTAAGTGTTAGCGATCTAAGCTAAGGATCCCCCCCCTGCCAGAATTCTGGCAGGGGGTTTCTGCTATTGCTCTACATGTTTTCAGCTTATTCCGGTACGAGGCGTAAAACCAGTGGCCTGGCGGATCGCTTGAATCGCCTGCGTTTTGCGCCCTTCAAAAGTTGGATTGTCAAGCGTCACCACACGGTCGGCATACGGTGACTCCTGAATGACGCGTACCAAAGTCTCATGGAACCGATACCGATCCGAAGCCCACCGCATTGCACGGAACCCATCATCCACATATTCGGTGATCGGAGGAATCAGCAACACCAGATCAGGCTTCTCCTGTTCAATCACCATATCGAATGTCGGCTTGCAGCTTGGCGTTCTCATCGGCCGGCAGATAGCGTTCCGCATAGACACGCGTAACCATGGCATCAGTATCAAGAAAAACGATGCCATGATTGGCATGCGATGCTATTGCATGCTCGTTCTGAGAGAACTTGGAAAGAATCAGCCGCTCGTAATCGAAAGCGGTAAGTTCATCATCGTCAACATTGCAGGCTTCCTCAAATTCACGGGCATACTCGACCGCGATCGGAGCATCATACAATTTCGACAAGCGTGTCACCAATGTGGTTTTGCCGACGGAAGCCGGCCCAACAACCAATATGATCGTTGTGAACTCGCGACGGAACGATTGATTGATCAGCGGCCACCATTTGCGATTATGCTTTCCGTGCAAATACTTGATTGCAGATCATCCGATACGGCCATAGTGCTGCTCTTGTGGAACCAGACCCATGCGCCGTAAAAACCGTTGGCCAACATGACCACCTGAAGAACGAACATCGACATGGCGCCAGGACCTCCGGCGGAAAGCTGGTTGAACCAGATAACCACCTTGATCACGTCAAGAATAATCCATGCGACCCACTGGCTGCGGTAGCCGTATGTCATGAGAATCTGTCCGACGATACCAAGCGGCAGCAGCGTGCCGTCAAGCCGAACCTGTACACCGCCAGTATGGCTCGACACGAATACCACAATCAGATAGATCACGATGGTTGCGATGACGGCGAGAATGCCTTGCCACCATGTGAACATGCGGGCATTGACTTCCTCATACTCGTTTTTTTCCTGACGATCAAGCTGGCGCTGCCACACCCATACGCCGACGAACTGCATGGTGACGTAGAAGATCTGAGCGAAGATGTCTCCGACGAGATGGTTCATGATGGCAACGATCAGCCAAGTGGCGCAACCGATGAAGCCCCACAGATAGTTGGTCAGTCGCCCACGGTCGACGAGAATGAGATTGAACACGATGCATAGGCCGGAAATCAGACCAATTCAACCTGCCGCGGAAAATCTTTGGACACGAAGAATGACACCAACTGCGCCAACAGCATGACCGCGATCAGGACAAACTCCCCCGGCTTGAAGTCAGTCAGCTCGCGGAACACACGCTTCGGATTGACGACGTTGCCGATTCCTTTGAGCAAATCGTTCACAATATCCCCTTTCACAATGAAACGATGGCTCGGCCCTAAGGCCGGAGCCATCGTAGCCCTACTTATGGTCAGTATGACTATAAGTATTTGGGGACGGAGTGTCGCGATGCTGCGCGTACTTCACACCATGAAAGCCCTTCAAGCAATCAAGGTCATCATGCCTGATGATATGTGCTCAAGAAATCACCGATCTCACTTACGGTTTCCTTTAACATCGTGATACGTGGCAGATATACCACCCTGAAATGATCCGGATTCTGCCAGTTGAATGCACCGCCATGACTGATCAGAATATGCTTGTCATGCAGAAGATCCAACGCAAACTGCTCGTCGGAGTGAATATTGAACTTCTTGACGTTCAGCTTCGGGAAGATATAGAACGCCGCTTTCGGCTTAACTGCGGTAACGCCGGGAATTTCATTGAGCATCTGATAGACCAGTTCGCGCTGCTCGTACACACGGCCACCTGGCTTGATGTAATCCTTGACGCTCTGATGCCCGCCCAAAGCGGTCTGTACCACCGACTGAGCTGGGACATTCGAGCACATACGCATGTTCGCCAGCATGTTCAAGCCCTCGATGTAATCCTTCGCAATACGCTTGTTGCCGGAAAGTATCATCCATCCAATGCGATATCCGGCAATCATATGCGACTTCGACAGACCGGAGAACGTTACACAGAACAGGTCCGGAGCCAGCGATGCGATAGAAATATGCTCCAGTCCATCCATGACCAAACGATCGTAAATCTCATCGGAGAAAATAATGAGCTGATGTTCTCGGGCAATGTCGACGATTTGTTGCAGCAGTTCCTTTGGATAAAGCGCTCCGGTCGGATTATTTGGATTGATGATGACAATTGCCTTGGTCTTATCCGTGATTTTAGAGCGGATATCGTCGATATCGGGATACCATTCGGATCCCTCATCACAGATGTAATGCACGGCGGTACCGCCAGCCAAATTCACGCAGGCGGTCCACAGAGGATAGTCCGGCGAAGGCACCAGCACCTCGTCGCCATCATCCAGCAACGCGGACAGCGACAGGTTGATGAGCTCGCTGACGCCATTGCCGGTGAAGATATCATCGATGGAGACGTTCGGAATATTCTTGAGCTGTGCATACTGCATGATGGCTTTGCGTGCCGAGAACAGACCCTTGGACGGTGAATATCCTTCGGTTTCAGGGAGCTGTTGCGCCATATCATACACGACTTCATCCGGAGTCCGGAATCCGAATGGCGCAGGATTGCCGATATTGAGTTTCAGAATATGCGTTCCCGCGGCTTCCATGCGTGCTGCCTCGTCCGCCACCGGACCACGAACGTCGTAGAGCACATTGTCGAGCTTATGAGATTTCGTAAAGGTGCGCATAGTCTTTCCTTCTGTTGATTGCGCTGATGCAGGATTGCTATCATGTTGGGCTTCATCAGACTTGATTGCGGGCAAGGTGGCGACGTTCTGCTCCATGGGAACGTCCTTTCCCATCAGCCAGTCCTCATTGACCTGCAGAAAAGCCGCAAGAAAATGGGCGATATCGGCACGCGGCACGGTTTTGCCGCTCACGTACTGACTCATATGACTTTTGCCAAGTTTGATATTGAACTTCTCAGCAGCATGCACAAAGTCAATTTGTTTGACATTGCGGAACGCCATAGCGACGTTCAACCGGTTGGAGAACGATTCCGCCATACTAGTCCTTTCAGTTCAATTTTCATCAAGCGCTAGTTCAAATCCTAACACAAACCAACTAACGAAATTGCGGAAGTTCAATATCAAATGTAACTATTTCGCATCCTTTTGCGACAAAAGTTCAATTCACGAAGTTCAACTCATGTAACTCTTGAATATCACGAGACATCACAGCAGATTATCTTCAATCCACTGCGCCACACCGTCATCATTATTAGATGGACAGATTTCATCTGCGATGTTCAACACATCCGGATTGGCGTTCGCCACCGCCACTCCCCTGCCGGATTTACGTAGCATGGCAATGTCGACCAAATCGTCACCGAATGAGACGGTATTGCTCATCGGCGTCTCAAAATGTTCTGCCAGCAAATCCAACGCATGCTCCTTGTTGGCTTGAGGATTCATCAACATCCACAGCGATCCCTCAGAGATATGTACGTCAAAATCGTTGGGCACAAGAGAACCGACCTGATTCCGCTGCTCATCGTTAGGGAAGATAATGAGCTTATCGGCGATGCCTTCAGGAACATCGTCGAAGTCAGTGTATCGCCAGGTCTGTGTTTTCCAATATTTCGTAACATCGAAATTGGTGTATCTCACATCATCCATGACAATGCCGACTTCCATACCGGGCAGTTCATTCAACAGATTCTTGCAGACTTCGCATGCTCGCTGTGAGGAGAATCCGATTTTCTTGAGATGGCCGTCTTCCGGCAGCATCGGCGAAGTGAGCATTTCATAATTTGATGAGGCTGGATTGAAATCGATCAATGCTCCATTGAGATAGGCAACGGCATCAACCGGCAGTTTTTCCACGAACGAAAAGCCTGTGCTGACCGGACGTGCCGTTTCCACAACGAAGGTCACGCCATTATCGTGCATGCGGTTAATCACATCGATGGAACGTTGTGTAAGAAAACGTTCCTCGAACGTTTCGCCATCATGCAGCAAAGTACCGTCCAAATCCGCGACGACCATCGTGGTTTCTTGGGTTTTCTCGATTTTCAAAGACGTCAAATCAATCCTTAGCTCGTATGTTGTAGACAATACTACGATAAAAAACACTTCGGCCCATGACTGTAATCCAGTCATGGGCCGAAGCAAAAAGCCAATCAGATGAGATCGAACTTCGTCATCAGACCGAGGGCAATGATGATGGCAACCCACAGCACCGCGATGATGACGGTCCAACGATTCAGGTTCTTTTCCGCGACACCGGAAGAACCCGCATTCTGGGTGAGACCGCCGCCGAACATATCGGACAGACCGCCGCCCTTACCCTTGTGCATCAGAATCAACAGGGTGAGCAAGAGGCTGAAAATAACAAGAATAATCTGCAGCACAAGCTTGACGATGGCCATAGCGGACACGAGTGAACCTCCAGTTCGTAAACACTGCTGTTAACAATAGCGCAAGGTATTGAGAAAATCGAATAATGACCACACCTTGAAAGGCCAACTCGATAAAAACATTACTCCGCGAGCATCATACTGTCGCATTCATGGTGAGCTGGCAGATTCTGGTGAGCTCATCCACGTTCAGCGCGGCGCCGCCGATAAGGAATCCATCCACATCGGGCTCGCCAATCAATTCTTCGGCGTTCTTTGAGGAGACGGAGCCACCATACAGAATGCGCACGGACTCTCCTACATGCGTGCCGAAAGTTTCAGCCAAATCATCCCGAATCGCCTTGGCCGCGTCCTGAGCGGATTGTGGAGTGGCCACCATTCCGGAGCCGATGGCCCATATCGGCTCATACGCCACAATCAGACGCGACGCTTCCTCGTCGGAAAGATCGCGTGTGACGTCATGCACCTGCCCCACGGCGAAATCAAGCTCAATGCCTTTGCGACGTTCCTCGTAGCTTTCGCCGACGCAAAGAATCGGCTGCATTCCGGCCGCCAAAACAGCGCGTACCTGATCCACGATGTTCGCATCATCTTCCGGATGGTACTTTCGTCGTTCGGAATGTCCGACAATCACATACGAACAGCCGAGGTGGGCGATCATATCGGCAGACACATCTCCAGTGAACGCGCCCTGCGATGTTACGGAAACAGCCTGTGCGCCGTAGTGAATCTTCAAATTGTCGGATTCGACCAACACCTGCACGCTGCGTAACGATGTGAAGGACGGCATCAATGCGATTTCACAATGGCGGTAGTCGAAATGGATGTCACGAAGTTTCCATGCGAGCTGCTGAACGAAATAGGTGGCTTCAAGATGGTCGAAGTTCATCTTCCAATTGCCGGCGACCAGTGGAATTCGTTGCGATGCCATGTGTTTGCCTGCCTCCGTTCTTATTTCATTCAGTGTTCGTACGCCGTGGTTTCGGGTTAGTGAAAACAAGAGGTGCTCCCCCACCTTTTTTGTTGATAAGGGAGCACCTCCGGTTATGCGTTAAGCAATCAGTCGAGCACCTTCAGGCCCGGCAGTTCCTTACCCTCGAGGAACTCGAGGGAGGCACCGCCACCGGTGGAGATGTGCGAGAAGCCATCCTCCGGGAAGCCGAGGTTACGCACTGCGGAAGCGGAATCACCGCCGCCGACGATGGTGAACGCACCAGCTGCGGTAGCGTCGACCAGACCCTGGGCCACGGCCTCGGTGCCGGCAGCGAAAGCCGGAACCTCGAACACGCCCATCGGGCCGTTCCAAACGACGGTCTTGGAATCCACGATCTTGTCGTGGAAGAGCTTCTGGGAATCCGGACCGATGTCCAGACCCATCTTGTCAGCCGGAATGGCGTCGGCAGCCACGACTTCCGGAGCGATGTCCTCATCGGACTTCGGGAAGACCGGGTTCACCACGATATCGGTCGGCAACACGAGTTCGACGCCGTTCTGCTCAGCGCGCTCGATGTAGCCCTTGACGGTCTCGACCTGATCCTCTTCCAGCAGGGAGGTGCCGACCTCAAGGCCCTTGGCCTTGAGGAAGGTGTAAACCATGCCGCCGCCAATGACCAGACGGTTGGCCTTGTCGAGCAGGTTTTCGATCACACCGAGCTTGTCGGAGACCTTGGAACCGCCGAGCACGACGGTCAGCGGGCGTTCCGGCTCAACGGTAGCGCGGGACAGAGCCTTGACTTCCTTCTCGACCAGCAGGCCGGCAGCAGCCGGAAGATCGGCAGCAACGTCGTAATTGGAGCCCTGTGCGCGGTGCACGACGCCGAAGCCATCGGATACGAACGCTTCGCCGAGCGCAGCAATCTTCTTGGCATAAGCGGCGCGCTCCTCCGGATCCTTGCTGGTTTCTTCCGGGTTGTAACGCACGTTCTGCAGCAGAACGACATCGCCGTCGCCCATTGCGGCGACCTTGGCCTGGGCATCCTCACCATAGGTGTCTTCAGCCAGCGGGACCTCGATGCCGAGCAGCTCGCCGAGACGAGCAGCGACCGGGGCAAGGGACAGTTCCGGAACGACCTTGCCCTTCGGACGGCCGAGGTGAGCCATCAGAATGACCTTCGCGCCTTCTTCGCGCAGGGCCTTAATGGTCGGCAGAGCGGCCTTGATACGACCGTCATCGGTGATCGTGGTGCCGTCCAGCGGAACGTTGAAATCGGCGCGAACGAGAACGCGCTTGCCCTTGAGATCTCCAAGATCCTTGAGTGTCTTCATGTATATCCTTTCCTAGCCGCTTGTAAGCGTGGAATGGCCATATTGCCATTTACGAATAATACAAGCCCAAACGAACAAAAACACCATACTGTTCGAAAACAGGCATGGTGTTTTGCATAAAAGATTCAATCAAGCCGACTGGCGGCGCGCCTTTTCGGTTTTCTCGGCGAGCTGCAGAAGTCGACGGATGCGGCCCGCGATGGCATCCTTGGTGATTGGTGGATCGGCCAAACGTCCCAGCTGTTCCAGCGACGCATCAGCATGGTCGAGACGAAGCTGGCCGGCCGATTTGAGGTTGTCTGGAATGTCATCTCCAAGAATCTCAAACGCCTGACGAACCTTGTCGCATGCTTCCGCAGCCGCCTTGGCGCTGCGACGCATGTTGGCGTCGTCGAAGTTGGCCAGACGGTTGGCTTTGCCCCGAGCTTCGCCGTCGGAACGCTTTCCGGTCCACTCGCGTGCGGAGCGCGGCGCACCCATAAGAATGAGCATACGTTCGATGGCGTCGGGATCGCGCAGGGTGACGCGTTCGGAGCTGCGTAGCTTACGCGGCTTGGCGGTGATGCCCAGACGCCGTGCGGTGGAGACCAGTGCCAGAGCGGCCTCATGGTTCGGGCACACGATTTCAAGATAGCTGGCCTTGCCTGGATCGGACAGACGTCCGTTGGCGAGGAACGCGCCGCGCCATGCGGACTTGATCTGCGCGATTTTGCCGTTGATGATATCGCTTGGAAGACCAAGCACCATGTTCTTGGTGTAACGGCTGTACAGGCCGGTCTGCAGCACGAGCGCCGTACTGCCCTTCGGCACGCGAATCACATAACGCTGCACGGTGCCGGTTGGCGTCTGCCTAGAGACAGGAGTAAGCGTGGCTTCATGACCATACAGGTTCTTGATGGTGTCCTGCAGCCAAGCAGCCGCATCTTGGGAGTCGAGCTGCACCTGCACGAGAATGTGGTGATCCACCGAGTGCAAACCATTGCCGAATCGAATCATCGCTGTCGCCTGCGCCTTTTTGGCGATCGGCAGTTCGTTATCGATTGCGGCCAGCTCGCTTTTGACGTCATCCAGAAGAGCCAAGAGCCAACCTCCTACCTTGCTGTTCTTCCCTAAATTTCAGGCGAGTCGCGGAATCATTCCGCACTGCCACGGCTTACTGTGATACCGAATATCTTGGACAATCACAGCCAGGTTTCTTTACATATGGACACTATTCTCTCATAATACGGTCATTTTTCCGCTGACCGCTTATCCAGCTCGCGTGCGGAAACGGAAACCGACAACCCCCTCGCACGCAGTCGCTTAGCCAAAGCCTCACTCATCGCGACAGAACGATGCTGGCCTCCGGTGCAACCAATCGCAATAGTCACATAATGCTTATCTTCCTGCGCATATCCTTCAATCGCAATCGAAAGCGCCTTTTCATACGAGTCGAGGAAGTCCGCGGCCCCTTCGCTGGAAAGTACGTAATCACTCACCTCTTTGTCGCGTCCGGTCAGCGAGCGAAGCCTGGGAACCCAAAATGGATTCGGCAGGAATCTCACGTCGGCCACAAAGTCGGCGTCGATGGGAATACCGTATTTGAAACCGAAACTGAAGATGTGCACGGAAACCGTGGTCGGACCGGATCCGAGCATGGCCTCATATAATTTCGTGGACAGCTGATGGATACTCAATGATGACGTGTCGATAACGATGTCCGCACGTTCTTTGAGATTCTCAAGCAGATCTCGTTCCTCGAGAATGCCGTCAATCAGTCGATTGCCCTGCTGCAACGGATGAGGCCTGCGTACGGATTCATATCGTTTGATCAGCACCTCGTTGCTGGCATCAAGGAACAGGATACGCGTTTTCACACCAAGATCGTCCAGATGGCTGAGCACCGCGGACAGGTCATCGAAATAGTCGCGGGAACGCACGTCGACAACAGCGGCGAGTTTGTGAATATTGGATCCCGTGGTCATCATGTCCACCAAGGGCACCAGCAGTTTTGGAGGCATGTTGTCAACCACATACCAACCCATGTCTTCAATGCTGTCGGCAGCATGCGAACGGCCCGCACCGCTCATGCCGGTGATCAGCAATACTTCAAAACCTTCAGCCGGCGAAGGGGCGCTGGCATGCGTGCCATTCGCCTGTACGTCGATGTCTTTCTGTGCCATCACAGAGCCTCCTCAAGCGCGATGCGCATGGCTTGTTCCAAACGCGCGGTGCAATCCTGATCAACCATACCGCTCGGCGGATCGTCATCCCAGATTCCCGTCATCAACCAGACCTGCACCATGGCCTGATACAACAGCATCTGCTCGCCGCCAATGGCGATTCCTCCCTGTTGGCGCCATGCCTGCATCAGCTTGGTAGGGCGTGGGTCATATACGACGTCGAGCAATGTTCCATGCATGCGCACACCTGGCATTCTCAATGATTCGGCAATACCGTCCGCAGCCAATCCGGGAATGGTGTTTATCGCCACATCAGCCTGGCGCAACGCTTCGATGGCGTGGTCCATGCCGACAATGCTGATCGGCTGTTCCGATGGCATATACCGTTCGGCAAGTGGCTTGAGATCGGCGTTCTTCTCAGGATGGCGAGCCACAACGATGACATGTCCGATCGCAGACATCTCCACGCATGCCGCTAACGCCGACGTTGCGGTGTTGCCGTTGCCGATGATCACGGCCGTTCCCGAACGGTCCGTCTTCGGCGTTATCGCACGTGTCTGATACGAGTGTTCGAAAGCGAGTTCGATGCCGCGTACGTCCGTGTTATATAGCCTGATGAAGGGGATGTTCGAATTGCCATTGACGCAGGTTTTGGTCCAATCAAACACCGCGGTATTGGCAACCATAAGCTCTTTGGCCCATGTATTGCACGGTGTTCCGTATGGCTGGATCGTTTTCTTCAATGGCATGGTCAGGCTGAGTCCCGACCAGGTCGGATCAAGCGATTCAAGAAAGCCCTCAAGATCAGGCTCGCCCACCTCATGCTTGTCGTACGACCAGTCGTCAAGATGCAACGCGTGATAAGCGGCATTGTGCAGCACCGGAGACAATGAATGTGCGATGGGCTTGCCCAGAACCGCGCACCGGTGGTTGACCTCGGTCATATTCCCTCCCTATATATTCACCGTCATCATGCTAGCAATCCGATTGTCTTTTTTCGCTACCCAATCTTATTCCATTTCATCTTTCGGACTATTCGACGAAATGGCATTTTCCGTCGACGGTTGCCCGTCGTGGGCGTGCAACGCTTGGTAAATGGCTGCGGCTTTGGCTTTTCCGACGCCTTTGACCTGCTCGAAATCCTCGACATCCGCCTCACGCATGGCACGAACCGAGCCGAAATGGCTCAGTAGGCGCTTCTGGTATGCCTCGCCGACGCCTGGAATATCGTCCAAGGCGGAACGCAACGCGCCTTTCCTTCTGGTCTGACGATGATAGGTGATGGCAAAACGATGCGATTCGTCGCGGACGCGTTGCAGTAGATACATGCCTTCGGATTGACGTTTGAGAATGATCGGATAGTCGTCATCCGGCACCCACACCTCTTCCAAACGTTTTGCCAATCCGCACACGGCCACGTCATCCACACCGCAATCCTCAAGCGCCTTCGCGGCCGCCATGACCTGCGGTTTGCCGCCATCGACCACCACCAGATTAGGCTTGTATGCGAAATGATGCCGATTGGTGTTCTGCTGGACAGTCGGTTCATGAGTCTGGTCACCATGCTCGGATGCCCGACGTTCATTATCCATGCTTTCGCCGGAGTCACCGGCGATATTGCCATGTTGGAATCGTCGCGTCAGCGTCTCGTACAATGCGCTCAAATCGTCGAGTGCACCCTGTCCGTCCGCTCCGCGAATGGCGAAACGACGATATTCGGACTTTTTGGCAATCGCGTCCTCGAATACCACCATGGAAGCGACCTGGAACGCTCCGCCGACGGTATTGGAAATGTCGTAGCATTCGATGCGCAATGGAGCCTGTTCAAGTCCCAAAGCCTTGGCAACATCATTCATGGCTGTGCTGCGGGCGCCCATATCGCTGATGCGACTCATCTTGCTGCGCTGCATTGCCTGCTTGGCATTATCGTTGGCACGGTCCAGAAGCTGTCTCTTATCCCCTCTGCTGGCCACGCGAATGCTCACGGCACCACCGCGCAATCCGCTAAGCCATGATTCAAGCTCTTCACGCCGGGCCGGCTCGATGGGAACAATCACCTCGCGCGGCACCGGAGAGATAGGAGCCAACAAATCCGCACGACCGGTCTGATCCTGCCGCTCGTTACGTTCCCTGGTAGCTTGCGCGCGTGCCACCGCATCGGTCGCCGTCACGATTTGCGTCGATCCGATGGCATTGCGTTGTTCGGTGACAACAGTCGACTGCGAAGCCCTAATCGTCTCCCCTGCGGTTTCCGAATACACCTGCACAATAAGGTCGGCAATCAGCTCCTCATCCGTCACATCCTCAACCCGTTCCACACTCCAATTGCGTTCACCTCGGATGGAACCGGCACGCACGTAAAACGCGTGCACGGAAGCTTCCAGCTCGTCCGAATCGACGCCGAAGAAATCCGCATCGACATCGGAATCGAACACCACGGCATTCTGCTCAACCACTGTGGATAGCATCTGGATCTGATCGCGCAACCGAGCCGCTTTCTCGAACTCCAACTCGTCGCTGGCCTCCTTCATTTCACGCGTGAGCTGTGCGATATACGATTTGCCGATGCGACCGGTTAATACGCCAATAAGCTGTTCGCACATCTTCCGGTGTTCCTCGACGCTGATACGTCCAATGCAAGGGGCCGAACATTTGCCGATGGACGCAAGCAAACATGGACGATGAGTGATTTCCGCCTTATGATAAACGTTCTGCGAACAGGTGCGCACAGGAAAAGTCTTGAGGAGACGGTCGAGACTGTGACGCAGATCCCATACTTTGGCGTACGGGCCGAAATATCTTGTATCGCGGCGTTTGCGGCTTCTGGTCACCCACACCCGCGGCACGCGTTCACCGGATGAGATCGCCAGATACGGATAGGTTTTGTCGTCGCGGAACACAACGTTGAATCGTGGGTCAAACTCTTTGATCCACGTGTATTCCAACGTCAATGACTCAAGTTCGGTACCAACGACCGTCCATTCCAGGTTGCGGGCCGTCAATACCATGGTTTGAGTGCGGGGATGCAGCTGATACAACGGTTGGAAATAATTGGTCAAACGGTTGCGCAGGTTTTTCGCCTTGCCTACGTAAATGACCCTGCCTTCACCATCTCGCCACTTGTATACGCCCGGCTGCGCCGGAATGTCGGATGTTTTCGGACGAAACAGGTCACGTGAATCCCCCAGCAGAGGCGCGCCGTTCTTGTTTACGTCTTTGCCGGGAGAATCATCACCACCGACACTGAAACCGTCGCCGTTCAACTGTTCGGCGGTTTTGCGCCAAACCTCCTGGCTGTGCCGCTCGATGGGTGCGCTCACAGCATGCCCTTAAGGAACTTGCCGGTCCAAGACTGTTCGCATTGAGCCACCTGTTCCGGCGTACCTTCGGTAACGATGGTGCCGCCTCCGTCACCGCCTTCCGGCCCAAGGTCGATGATCCAATCGGCCGACTTGACCACATCGAGATTGTGTTCAATGACAATAACGGTATTGCCCTTATCCACCAATCCCTGCAAGACAAGCAGCAGTTTGCGCACATCTTCAAAATGCAAACCCGTGGTAGGTTCGTCAAGAATATACACGGTTTTGCCCGTAGACCTTCGCTGCAACTCGGTCGCAAGCTTCACACGCTGCGATTCGCCGCCGGAAAGCGTTGGAGCAGGCTGTCCGAGTCGGATATACCCAAGTCCGACCTGCACAAGCGTGTCGAGATAGCGGGAGATGGAGGGATACGCTTTGAAGAACTGGGCAGCCTCTTCGATCGGCATGCCAAGCACGTCGGCAACGGATTTGCCATTGTATTTCACCTCCAACGTTTCGCGGTTGTAGCGTTTGCCATGGCATTCCTCACAGTCCACATACACGTCCGGCAGGAAGTTCATTTCGATCTTCAAAGTGCCGTCGCCATGGCATGCTTCGCACCGGCCACCCTTGACATTGAACGAGAACCGCCCCGGACCGTATCCACGGACTTGCGCTTCAGGGGTTTTGGCGAACAGCGTGCGGATCTTATCCCATACTCCGGTATAGGTGGCCGGATTGGAACGCGGAGTGCGTCCGATCGGATTCTGGTCAACGTGGATCACTTTGTCGCACTGGCCCACACCTTCCACACGGGTATGCTTGCCGGGCACGATGCGCGCACCGTTGAGTTTGTCGGCAAGCACCGGGTACAGAATCTGATTGACCAAAGTGGATTTACCGGAACCCGAAACACCCGTCACGCAAGTGAATACTCCCAGTGGGAAGTTGACCGTCAAATCCTTCAGATTGTTTTCGCGGGCTCCAACCACGCGCAACTGCTTGGTCTTACGTACTTTGCGACGGGACTGCGGGACCTCGATCTTTCGGCGGCCGGCAATGTAGTCGCCCGTAACCGAACGCGGAGCGTCAACGAGCTTTTTCGCGGGACCGGAATAGATCACTTCGCCGCCATGCTCGCCAGCTCCAGGTCCGATGTCAATAACCCAATCAGCGTTTTTGATAGTGTCTTCGTCATGCTCCACAACGATCAGCGTGTTGCCAAGATCGCGCAGATGATGCAGAGTGGTGATCAGCCGCTCATTGTCACGCTGGTGCAAACCGATGGATGGTTCGTCGAGCACATACATCACGCCCACCAAACCGGAACCGATCTGGGTCGCCAAACGAATACGTTGCGCCTCGCCGCCAGACAAGGTTTTGGCGGCACGAGACAGTGTCAGATAGTTCAGTCCGACGTCGTTGAGGAATCCAAGACGGGCACGAATCTCCTTCAACACCTCGCCGGCGATCTGCGCGGCCGACCCTTCAAGCTGCAAGCCGTCCATCCATGCGAGGCTTGTCTCAGCGGACATGTCGCACACATCGGCAATGGATTCCCCGCCAACGGTCACCGCCAGCACTTCCGGACGAAGCCTACGGCCTTGGCATGCCTGACAAGGTACTTCACGCATATACGATTCGTAATACTGCTTCATCTGATCGGAGTCGGTCTCGTCATGCCTACGCATCAGCGTACGCACCACGCCTTCGAAACCGGTGGAATATTCGCGCATACGACCCCAACGGTTACGATACGAGACCTGCACCTTGAAATCACGCCCATACATAATGGCTTGACGGGCCTCTTCCGGAAGATCCTTCCAAGGGGTGTCGAGATCGAAACCCATCTCATCGCCGAGCCCCTCAAGCACATGGCGATAATATTCGCCGGTGCCTTTGGTCATGCCCCACGGTTCGATGGCGTTCTCATTCAGTGTCTTGCTGGGATCGGGAATCACCAGTTCCGGATCAATCTCCAGCTTGTATCCGATGCCCGTGCATACCGGGCAGGCACCGTACGGGGCGTTGAACGAGAACGTGCGCGGCTCAATCTCATCAAGTTCAAGCTGATGCCCGTTCGGGCATGCGCGTTTTTCGGAAAAAGGCTTACGGCGGTCAGGATCCTTCTCATCCAAATCCACAAAATCGGCCACCACGATACCCTTGGCGAGCTTCAATGCGGTTTCAATGGAATCGGTCAGACGCTGACGGATGCCGTCCTTGACCACCAGTCGATCCACCACCACTTCGATGGTGTGCTTTTTCTGCTTGGTGAGTTTGATGTCGTCGGACAGCTGCTTCATTTCGCCGTCAATCAGCGCTCGTGCGTAGCCGTCGCCCCGCAAGAGTTCAAGCAGATCCTCGAACTCGCCCTTACGCCCACGGACGACCGGCGCGAGAATCTGGAATCGTGTGCGCTCCGGATACTGCAGCAACGCGTCCACCATCTGTTGCGGCGTCTGTGCGCTGACCAACGCGCCGCATTCCGGGCAATGCGGAATGCCAGTGCGGGCAAACAGCAATCTCAGATAGTCGTAAATCTCGGTAATCGTGCCGACAGTCGAACGTGGATTGCGGTTCGTGGTCTTCTGATCGATCGACACCGCAGGGCTCAAACCTTCGATGAAATCGACGTCGGGCTTGTCCATTTGCCCCAGGAACTGCCTTGCGTACGCCGACAGCGACTCCACATATCTGCGTTGGCCTTCGGCGAATAACGTATCGAAGGCGAGCGAGGATTTGCCGGAGCCCGACAGTCCGGTGAACACCACCATGCGATTGCGCGGAAACTCAAGATCCACGTTCTTCAGATTATGCTCGCGAGCGCCTTGGATGGTGATTTTGAGGTCGTTGGGCAGGTGCTTGAGGTCGGCTGTAAGTGAACCGTTTTTCGTTTTGAGAGGGGCTTTTTTGATTTCTCTTGCGAGGAATGCGTCGCTGGTGAGTATGCGTTCGACTATGATTTCGCCGCTTGCTGCGTTGGTGTGTTTGGTTGCCACGGCTTGCCTCCGCTGGTGGTTGTTCTTTGTTCTAGTTGTTTAGGATACCTCATTTTTATTGTGATTTCGAACAGGTGTTCTATTTGTGGTGTGTTGTGTTCCATTGGTGTTGGTTGTGGAGTATTGTCATTGCGTCGTTGATGGGGATGCGTTCTTGTTCGATTCGTAGGTAGGTTGTGTTTTTCCCGGTGCAGAGTTGTTCGTATAAGTTTCTTTCGTGTTGTGTGAGTCCTGGTGTTGGTTTGGGGTCGCGTGTTTTGAGGGGTTGTTTTTTTGTGTCGAGTTTGGTGCCGTATGGTTCGTATGTTTTGTATGCTGTGCTGTCCATGAGTATGGAGTCGCAGGTGATGCCGGTTTGTCGTAGTTCGGAGAGTATTTCGAGGCCGTCTGCGTCTATGTCTCCCCAGTAGATGATGTGGGGTGTGGTTGTGATCCAAGGTAGTAGTGTTTTGATTCGGGTTGCCGCGTGTCCGCTGCCGAATATGCAGATGGCGTGTTCTGTTGTGGGTATGGCTTGGTAGGTGTCTTTGTTTTCCACGATGATGATGTGGGTGATGTCGTGTGGCGCGCCGTCTGTCCATGGTTGTGTCACGATGAGGTCTGGTTGGTTGTGGTGTTGTGTGTCGAGGAGTCGGAGTCGGATTTCTCCGTGGCGGTCGTTGAGGGCTAGTTGTTCTCGTTTGAGGAGTTTGCAGATTGCTTTGCAGCGGTTTGATGTTGTTTTGCCTAGCCATTTTGCGCTGAATCCGGGGATGGGGACCATGCGTGGGGTCATGTTTTCGGTGTTGTGGTTGGCGAAGTAGTGTGCGGCTTGTATGACGAGGTTGAAGTCGGTGTCGTCATGGTTTTTGAGGATTTTGGCGATGTTTTATGGAGGTGTTGGAGTCGAGGTTGAATTGGTTGGTGATGGTGTGTGCGCGTTGGTGTTCGCGTTGGTAGAGTTTGCGTGTTTGTGGTGTGGTGATGTTGAGGGCCGTGTTGAGGTCGGGTATGGTTACCGAGTCGATGAGTTGGCTGGTTTGTCGGACGATTCCGTTGGAGATGATTTTGGTTTTTTCGCTGGTTTCGCAGTGGTGTTGTTGTGCCCAGTTGCGGATGGCTTCGTCTTGGGCACGGATGTGCGTGTAGTGGGCTTCGAGTTCGGCTTGTTTGGGTAGTCGGATGGTTTTGCGCAATGGCCAGGAGGTGTTGGCGTCATACATGTGCTTGGTGAGATAGTCGGTGACGTATCCGTTGAGTTGGCTGTGGATGTCGCTGTTGGTGGTGCTTCTGGCCGTTGCCATGGGTTATGCCTCCGTTGTTGGTTTCGCGGGTGCGGTGGTGGGCTGTGTTTCGTCCTGTGTGATGGTTTCGCTGTCGAGTTCCTGTAGGTATGAGTTGTCGGTGGATGGGTCTTTGTATGCGACGTATGCTCTGTTGGCGACGTTGAGGATTTCCGCGGTTTTGCTTTCCGGGGCGGAGACGATGATTTGGAAGCCGAGTCGGGGTAATACGGCGAGCGCGCGTTTGGTGTAGCGGCCGTCGGCTTTGATGAGTGCTTCGTCGAGGAAGAGCGTGGTGTAGGTGGGGCGTGCGGTGAGGTCGCCGCCGAGGAGGTAGATGAGGGCTGCGCCGTAGACGAATGAGGTGAGTTCTTGGAGGGCTCCGCCGGATTTTCCGCCGGTGGAGCTGATGCGTTCGTCGGGGGCGTTGTCGTGGTGCACGATTGCGTAGAATGAGCTGCGTACGCGTGGGTCGAGGTTGCGTGCGCCGTATGCTTTGATGCCGTTGGTGTCGTGTATTTTGTCGAGTTCGTTGTGCAGTCTGTTCACGAATGTTTCGCAGTTGTTGAATGCGTTGCGTGTTTCCGTGGGATTGTCGCTTGCGTTGCGCGTCCAGTCTTCCAGTTTTGACAGGATGCGGCTGAGGGTTGTTTCGAATTGTCGGTCGATTGGGCTGAAGGTCACGTCGAGTGATAGTCTGCCGCCTTGTGGGCCGAATTGTTGTCCTTTGAGCATGCTGTTGATGCGGTTGAGTTGTTCTTTGATGTTTTCTTCGTCGGTGCGTAGCGCACGGTTGAGCTGTTGGAAGCTCATGTAGAGTTTTTTGACGCTGTTGGCGTATTCTTCGTCGGTTGCGGCGCGGGTGACGAGCATGTTGAGTTCGTCGAGTTCGTCGAGGAAGTATCGATAGTCTTCCACGCTTGCCATGACGGTGTTGTCGTCTGTGGAGTGGTTTTTGAGGTAGTCGTCCATGATGCGTTCCGTGTCGGCGCGCAGTTGGTTGGATCTGGCGTCGATTTCTTGGATTCGTGTGCGTGCGATGCGTACGATGTTGCGTAGCGCGCGCGTGTGGAATGGTGTTTCGCTTTCATGGTCGAAGAGGCCTGCGATGAGTTTTGGCCGGTCTTGCGCGCGTACGGATGCGCCGAAGCAGTTCTCGTATGCGTCGGCGAGTAGGTTCGATACCATGCTGGATAGTGTGGCGTCGTCGAATTCGTCGTTGCCGTAGGCGTCGAGCCATGCTTGTTCGGCTTGGACGGCGTGTTGGGCCTTGTCGAGGTCGTCTTCGGCTTGGTACTGGTTTCTGTTTTCGGCGGTGGCCTGTTGGTTGAGCTGTTTCAGTTCGGTTTGCAGTTGGCCGAGTTCCGGGTCGTTTTCGATGCGTTCGATCTGCCTGCGGATTCGCGTTTCCTGTTCCCGTAGTCCGTTCACGTCGATTTTGCTCCATGGCATGTCGGCTACGATTCGTGCGAGCTCGTGCTCGTCTTGCAGCAGGCTGATGGCGTTGGACATTTGTTCGCTTCGACGGTCGGCGTTCTGCAACGCCTGCTCCGCCTTGTCGAGTTGGTTTTTCAGTTCGGCCAGGTATTGTTCGTTCATGAAGCCGATGACCTGGTGTAGTCCTTTGCTGCCGTGGAATCCACGGTCGCCGGATTTGATTTGTCCGTCGGCCTGCACTTGTCGTTCGTCATGGTTCATGTCGTCGATGGCGTGCACGCAACGCGCGTCGAACCGTGGCGACGTCGTCTGGTTTTTCAGCCATCCGGCGAACGGAGAGTCCTCCCGGTATTGCAGTTTCGATGACATCCAGCCTTCGCTGGCGGAGGATTCGTATTGCATGCCGGTGTCGATGAACCGCCACGTGCGTCGTGTCATGAGTTTCGGGTCGATGGCGCTGATTTTCGCCGCGAATCCTTGCTCGTGGCGTTTGTCGACGAGGATGGTCTGCGCGATGGGCGCGTAGGTGACGTTCATTGCCAGACGCCACTGTTCGTCCTGTTCGTTCACGTCCATCAGTTCGGCCACATACGGCAGTTCGGACGCGTCCAATCCGGTCGCCCGCATGATAAGCGTGCGCGCGTCGTCCATGTCATCGCTGATGCGCGTCCTGTGCGTGAGTTTGCGCTGATAGTCCCGTCGTAGGCTGTCACGGTCGCGCTGGCGGTCGTGACGCTCCCCTACCAGCTGCTGGAATCTGTCGTTCGCGTCCTTCAACCGTTCCTCGTATGTGTCGAGCGTTTCGGCGAGCATGGCGCGTTTGGCGTCCCATGTCTGCTCGCTGTCGGGAAGCCTGCCTTCGACCTGTTCGAATCGTTCGGCTATGACATGACGTTGCCTGCTCGCCTCGTCGATGTCCTGGCGCACGCGTTGAAGATCCTTGCCGAGCTGCTGCAGACTGCCGCCGTCGATGCCTTGGATACGTTCCTTGACGGCGTCGATTCGCGTGTTGAGCTCGCCGACGCGCTGCATCGCCCGATCGATGGCCTCCTGCGACTCCTTGACCTTGCGCTGCGCGGCCGGCAGACCAGCGCGCACTTCGCTGGCCATGCGCGAGCGCGCCCATGCGGACAGTGTTGCGTTGCCATGTTCGCTGTCGGGGTTGATGGGTTCGTATTCGCGTCGTTCGTTGGTTTGCTTTGCGTATTCGCCGTAGCGTGTCTGGATGTTTTGCAGGATGGCGACGCGGGCCATTTTGTCTTCCATGCTGTGGAAGTTTTCGTTGAACCGGTTGTAGTCGTCGACGGTTTCGTGGGCGAGGCGGATGGATTCGGGTATGTCGAGCACGCCTTGCTTGAAGATGTCGTCGAGTTTTGAGGGGGCGTCCGCCGATTGTATTTTGTGCAGGAGGCGGCAGGCGTCGGCGCTTAGGCCCATGTCCTGCCAGATGGAGGCGTGGAATGCCGCGGCGTTGGTGTGCGTGGTGCATTCCGGATAGGTTTTTTCGAACATGGACCGGGTGAATGGTGTGTTGCGGTACTGGTCCATGAGTCGTGGGTCGATGGTTCGGTTCCAGGTGATGTAGCGGCGGCGTAGTCCGTCTTGTCCGTCTCCGGCGTTCAGGTAGAGGAATTTGCCGCAGGAGAGCAGTCCTCCGTCGGTTTTGTTCACGTAGGTGTCGACGATTGCGCCCCAGATGTTCTGTGGGGTGCCGTCGGCGTCTTTGCCGCGCAGGAAGATCGGCGTTTCGCCGTTTTCGCTATCGCTTACGCCGATCATGCCACGCAGGTAGGTGTAGTCGTTGCGTTCCGAACGTCCGGAGTTCGACGCCTTGTTGTAGGGGGTTCCGGATGGGTAGAGGAGTGAGATTTGCGCGTCGACGAGTGTGGATTTGCCTGATTCGCTGGCGCCGGCGAGCAGGGTCACCGGCATGGTTTCGTCCATGGATGGGCGGAATTCGTGCCAGCCGCCGTATGAGCCCCAGTTGACGATTTGTCGGCTTTGTAGCATCCACTTGTCGGAAACGATCTTCATGCCGTCTGCCATCAGTGTTCCTCCTCGTCGAAACGGTTGTCGTCGGTGTTGAAATCGAATGCGTCTTGTTCTATGTCTTCCATGGGCCTGTCGTCCGGGCCGGCGTCGGTGCGGCCGTCGGCGGATGCGTTCTCGTCCGTGGTTTCGGATCCGAGCCACTGGTCGGCGAGGCCGCGGTCGAGCACCATGGGCACCAGTGGCGTGAGGACGTACATGTCGTCGTCTTCGATCGGCGCGAGATACCCGTAGGTGCGCATGCGTGAGATGATGGACGTGATTTTCTTCGCAGTGCCTTCCTCGTCGTTGCTGGCGGTGAGGAATCCCGCGCCGGTGGCGAGCAATGCGCGGATGTCGTCGAAGCTGATAAGCCAGTCGCATGGTTCGGCGTTCTGGTTTTCGTATTCCAACGCTTTGATGCGTAGCGCGGCAAGCGTGGCGGCCTCCTCGCGGGTGAGGCTCATACGTGTTTTCAACGAACGGATGCATGTCTCCGAGTCGGTGACCGGCGACGCGTACATGATGCGGTATTTCGTGTTGTCGACCAGTCTGAGCATGTCGTTGTTGAGCGAACGTTCCACGACCTCACGGTTCTCGCAGGCGAGGTCATACAGGCTGCCGTCGATGTAGCGTTCGCGTTTGAGCGCGATCGCGGCCATGCGCGCTTCGACGGGCATGTCGCCGGTGTCGCCGTTGAACAGCGCGGTCGAGGCCTGCTGGCTGCCGGCCTCTTCCAATACCGGCTCCCCTTCTGTCAGGATCGTTTCCTCGATGTTGGCTTCGATATAGTCCGTCATGCTTATCTCTCCTCGATGATGTCGTCGAGCGTCGTTTCGGTGGTGAGAATGGGTTTGGTGCGCCATACGCGTTCGCTGCCGTCGATCGATATGCAGCGCCATGTCACGTATGACGAGTCGTCCTGCGTGCGCAGGGCGCTGAGGAAGCCGACCAGTTCGCTTTCCCTCCGTTCGGCTTTCGGCAGCTGGTTGAAGCTTGCCGCGAGGTCCACGAACATGCCGTCCGATGTCGTCACCGGATTGCTGCGGATAAGCCTGATCATGCGCGTCAGCCGTGGCCCGCATATTTCGACCATGTTCTTGAGGTCCGGCGCTTCGATGGTCGCCGCTGGGGCGTCGTTCAGGCTGGATGATGCGGCGCGCGCCATTGATCTGGCCGGACGAGATGGCAATGTCGGGAATTTCGCCTGCCCGGCGTCCGTATGGTAGGGCCGGCTTTGGTCATTGGGATGGGCTTTGGCTTCGGCGCTGGTCTTTGCGAACAGCTGGTTGAGTTTGGCGAGCATGGTCCGGTAGCTCGTGTCGGTCTGCTGGCGTACGAGACGGCTGACCGCCTCGTCGGACGTGCGGATCTGCCGGCGCACGTCCTCGATGCCTTCATAGATGCGTTTGAGTTCGGAACGCACCTGGTTGAGCAGCACGCTCGGCTCGCCATCCAAATAGGGGTTTCTGGCGATGTCCCGCACCGCGTCGTCGATCTCGCGCCGGCCTTCGTCGGTGACGATGACTTGGAACGCGTCTTCGAAACGACGTCCGCTGTCGGATTCGCGGAACGCGCGTCGGTATTCGTCATGGTATGCGGTGAGGATGCTTTCCACGCTCATGGCGCCGGCCTGCATGCGCCGTCGGAGCGCGTCGCCGTTGTCCCGTTCGGAAAGGGCGAGCTCGCGCAGGTCGATGGGCACTCCTCGCAGAGTGTTGTGAATCACGCCGATGATGTCGCCGACCTGTTCGGACGTGAGCTTTTCCAAGGCCTCGCTATGTTCCAGCTCGTCGATTTCCTTCTGCCGTTCCTCGATGTCCCTCTTCAGCAGGCGGATGCGTTCGCGCGGATCGGCGGTCAACTGCATGCGAGCATGCTCGATTTCCATGATGATGCTGTTGGCCTGCGCGCCGGACAGCGCTTTCGTGGTGTCCTCAAGCCGGTCGAGCGCTTCGATGGCACGGTGCGCTCGCGCTGTGAGACGGTACAGGTAGCGGTGCGAGGCCACATCCATGGAATTGGCGAGCCAGGCGTAGTCACCTTCCCCTTCGCGGGCGAGGTCAAGCAGGACCGAATGCGCGGCCTCGCGCGCAGTCTGCCCGTCTTTCAGCGTGTAATCGCCGGTTTCGATGAGCCGGTTGAGACTGCGTGCGAACCGTTCTTCGACGATTTCGCGCGGCAGCTCCCCCGTCAGCGGGTCGAACGTAGAACGCAACAACGCGACGTACAGCATGGAATTGTTACGCAGCAGCAACCGTAGGACACCGGTTTCGTATACGGGTCGAAGCCGTTCCATCTCCCGTCTGATCTCAGCCAACAATACGCCTTTCCATGTGTTCGATGCCTTGGCGGCAAGTCTCCATTCTAAACGAAAACAAGGAAAAGACGCCGCAGTTACAGTACGAATGCGACGTCTTTTCCTGTCATGGAAGAGGGAACCCGGCCCCATCTAATTTCCGGCTAGATGCTCATGCTCATAAGCTGGGCCGCATACTCCTCTACGAGTTCGCTGTCCCGTTCCGTCCACTCGTGGCTGGCGGAATCGTCCGGCACGAAAATAATGTCGCTGTTCTCGTTCATTTGTTTTACCTCCGTCCGTTCCGCTCTCCCCCGGCATCGTTGCCTGTTTTGGCGGAACTTCTCCTAGCCTCTCGCATGGATTATCTCTTTTCAAGAGAACGTTCACATTGTGGTCAAACGTTTTCTCAACAGAGGAGGATTCCAGTTCGGATTTCGGTCGGGATGAATTGAGGATGACGCCCGGATTTGCGGTCGGATATGAAAAAAGCTTCCTTCCGGAAGCTTTCGAATGGAGCGGACAACGGGACTCGAACCCGCGGTCTCAACCTTGGCAAGGTTGCGCTTTACCAACTAAGCTATGTCCGCAAGTTGTTTCCACCGTGGTGGGCAACGAGTAGAAAATATACATGAAGCATGCCAACTCCGCAAATCGCGGCGTGTCGCGCTATTTTCCAACGACTTAAGCCGATGTTATGCCATGGTTCGCGGAGCCGGTGCCAACGATACAACCGGCATTCCGACCGATATCGCCCCTGGTGCGTCCTGTTGCCACATGCCTTGCCGTTCCACCTTTGCGTCCCCGTTGCTTTCTTCGCCTTATGGCAGGCACCCATTATCCAACCACGGCGGATAAAGCAAATGTCGTTGGGGGCGTAAGCGGTTGACACGGATTGAAAGCGACTAGGCGTCCCACTGACAACGGGCGAGATCGACTCGCAGTCCGGAAGCTCCGGCGTTCGAGTCTTTCATCTTGCCTGACTCGCTTAGTTCGGGCATACCTTTCGGAGAGATGAAGACAACGCCTTCCTCTTCGAGCAGAAGCCGCTGTCTTTCCGGACCGCCGAACGCGAATCCGGGTGCCAACGAGCCGTCTCGGAACACCACACGATGACATGGAATCACACCCGGCTCAGGATTCGAATGCAGGGCATAGCCGACAAAACGCGCGTTGCGTGGCGCTCCGGCCAAAGCCGCAACCTGCCCATAGGTGGCGACTTTACCCTTCGGAATGCGCCGCACCACCTCATAAACACGCCTGCTGAACAATCCCTTCTCCATTCGTTGTCCCATTCCTCAAGAAACTAGTCGAGGATGACGCCGGCGGAGAGCATTTGCTGGCGGGCTGCGATGCCGAGTTCTTCACTGACCGGTTCGGTCAGGTTTTCGATGACATGCACTTCAAGTCCAAGCTTACGGGCGTCCAGCGCGGTTTCCTTGACACAGTGCGATTCGGCCAAGCCAACCACGTCGACGCATTCGATACCCGCGGATTCCAATGCAACGGCAAGCGTACGCCCTGTAGCCATGTCAGAGGCGACCTGTTCGCGGGAAGGAATCGAATCCGTATTATCCTCGTATCCTTCGAACCCCGAATATGACGGCGAATACTGTCCCTTCTTGAAATGATGCTCTACATGCAGCGCGGCGATCGCTGGATGAAGTTCGGCGCCGGGAGTGCCGGCCTTGCCGTGCACGGGCCACGTATCCACATAGTCGGGTTGCTCCGACCAGTGTGAGCCGGGCTCGATATGCCAATCCTGCGTGGTTGCGATGTATTCGTACTCGCCGCGGTGCGCATTCACGTAATCCGCGATACGTTCCGCGACGGCATTGCCACCGGCTACACCCAGTTCGCCGCCTTCGCAAAATGTCGGCTGCACATCCACAATGATCAAAGCTTTCTTCATGTTTGCTCCCTTCCGAATTTGCCTGCTCACCAGAATAATCTGATTGTTACGCTTCCGCGCAATCTATTCCATTTGCGATTGCGTACCACGCGGTGGGATTCACGTGGTTACAGGCGTTCGGTATGATGTTCGATTGGCGTTTGGCCTTATGAAATGATGGGCAGGCCGTTATGTGCGGCACAGCCAGTTTGGAACGACAGTAACGAAAGTGCAGAGGTGTTGAGGCATGGCAATTGAAGCGCAGGAGCTTGAGATTCAGATCGGCGCGCGCACGTTGCTGCATCCCACGAATTTCCACGTCGCCAAGGGCGACAAGATCGGTCTGGTCGGACGTAACGGCGCCGGCAAGACCACGCTCACCCGCGTGATCACCGGCGACATGCTGCCCACCGCCGGCAAAGTGCGTGTATCGGGCAAGCTCGGCTATCTGCCGCAGGACACGCATGCTGCCGATCCGGAACAGACCGCGCTCGACCGCATGATGAGCGCGCGAGACATCGCTTCCATCATCAGTCGTATCCGCAAGGCTGAAAAGGAGATGACCGATCCGGATCCGGACGTCATGACCCGAGCGATGAACCGTTACGACAAGGCTATGCAGGATTTCGAAAAGGCCGGCGGCTATGCGGCTCAGTCCGAAGCGACCGCAATGGCGGCAAGCCTTGGCCTGCCGCAGGAGGTTATGGGCCAGCAATTGGGTACGCTTTCCGGTGGTCAACGCCGTCGTATCGAATTGGCCCGCATTCTGTTCTCTGATGCGGACACACTAATCCTTGACGAACCGACCAACCATTTGGACGCCGACTCCATCGAATGGTTACGCGGATACCTGAAGAAATACGAGGGTGGATTCCTGGTCATCTCCCACTCCACCGAACTGTTGGACGAAGTGGTGAACAAGGTATGGCATCTGGATGCGCAACTCGGACAGATCGACATGTATTCCCTCGGTTGGAAAGCCTACCTGCATCAGCGCGTGGTTGATGAGGAACGTCGCCGTCGCGAACGTGAAGTGGCCGAGAAGAAGGCGGAACGCCTCATGCAGCAGGGTATCCGCCTGCATGCGAAGGCGACCAAGGCCGTGGCCGCACAGAACATGATGCGTCGTGCGGAGAAACTTCTCGAGAACACGTCCGAAGCGCAAAAGCAGGAGAAAGTGGCGGATATCCGGTTCCCGGAGCCGGCTCCGTGCGGTCGCACGCCGATCATGGCGAAGGACGTTTCGAAAGCCTATGGTTCGAACATTGTATTCGCCGGCGTGAATCTGGCTATTGACAAGGGCTCGCGTGTGGTGATTTTGGGATACAACGGTGCCGGTAAGACCACCACCCTGCGTCTGCTCGCGCATTTGGAAGAGCCGGACACCGGTTCCGTGGACTACGGTCACGGCTGCAAAATCGGCTATTTCGCGCAGGAACATGACACGCTTGACCTGAATGCCACAGTGTTGGAAAACCTCATTCATGTGGCTCCGGAACTGAATGATACGCAGGCGCGTTCGATTCTCGGCTCGTTCCTGTTTTCGGGCGATGATGCGTTGAAGCCGGCTCGCGTGCTTTCCGGTGGTGAGAAAACTCGACTGGCGTTGGCTACTTTGGTGACCAGCCGTGCGAACGTGCTGCTGCTCGACGAACCGACCAACAATCTTGATCCGGCCTCACGAGATGAGATCCTCAAGGCCATCGCCAAGTATGAAGGTGCCATTGTGCTCGTCACCCACGATGAGGGTGCGGTGCAGGCATTGAACCCGGAACGTGTGCTGCTCATGCCCGACGGCGACGAAGACCTATGGAACGATTCCTATCTGGAATTGGTCGCCGAAGAGTAAGCCGAGTAATTCGAGTTTTATTCGGATTGTATTTATGCCGGACGCGAAAACGTCCGGCTTTTTCTTTCCACATGCGTTTCGAGCACGTTCGGTATTTCCGTATTTGTCTTGGGGTCTGCGAACAATCTGTGATTTGCAAGCGGCCCCGACTCATGAATCGCATCTTGCATGCCCATTGAGGGCTTGAGTCGATTCGTTTGCCAGGAAGTCGCCATTGCGATCGTCCGAACCTTTTCGGATTTCGTTATGCGCCCCCTAGCCTTCCGCGCTCCTGTTGGAACATGACGTGCGGAACAGACCAGAGGGGCCGATGCAGCAACACATCGAACGCATAGCGAAAGGAAGTTCCATGCCACGTAACGGCAAGGAGGGCATTCTCTTCAGTTTCATCATGTCCGCGATCATGATTTATGTGATGGCGGCACTCAATTACGGCGTACGTATCGGTGACGTCGGTGCGGCGGCGTGGAGCTACGCATTGTTCAACTGGCCGTTGGCCTACGTGGTCGGCATGATTTGCGATTTGTGCATCTGCACGCCAAGCTCCCGCGCGATTATGAATACATTCTGCGCAGCAACCGACCGTGCGGTATGGAAAGGCATCACGGTCAAATTCCTCATGGTGGTGCTGATGACCGTATTCGGCGCCATCATGGCATTCGGTTTCACATTCGGCGCGTTCACGGGATTCTGGCGCATGTTCCCCAATTTCACCATCGCGTTGCCGATTCAGATGCTGATCGTCGCACCATTGTCCGGCAAGATAGTTCACGCCATCGGCGATGCCGCCGGATGGAACAAGTCCGCGCAACAGCATGTTCCCGCTTTGGATGTCAAGACCGTTGCCGATGTGATGCAGCATGACGTTTACACGGTAGCCTCGGATGCCGAGGTACGTGACGCAGTGCGCATGATGTTGGAAAAGAACATCAGCGGCATGCCTATCGTCGATGACGAACGCCACGTGGTCGGCTTCATCTCCGATAGCGACGTACTGTGCCGCTTCGCACAAGACAACGCGCCGGTTTCCGACATTTCCACGCTGGTCACTGGCATGGCCCGCGGCGAATTCCCGGAACTGTCTCACGCAGAACTGCTTGATATGAACGTCATGGTTATTGCCGCAAAGCCGGCCGTCACCGTGCAATCGGATGCCAATATCGCGCAAGTCTGCCAGATGTTCGGCTATCAACAGTACAAGAAAGTGCCGGTGGTTGAACAAGGCAAGCTCGTGGGCGTCGTCAACCGTGGACGCCTCACCCGCCGTTCCTTCGAAGCATGCCTTGGTACTGCCGAATAGCAATTAAATAATAACTAAATACTGCAATAAGTGGAGGGCGCCGAATCTGTCAATCGACGCCCTCCACTGTTTATCTCATTCCTTATTGCAATCAAACCGAATCATGCGCGATATGCGCAAGCCTTCACCGGCTTCGCTTGGTGAGCGGCTCCCAAGGTTCAAGCTCGACCGGCTGATCGGCCAGTATTTCGCGCGTAGCCTCATCGAGATACTCCTTGCGAATGATCAGTTCGGTAACATAACGGTCGAACCAAGCATCGGACGCCACATAATAGCCATCCTGACCATTATCCTTGCCCCAACTGTTCTCCACCTTCCAACGGTTTGGACGCCCGTCAGCATCCAAATTCACGCCAGTCAACGTCATGGCATGATTGCTTGGGCAATCGCCATACTCCAATCCCTTGGCCTTGTCGAACGTGAATTCCGTACCGAAAAGCTGGTCAACGCGCACGGTATCGCAATCAAAATAGCCATCGCCACGCAACGAGAACTGCATGCAATCACAAGCGAACCAAATCGGATGACCACCACTGATCTGGTCCACAGCAGCCTTCTTGAACACGTCAAGAGGCACGTTCGCAAACTCCATATCACCCGCTTCCGCCACATTGGCGGAAAAACGAATACGATACCGCTTGCCAAACGGACGACTCTCCATCGGCACATTGCATAACGTGACCAGATCGTTCACATCCACCGGCACGTACTTCTTATAAAACTCCATCGGAGTGATACCGAATTCACGAATCTGCGGACGCTCATCCTTACCGGTTTTCGCAGCCTTTTCAGACGGCCCCTCCCCCGTGGTTTTCTTCTTGCCGTCATCCTCGTCATCGCTCATACGCGCAAGAAAATCAAAACGCTCCGGAGGCTCACCCAACGCGATCGCACACATGCGATACACCGTAGCCATATCCGCATTCTTCAACGCACGCAACTCATCCAACGACGTTCCAGCCGCATGACGGTCACGCAAATCGGACGCGAACTCACGTAGCTTCGTATTCAAATACTGCTTGAACGCATCCGAACTCTTCGAATTAGCCGACTCCGGATAAGCACTCTTCGTCACCAAACCATACTTGTTCACCAAATCAGCGAACATCTGCCACCAACCACCATCATCGGCCGGACCATAATTAATCGCCTCGAACACACGACTATCCAACGGCTCATCCAACGTGGCAAGCACATTCTCCAAATACGTGTTCGACTTCTCCATCGTATCCCAGAAAAACAGGTAGGTTTCCGAAAACTCGAAATCCTCCAAATTCCAACGATGCATCAACTCATAACGCAACGTATTAAGCGCCGCAAACATCCAACAACGCCCCGAACTACGCTGATTGGTGATACTCCCCTGCTTCAGCTCGATGGAGAAATCATTCTGCAGCACGCGCTCGCCCTTATAGTCGGTGGCTGCGGCGAGCACACCGGATGATACTGCCGCGTTGGCTGCCACCAGATTGGCGCGGTCAGCGTTGAAGTCTGTGGAATACTGTTTGAGCAGCGCAGGGTCGAGTGCTTTGACGTCACTCATGGTTCATGGTCCTTTCGATATGTTCGATTTCGGATTCTATGTCGCGCAGGCGGCAACGCAGGTCGGATTCCACGTCTACGCCGTCACGTTGCGCTTTGCGGATGATGGCGATGATTTCGTCAGCGTAAGGATGATCGCCATCATGCTGTTCGTCCATTTGACTTGCGCTTGTTGTGAATGCTGTTTCAAGCTGATCGCAATACTGCGATTTGTGTACTCTCGATACGATTTTCGTGGCGCGCGGCAATGCGCCTTGCGCGTGGGAGATGCCTTCGAGCATGGACTTGCGATGCTTTTCTTTCTGTTTCATCGCTTCCCACAGTTTCAACGTATCTTGCGCATTTTCCGGTGCTGGCACGGAAGCGTCGGTAGCGTCGTCTGATTGGAAGACGTGCGGATGTCGGGTGATGAGCTTGTCGACGAGACGATTGCACACTTCGTCGATGCCGAACGGATCCTGCGCATCCACGGCACACACTTGCGCTTGGAAAACGGATTGCAGCAGCATGTCGCCGAGTTCTTCACGCATGTTGTCGCGATCGTTCGTTTCCACGGCGTCGATGTATTCGTAGGTTTCTTCCAACAGTGGTTTAAGCAGGCTTGTATTGGTCTGCTCGCCGTCCCAAGGGCATCCGCCTGGTTCGTGCAGAATGCGTACGACCTGCTTGACACGGTCCAACGCGCTAGGCGCATCGCGTACAGGGGCAAGTTTCAAACAGTGTTCGAATTCTTCGGGCAACTGATAATCATCATGTGCGGCTTCAGTCATGCCACTGATTCTTCTCGCATGTGCCGACCATGCGATCGTAACCGTTAATGGGCAGATTCCTCCACCCACTGGAGAATTTGGTGCGCTCATGTGCTCGTCAGCGGGAAGAATCTTCCAGTAGCTGGAAGATTCGGGACGCTCACAGTCACCTCAGCGTGCTGGTGATCTGGTCGACGGTTTCGCCGTCTTTGCGTGCGACGGGCTGGAGGATGGTTTCGTCCTCGGATGCGTAGTAGTAGCCTTCGGCGGTGACTTCGGTATCACCGTTCCATGTGTTGTGGGTGGTGCCGTCCACGCCGGCCCAGCGGAGCGTGCTGGTGCCGGTCACGTTCTCGCTGATCGAGCTGCCGTTACGGCTGGTGGTGACCGTGTCCGCCACGTTCTGCGTGTCGCCGGCCTTGGTGGTCGTGCCGGATGCCTTCGTGGCCACGCTCAGCGTGTAGTTCGGCGGGGCGGGCTGGTATTTGTCGAGCACGATCACGACGATGCTGCGGGTCGAGTCGACATGGCGTTCCATGATCTTGTCGACGCTGTTCGACGGATCGTCGCTGAAGCCATCGCCGGTGTGATAAGACTGAGATCCAGCGTAGTTGTAAGTGTTCGATGCGACGTACTTGTACCAGTTGTCCTTCCATATCTTCGCGTCGTAGACGCCGGACCCGTTCCACACGCTGGTGGTGGACCCGTTGCCGGACGCCGCGCCCACGGCCACGACGCGGCAGTCGCCGTCGCCCTCGCCCGGATGCCTCTGGCGGAAGCCGGCCACGCATTCCGCGTTCGCGTCGCTCAACGCCTTGGCGGCCTTGCCGGCCGAATCGTCCATGCGCACGCCCCGCGCGGCCATGGCGCGGCTCACGCTGTTCAGGTCCGTCGCGGAACCCCACGACCCCGTCGCGTCGTCCTTGTAGGCCCAGAACTGCGCGGCCGAGCCGCCGCCACCCGTGCCTCCCTGGTCTCCGCCGCCGCCACCGGCGTAGGCGGTGCCCGCGGTCAGGCCTCCGGCCAACGTCGCCGTGGCGGCGAGCAGGGCCAGCGTCTTCCTTCCGTTACTGTTCTTGGAACCCAATGTTCCGTCTCCTTTCAGAGATCCATCTGCAGATGTCCGACCCCACCCATGGTGGGGTCGGACAGCAGAACAAATCCCGTCCGAACACTTCACATGACCGGCCGTCGACAAACGTCGATATCGGATTCGTTTCCGTCATCCACCTGCTATGCAACCACGGTTTCTGGCGTGTCGGGTTGGACATTTTCCCGGAAGGCTGCGGATACGAAAAAGGGACCCCGAAGGGTCCCTTGAGAAGAAGAGTCATCCAAATCAGTGGTGAATCAATCCATCGCTTGAGGGCGGAGGGCAGTCTGTCGTGCATCCGAGACCTCCGCTGCTTGGAACGAAGTCCGGCACGCTGCTGGAACCGCCGCCACTCGATGTCGAACCGTCTGAATACGAGGGCGTGTACGACTGTTGGGGAGCCGAATACGACTGCTGCGCATACGACTGCGCCTGCTGCGCAGGCTGCCGCCGCTTCGGCGGCGGCCTGCGCGGCGGCCTCCTCCTCAGTCTTGCGTTGCGCCTCCTCGTCCGCCTTCGTCTTCGCCGTCACCGAGTCGTTGACCTTCTTCGACGCGGCCGCGATCTTGTCCGCATCCCTGGCCTTGACTGCCTTGGACAGTTCGTCGCGCGTCGCCACATCGGCGACCTTGCCGTCCGAATCCTTCAACAACCGTTCCGCATCGGAAACGGTCTTCTCCAGTTTCGAATCGTTCACGGCCTTCACCGCTTCTTCCAAGCTCTTCTCGTGTTTCCCGTACCAGCCGGTGTTCTTTTCAATCAGGCTGGTCTTCGACTCGTAATCCGCCTTCGAATCGGCCACGCAGGCGACCACGTCAGGCTCGTTCGCCTTCAACGCTTCGGCCAACGCATCCACGGTCTTCGCATCCGCCACCTGCTTCACGGTGATCTGGGAGGCTGTGGCCGCGTCGCCATCCACCAGCCCGGAATACGAGTCCGCCGCCTTGCGGTAGCTTTCCGACGCTTCCACACACGCCTGTCTCGCCTCGGCCAGCTCATGGTTCGCGTAGGTCTTCCAAACGAACCAGCCGCCACCAGCCAGCACAGCCACGGCCGCGACCGAAGCCACGGCGATCACAGCAGGCTTTCTGCTCTTCTTCTTGTTTTCAGTTACATTCTTTAACCCGGCATCGCTTATATTCGGGTTGGAAACTTCAGATAGTTTTCCCTGCATACTTGTGCTTTCGATGAGTTATGTCACATACGTTTTAGGAAAAGGCGGATGGGAATCGTTCGTTCCCATCCGCACATCATTTTCTAGGATTTTATGTCAAAAACCTACTTGGCGTGGCGTGCCATAAGACCGTAACGGCCGTCACCACGACGCTTCAGCATGAGCGTGGCTCCGGCGGTACCGGCGGCCATAATGGTAAACACGGCGGTCTCCATCACGTCCACGCCCGTGTCGCCAAGCTTGGCCTGCGTGGAGGTCTTCACGGCCGCCCTGTTCGCACTGTCCGCACTGTCCGGAGTATCAACCGTGATGGTCGTATCCTTCGACGGGGTGACAACCTTGTGGGCCTTGTCGTACGCGTCCTGCGCGGATTCCGCGTCGGACTTCGCCGTGGCCAATGCGGTTTCGGCTGTCTTCAGCGTGGCGTTCACTTCAGCCAGAGCAGCCTGGGCGGCATCCACATCGGCCTGCGCGTCAGCCGCCGACTGGGCGGCATCCTTCTTAGCCGACTGGGCGGCATCCAGTTCGGACTGCGCCGCATTCGTGGCCGGGTCGGAAGCATACGCATCATCCACCTTGGATTGAGCGTCCTGCACATTCTGCTGGGCATTATCATAAGCGGTCTGGGATTCGGATACGGCCGTGTTGGCCTTGTCGAGCGCATCCTTCGTCGGATCGGCCGACTGGGTCTGGCCCACCGTCGGATCGGCGGCCGTCTCATCTGCCATGGCGGGCGCGGCCATACCGGCCACCTCGGTCAAGCCTGCGATGGTCGCAACGGCCAGTTTCTTCGGATTCTCCATATTCTCCATTTTCTCCATCCTGTCTCCCGGAGCGTTATGACAGGGGCGCATGCGTCCCCGAATGCACCACCCACCCTACCACTTTAGGGGGGGGTAAGTGTGTCTCGCATCTCGAGATAAACAAACCAATCGCATCCGAGACATACCTCCACCTAGACGCCTTTGCTTCAAGAAAACGGGTTTTACGATCTATTAGATATGGGGGTAATCCATTAGATTAGAGGAATCATACGAAAGGAAATGTAATGAGCTATAGCATTGAGCAGTTCATACTGGATAGCGGCATTACTCGCGCCGAGGTTGATGAGGCTAAAGCTCGGATGTTGGAAAGGATGCATATGTATGGGCTCAAGGAGACGCATAACAAGAAAGCACATGAAAAGGAGGAGCTGGCACTCCGAACTCATCGGAATGCCAGCTCCTCCTGAAAACCGTATCGTCGCCTCATACTCTACGTCTCATAACCATAGGTACACCGCACACCACTACGAGACGATTTTGTGGTCGGCGCGGTAGAGGTCGGGCTCTACGTAGATTTCGAAACGGAACCACGGCAGCGCGGTACGCACGCTTCGTTCGATTTTGTTCACGGTTTCAACATCGTAATCGCGGTCGAGCTTGCTGGTCTGCACCTTGACGCACAGCAGAATGTCATCCTCGGACATATGCACGGTCTGCATATTCAGCAGTCGTTCCACACCAGACGTTGAAATAACAGCCTGCTCAATCTTCTTGCGCGTATCCGAATCGACGGCCTCACCAATCAACAGCGAACCGGATTTGAACATGAGCAGCAACGATCCCGCAATCAATACAAGACCAACCATCAAACCGCCGAATGCATCAAATATCTCATTATCAAACAGAATCGCAAGACCGATGCCAGCCCCTGCGAATGCCAAGCCGATCAAAGCAAGCGTGTCTTCCATAATGACGGACGCAAGCTCCGCCGACTTGGTACGCCTCCAAAAACGGAACACACCCATATGGGCCACACCCGTGCGCTCCATACGCTCGTTCGCTTCCTTGATGCTTTGATGCAGGCCGTAGCCTTCCAAACAAGCGCTGATAAACACCACGATAAACGCCACCAGCAGTTCCATCTGGTTGACGTCACGCAGTGCGGGGTCTTCGGCAATGGCGAACAATTTCTTCACCGCCTCCGAAGTGGAGAAGAAACCACCGACGAAAAACAGCAGCGTCGCCACTACGAACGAAGCGAGATATTTGGCGCGGTACAGACCGAACGGATGATCGCCGTCCGTCTTATGCTTGGAGAAGCGACCGCCTGCCATGAGCACGATTTCGTTGGAACAGTCGGCGATGGAATGCACCGATTCGGAAAGCATCGCGGACGATCCGGTAAAGAACGCCGCAGCGAGCTTGGCGATGGCCACACCAATGTTGGCTCCGAGCGCCGCTTTTACGGCCGCTCCTTGATGTTCTGCCTCCTGTTGGCGAATATCGTTCGGATTGCTCGTACTACTGTCGTTGGAATCTTGCGATTCGTTCATTGCCTTTCCATTTCTTTCTGGAGTTAATACAAGACATATTCAATCATACATAGGGTGCTGTCATAGGGTGCCACCCGGATTGACACGCTTGCAGGTTCAGCGAAAAATCACTTCCTTGCACAGCGGATAGCCCCACGCGAACTGACATGCCATAGTCAGGAACTTCACCAACACCGCATTCCATCCGAATGCGGAAGGCAGCCATGCCAGCATGATCGAACCGAACAGGTAATTCCAAACCCACAGCAGCATGAACAAAGCCACGCTACGGCCGAAATTGCTGGACGATTTGAACGTGACATTGCGGTTCATCAGGCAGTTGTACGAAGCCGACAGCACGATGGCCACGCCGTTCGCGATGGCGGATGGTACGGAAAGCACATGCAGCAAGGTGAACGATCCGAATTCCACAATGGTTTGCGTTGCCGACACCAACAGATATTTGCCGAGCGTTTTCGGCTTTTTCGATGATTCCTGATTGGAGGATTTCGGATTATCCGACGTACCACTTTGCGCTGCCATTGCCTGCCGCCCGGTCCCATCACTCATATCACCCCCCCCCCCGAATCATATGTCGTTCAATCGCAAAACACTATAATGCGCCCGTCTCATATTCCCGACGTAATCGTGCATTTTTCTGAAGGATTGACTAGTCTTCCCTAGGTATTTTCACTGACAGCACAACAAGGAGCATCCAATGACGTATTCCCAGAACGCGCCGTTCCGCGCCGACGTGGTCGGCTCATACCTGCGTCCGGCAGAACTTAAGCAGGCTCGCGCCGATTTCGCAGCAGGCAAGATTGACGAGGCCGCACTCAAGGCCGTGGAAGATAATGCCATTACCGAACTGGTCGCCAAGCAGAAGGCCGCCGGTCTGCACGTCATCACCGACGGTGAATTCCGCCGTGGCTGGTGGCATCTCGACTGCATGTGGGGCTTCGCCGGCGTGGAAAAGGTGTCGATGGACAAGGGCTATTTCTTCCACGATGAGGAGACCCGCGCCGAATCCGCACGCCTGACCAGCAAGATCGCCTTCGACCCGGCCCACCCGTTCGTTGAGCATTTCAAGTTCATCAAGCAGTTCGAAGACGACACCGCCATTGCACGCCAGACCATTCCGGCTCCGGCACAGCTGTATGCGGAACTGTTCCGCCCGGAGAACATCGCTTCCGTGCACGAGTTCTACGGCGACACCCAGAAGGATTACGACGAGCTTGCCGACGACAACGCCAAGGCCTTCCATGGTCTGATCATGGCATTGTATGAGGCCGGCTGCCGCAATGTTCAGCTGGATGACTGCACGTGGGGCATGTTCTGTGATCCGAACTTCAACCAGCATTACACCGCCGATGAGTTCGCCGCCATGCAGGAACAGTATGCCGCCATGAACAACGCCGCCATCGAGGATCTGCCAGAGGATCTGGTGATCACCACGCACGACTGCCGTGGCAATTACCACTCCACGTGGGCTTCCGCCGGCGGATACGCCACTGTGGCCGACGTGCTTTTCGGCAAGGAAAACGTCGCCGCCTACTACCTGGAGTTCGACGATGATCGTTCCGGCGACTTCGAGCCGCTCGCCAAGGTTTCCGGAGATAAGAAGGTTGTGCTCGGTCTGATCACTTCCAAGAAGCCGGAACTTGAGGATCCGGAAGTGATCAAGGCTCGCATTGCCGAAGCGGCCCAGTATGTGCCGCTTGACCGCTTGTGCCTGTCCACCCAGTGCGGTTTCGCGTCCACCGAAGAAGGCAACAAGCTTACCGAAGAGCAGCAGTGGGCCAAGATCGCGCTCGTGCGGTCCGTCGCCAAGGACGTATGGGGCGAGTGATGCTCGCACACGCGTAGCGCGCTTGTAAAAAACATATAAGGGGCTGTTTGCCAATCCAATCGTGACTGGCAAACAGCCCCTTTCGTACTGAAGCGAACGAAATCCTACCGCAATCAGCCTTGCATCTGCTCCGCTGCATCGTTGATGCAACGAATCGCATTCAGCGTACGCGGATACCCGATATACGGCATGCACTGCGAAATAACGGCAATCAGAAATGCCTTCTCATTGCCTACGCCCATATTGGCCTTCGCATGAGACGTCAGCTGCGGCTCGCAACCGCCCTGCGCGGCAAGGAAGCACAACGTGATCATTTCACGCTCACGCGTGCTCAAGCCACCGCGCGTGTAGTAGTCGCCGAAGCAGTTGCAGGCAAGCCACTTGTTGATGTGTCGCGTATCTTCGGGGCCGGATTGCGTGAATCCACGCATTCCTTCACCGAAGATTTCGATCTGCTTGTCTTCGCCCGCCCTGGCACGCGTTTCCGGCGTGGTGGTGCCTTGCGGTTCAAGCGGAAGATGCACGTTGGCCGCGCCGAGGAAGTTGTTGAGTCTCTTCAGGAACGGCAGGGCTTTGCCGAAACCACAGTATGCGGTCGCCTGATACACCATTTCCTTGATGGCGATGGACGACAATCCGGTTTCGTAGGCCACCGGCAGCATCATTTCGAAAGCATCCAAGCCTTGGCATCCGACCAGCACGGCAAGAATGGCCAAAGAGCGGGTTTTGTCATCCAAATCAGGATGATTTGCTCCCGGTTCGTTCACCACTTCGTCATAAGCGAAATTCGAGAAGAATTCAATGAATTCCGGATCGGTTTGCGACAATGTCCTGTCATTATTCCAGAACGAATTCATCCGTTTGTGCAGCTCTTCAAACAAGATTTGCTTCCTTTCGTTTGATTTGCGCTTATTCTATCGTCGGTATATTGCTCAGACCTCACTGATGCGCAGCAGCGACTTTACGGTGCGGCGCTCGTCCATGGCCGCGTACGCTTCCTGAATATCGTCGAGCGTGTATTCGGAGGTGTAGACGATGCCGGGATTGATGTTGCCGTCGAGCACTTCCTTGAGCAGTCGCTGCAGATCGTACGTGCGCACCGGTGCCGGACCGCCGCGCAGACCAACGTTGCGGTAGAACAGTCCTGGAATATCGGCTTCCACGCCGTGCGGCAAGCCAACGCGCCCGACTACAGCGCCCGCACGCGCAACCTTCATGGCAGTGTCGTTCGACAATGCGGACCCTACGCATTCAAGCACGGCGTCGGCACCGTAACCATCAGTCATTTCCAGTACCTTGGCTACAGCCTCGTCGCCACGTTCCTCCACGAAATCGGTGGCACCGAATTCGCGTGCGATACGTTGGCGGTCGGCATGGCGGCTCATGGAAATGATGCGGGTGGCGCCCATCAGCTTGGCGGACAGCACTCCGCACAGGCCGACCGCACCGTCGCCGAACACGACTGCGGTGTCTCCCGGCTTGATTTCGGCGGAAGCAGCCGCATGGTAACCGGTCGACATCACGTCAGAGAGGGTGAGCAGCGATGCGAGCATTTCGTCGGAGAAGCTCTTCGCGTCGCCCGGAACGACCACCAGCGTGCCATCGGCCTCGGGAACGCGCAGGTATTCCGCCTGACAGCCCAATCCCTCGTCTCCGAAATATCCGCCGTGGGGGCAGCTGGATTCGAAACCGGCCTTGCATACCGGGCACTTGCCGCAGCTGAACGGGAACGGTACGATCACGAAATCGCCCGGCTTGGCCACGGTCACGTCGTCGCCGATCTGCTCGACCACGCCGATGGCCTCATGTCCGGCCTGAGTGTTGGGTTCCTTGCTGCCGTCGCGGTAGAACCACAGGTCGGATCCGCACACGCATGCGCGTACCACGCGGATGATGGCGTCTCCCCCATCGATGATGGTCGGTTCGGCATGCTCTTCGCATGCCATCTGCTTGACTCCCTTGAAGATCGCTGCCTTCATGAGTTGCTCCTTTGTTATACGAATTGAATTAAGGTAACGTCTGCGATGACGCCTCGACTTATGCGTCAGCCTTGCTACGAATCTGTTTTTTCACTGTTTCGATGACATCGTGGTTTTCCTCCAGAAGTCGTTGCGCTTCGTCGTCATGGCCTTCCGCCACGGCACGCCAATACAATGTTTTAAGGGAAACATAGGCTTGCTGCATGCGGATGCTTTCGGCTTTTGCGGCCAAACGCAACGCCTGCGCGTCCAGTAGCGCCATTTGCCTGCGCGCACCTTCGGTTCCGTCGAAACGGTTTTTCAGATACTCGCGCATGGCGTCAAGCGGCATGCCAGTCGCAGACAAGCAGGAAATAGTGACCAACGATTGAATGTCTTCGTCGGTGTAGGCGCGATGGCCAGAACTTGGGTCACGTGCGATCGGGGCAATGATACCGATTTGCTCGTAGTAGCGCAAAGTGGATTCGGGAAGTCCGGAAATCATGGATGCTTCACGAATCGTATGCCATGTTGCAGTGCTCATACCCTGCACTGTAAAAACTTAAAGTGCTTGAAGTCTAATTGGCGTGTTGCATGCTATCTCATAGCAAAAGAACATGTAATCCTGACAATTAGCTAAGTTGCGTCTGCAAAGCGTAACTTACGTGTTCATCGTAAGGAACATCAGACCACGCTGTTTTGGACGAATGCCACCTCACAACAAAAAGCTCTTATGCTGCTGAGTTGAACGAAATCGTGCGGATTAGATGTACTGGACTGGACCGTACGCCCGGATTTGGAATATTTGTAACGATATTTTGGATACAGGGAAATCCATGATGCGTATTCGGCAAACAACACGTCGTATAATACCTTTCGTCGTTCCTGCCCGAGCCGCGCAGGTCGAGGAACGGCCCACGGCGACTGCCGCGATCTCCGACTCACGGTGCACGGCATCGACCAACGCAAGGATTCATTATCATTATGGCGAAGCCATTCTCTAAAACCGTTATTCATAATACAGACGCGAAGCTGTCGAAGCAGGTAAGGCAGCCTTTGAAAACAAACCAAGGAATACACAAGGCCCTCACATGGCGTGTGGTCGATATCGCGGTCGGCGCGGCGGTCGGCGTGATGTCGGGAGTGATGTTTTGGGTGTTCGACGGCCTGTCGTATGGTCTTTTTCCGTTGATGACTTTGATTCTTCCTGGTTCAGCGGCGCTACTTCATGCTTTGTTCTACTTCCCCGCCACGCTGGGCTCTCTGATCGTGCGCAAGCCGGGAGCTTCGGCCTACGTGCTTTTGGTCGCATCGTTCGTCGAGGTGGTACTCGGCACGAAATACAGTGTGAGCCTGGTGGTAATCGCATTGCTGCAGGCGGCAGCCGCAGAAGCGGTATTCGCACTGTTCCGCTACCGTCGTTGGACGCTCGGCGTCACCATTCTGTCTGCTTTGGCGATTGGAATCGTCTACAACTTCTACCTGCTGTTCTTCTACTATCAGGCATTCACGTTCTTCAGCCCGCGAGGCATCATCGGCACTATTTGCGAGCTGCTTAGCGCGGTGGCATTCGCCGGTTTCGGTTCCTGGGGAATGTATTGCGCTTTACGTAAGTCAGGTGTTCTGTCGCGATTCGCTTCCTCGCATAAGGAACATAACGAAGAAAACGCCTGAAAGTACGTTTGACAGCATGCCTCGACCATTTTAATTTTTTTAATCAAATCTCATCAGTTTTACTGATTAAAAGGACGCAACGCCGGCTGCGACGTTGCGTCCTTTTATGCCATCGCACATAGTGCGATTACTGCGGAATCTTCGAACTCGAAATTCCCGGAATCAATCGGCGGTGATCAGCTCGCTCGAATCCATGTCGAAGTCGGACATGGCAAACGAGCGGATCGCCGGATCCTCATACGTGTTCATGTAATACGTGTTAGTCTTTCCGGAATAACCGCTGGTGAACAGCGTGCGCTCGAACTGGCCGTTGCCCATCTTGGACATGCCTTCAACCATCTGTACGGAGGCCAGCGTGTGGAACAGACGAGACACATTGGCGGCCTCGTTGTTCTGCTGTGGATAGTGCGTGTTGGTGTAGGCGACACGTACGAAACGCGACGGCGAACTCACGTCACCGGGAATGCCGTGCATGCTCACGCCGGCACCCCATGCGCTCAGTTCCGCCTTGCCCCAAGTGGTCGGCTCCGCCATTTCGTTGCTCACGCACATGTAGTTGCGCAGGTTTTCCATATGGAAGTCGAAGGTCGGTTGATTGGTGAGCACATCCACATCGTCATGATGAACATGCATGCCATCAGCCATCTGCTCGATGACGATGCTACGGGTGCCATCGCCAATGAACCAGTGCAGCAAGGACTCCTGCTGGCCGGGCACGACCTGCGAAACGAGCGTCACGTCCTTCAACGCCTCTTCGACTTCGTCGACACTGTCGAAATTGCGTGCCACCCACAGCGGGAATTCGAAAGTGGCGACGTTTTCGGTTCCCTCGACCGGTTCGTGCGCGAAGGAGGCGTATCCGGGGAAGTTCAATCCGGCGACGGCCAAGCCGTGCTCGTTGGCGCAATCGAAATACATGGGACGATCGGCCATAACCACGCCCACGCCGATCACCGCATTCGGCTCGCTCTTGCCTTTGGCCCCATACGCATAGTCATACCGGTAGCCTCGCGGAGTGACCAGAATGGTCTCGCCGTAGGAGAAGCTCCAGTCGAGATTACGGCCGAAATATGTGTTTCCCTCATCGTCGGAGAAACGAACACCAGTGCACATATGGACTCCCTTCCATGATTTGCCGTGTTTTTCTTGCTTGCGTGTTCATGGTAAACGCCGTTTGCTGGGAAAATCTTAAGTTTTGCCCGTGGAAGAACCTAGTCTGGATATCTACGCATTCTACGACGACCGTGATCCGCTGGATCCTCGCAACCGATAGCAGAGTCTCCGTCAAACGCGCAAATTCGAGGTCTCCTGCATGCGTGTTAGAGAATAGCCCGCCTCCCGAGTCCCCAAAACACCCACCCGCTGGAACAATCCGTACGCCAACTGCCTTCTTGGCGGGAAGGTTCCCCCAGTGGGTGGAAGATTCAGGACGTTACAAGCCGGCCAATGCCAGAAACTTTTTGTCGGACTGGATGCCTTGGGTGAGGAATTTGCCGTCCCTAAACAACGCATACGTGGTGACCGGCGCGGGCGTACGTTGGGCGGTCTCTTTATCGGTGATATGAATCGTTTTGAATGGAATATTGTGCTCTTCCGCCGTTTGCCGCACCCGCGGAACCCAATAGCATGTAAACGGGCATTGATCGGTGTAGTAGAGCACGAACCCGTCTTCGTCCACCGCGGGATGCTTGGCGCATTCCTTGAATTTCGGCAGCTCCGCATTCTCTTCAAAAGGCAGGGCCATGAGATTGATGCCGCAATCAGATATGTCGGTCACTTCGAAACCCTTGTAGGACAGAAACTTCGGATCGGCAAGGAACTCTCGTTTGCGACCCTCGGCTGAGAGAATGCAAATGCCTTTGCGCCCCTGCTCTTTGGCGTCTCGGATGCATTCGCTCAGCAGATTACCGGAATGTCCATGACCTTTCAAAGAACCGGCCACCCATAGACAGTTGATATAGATCCACCCGTCCGCATCGATCGGCACCCATGCGTTTTCCGCCGGAATATATTCGATGAAGCATTTGCCTCGTTCCTCGCTACGATAGAAGACGAGACCTTCGTTGAAACGCTGCTTGAGCCACTCTTTTTTCGCAAGGCTTTGCTTGCCGGACATGGCACAGCAGATATGTTCCTTGTCGATGTTCTCTTCAGTGATGTGGATGTAGCTCATTTTTCCTGCACCTCTGAGTCGGGGATGCTGTATGGGCATCTTCGTTGATTCCTCGAATATGACAAAAGCCCTTGATTTCCAAGGGCTTTCAAATGGCTCCTGCGACTGGGCTTGAACCAGTGACCGTCCGATATACGGTTCTGGCTCGCAGCCGTAGGGCTTTTTGCAACAGGAGTAGACAATACACCAGCCTTGCTGTTCCTTCAAATCGGCGTGTCATCGCGCATGTTCGCCTTGCAGCTGGTTTTCCGAAGAGCATCGGCCAGAAACGCGCAATAGTATTCCTTGGGAAGTGATGAAGAAGTCACTTCCCTTTTCTATGCGCTTAAGGAGCCCCATGAGGTATTGGAACGACAACAGGAAGAGCTGCGAACACGTCGAGCCACGGGAGGATTGGAAAGAATCCATTGAGAAATGGATCGACTGGATGGACGCCATCGGACGCACGAACGACACCCTGCGCACCCGCTGGTACCAGATCGTTCGATTCTCCAAAGCCGTCGATAAAAGCATCACCGACGTGACCGAAGACGACCTCATATTCTACCTAGCCGGCATGGGAACCGAAGGCAGACGCGGAGTACGCAGCTGCGTCAAGGTCTTCTACCAATGGAGCATGAAGCGAGGGCTCGCCCGCCGCAATCCGGCGGACGAAGTGCCCACCGTGCCCATGACCCTTCCGTCCGGCTGCATCTGTCCCGAGGAGAACATCGAACAAGGACTCGCATCACCCGACGAGAACGCGCGGCTGGCCGTCATGCTGGGCGCGTTCTGCGGCCTGCGCCGCATCGAAATGACCAGAATCAACCTGAAGACCGATCTGGAGGAGAACGCCGAGGGCATGGTGCTCCACGTCCACGGCAAGGGCAACAAGGAGCGGATGCTTCCCGTGCCGGCAAAGCTCGCTTCGGCATTGCGGAAACGCACCGGCGTATGGCTGTTCCCCGGAGACGTGCAGGGACACTGCGGCGTCGATTACGTGGCGAAGAGGATCAAGACGGTAACCGGATACCCGTCGCACAGCCTGCGCCGTAGGTTCGCCACATGCGTCTACTACAGGAACGGCTGCAACATCGTGCTTGTCAGCCGTATGCTGGGGCACGCCAACATCGCCACCACCATGCGTTACATCGGCCTCGTGCAGGACGAAATGCGCAACGCCGTGGAATCCACCACCCGCACCGACATGAGACTGACCATGCCCATGAACCAGGTCGTCGGAACAGCCGGCAGCGTCGCCACCTATTCCCTTAGCACCGCGAGGATCGGATGAACAAACGGTATACGCCAACATGCTTCTTTGCGCATATTGGCGTATACCAACACCGCTCACCGAGTGTTCCCGAGACTGGAAAGCGGCAACGCGGCTATGTCTATCCCCAGCGCATCGGCTGCGGAGAACACCGCTTCAATCGGGGCTTCGCCCCGCTGGAGCAGAGCATCGGCAAACCGGGGATCGATACCGGCCTGGGAGGCAAGGTCGTCGGCGTTCCAGGAATGGTTCGCGGTCTCTTCACGGAAGGCGGCTGCGATATCCGATTCGGTGCGGGCGAAAAGAGTCCGGCGTTCACGCGGCGCTTGGAAACGGCTGAGGTAACGCGCGTACTCCAATTGCGCCTTTGTCGGCTCAGGCAAGTTATAGTCCAGATTCGACATCGCAGACCTCCTTAGCGTTCAGCGGGTTGGACTGGAGTCGTTCGACGCACCGAAAATAGGGAATCCGGGAACCGCATCGGCCGACGATGGAGTGCCTGGAGTGCCGTACAACGTCCCGATCTGTTCGATCGCCCATGCGCTCCAACGTGGGGATTCGACCGTGGATGTCATCAGGCCGGCGGGGAGGAACCGGCGCATCTCGTCGGCGAAGGCATCCGAGCCGATCACATCGGCGACCCCCGCCACGCGATCAGCACGGTCTGCCCAAAGTCCTTCTTCGCCGTAATCAGATGATTTCAATTCCGCAAGCTCCATCGCCCGTCGGGAATCGACGTCGCCTCTCGACGCCAACCAGCACATGTCCCACAGGTCGCGTCGCCGCAGGTGCGATGCGCAGGCATAGGAGAGCAGCTTGTCGGCAAGAATCTCGGTGGGGCTTTCCACATCGAGGATGATCTGACCCGACAAGGCCGGGAACATCGGATAGTTGACCAAGGCGGGACGATGCTGCGGCTCGTACGCGGGAATCGATGCCACCTCCAGCTTGATTGTCTGGCTCGGCAGATCCTTGCGCTGACCGGCCGTGCGAATCGCTATACGCCATCTGCGCGTCAGCCCATCGGCGTCGGGTCTCGGCTCCTTGACCCGGACCGTCACATCATCGCCCATCCCCGAGAGCGAATCGGAGATGCAGGAGCCAAGCCCTTTAAGGGTGTCCATGTCGAACGAGGTGCCGCCGGCAAAATCAAGGTCCTCGCTGTACCTTGGGGACCCGTGGCACAGGCGCAGACTCGTGCCGCCCTGGAACACCAGCGAGGAGAAGAAACCCTCGCGCATCATGGCATCCAGGATTCGATAATGCAGAAGTTCCTTCTCGACCACGGGAAGCAGATTGCCCATGCCCTCGCCCCCGGCCAAGACGATCCCGGCCGCCATAGCCTTGTAGTCATAGGTGCCGTCAGCTCCAGTCATCATCGTCCTCCAATTCGTCCATGTCCACCAGATCGAGGTTGCGTCCGACGGCCTTCAGGTCACGATACGCCCACTGTTTCGACGCGAGCGGCGTCAGTCCGTCATCGCGGGCGATCAGGTTCGGCAGGATGCGACTCCAGCTGAGCTTGCAGTGCGTGAACTCGATCACCCCGTACGCGGTGCGGAACTCGCCCTCACGGCCCGTGGTCATGAACGTGACCCTATCCACCGGAATCTGGCTGATCACGTTCCAGCGCGACAGAGCGCTTTCGAGGCTTTCCCACACCAGCTCGCCGGAACGCAACCGCTTTGCGACCTGATGAAGTGTCCCCTCGCCGAGATGGGAGGAATACGCGAACACGTAGACGCCACGGGCGGCACGGACCAACGCCTTCGCCGATACCAGGCTGGACAGGGTTCGGTTCAGTTTCTGCCCCTGCTCACCCAGCACGACGGCCAGTTCGTTCTTGCAATACACGTAGCACGAGTACTTGGCATCCATCTCGCGCAGCTGATCAATCGCCTCGCTCCTCTTCATGCATATAAGTGTACATGAATATATGTAAAAACGCATATTCATGTACACCTATCACAATCCTGAAGCGTTCCAATCAGAGGGAACGCCCTCGTGCCGGACCGTCTTCGAGACCAATCCCGTCGATGGCGTTTTCCGAGAAAGGGTTCTCTCTTAATCTGCCGACGATTTCCGCTACGGCGCGCTCTTCCTGATCAACGCATTGGACAAGCTGGGAAATGAACGGCTTGGGATCGCCGTCAACCTGCCATGCTTCCAGACTTTTCCCATAGCTGCGGCCGGCATCATGTTTGATTGCTACGGGCCGGTAGCCGGCAGCCATGAGCATGAGATTCAGAATCTGTCGCCCGGTTCGTCCGTTGCCGTCCGTGAATGGATGGATGTTCTCGAACATCGCGTGGAATCCGGCAGCTTTGAGGATCGGGTGGTCTTTGGAACCGTTCACCGCGTCCACGAGCGCTTCCATGTCCTCGTAGATTTCAAGTGGGTCGGCGGTCTTCACTCGGGTGGCGGTGATCCTTGCCTGGTAGCCGTAGGGGCGGAACCGACCCCTGAGCGCGGGCTGCATGTCCAATGCGGTGACTTCATGCAGCTTTTGGATCATCTCGACACTCAGCGTCCGCTCCTCTTCAGCGAATCGTTCCGCATAGGCCATGCCATCCGCAACGCCACGGGCAGCGAAGATGTATCTTGCCGGCGAGTCGGTCGGCACGAACTCGCCCTCCAACACCAGTTCGGTGTCCTCAAGCGTCAACGTGGATCCCTCGATCGCGTTGGAGTTGTAGACATAGCGGGCCATCCATTCCTTACGGTAATCCTCAAGCGCTGACTGCTCCACCCCATCCAAAGGAAACATCTGCCTGAACCGTTCTCGGGCGGCATCGGAACGACGAAGCAAGTCGGACACCTCCGCGTCCCGCTCCAGAGAGTCCAAGAGAGGAGGAAGGTTTCGGATTTTCTCAGTCAGCGCTGGATTCGGCATATCGGCTCCTTAATCGATGCTTCCATAAGTCTACAAGCGCAGGCGCGTCACATGGACAGTCCGACGATTTTCTTGCCTTCGAGAAAGTCCTGGAAAAAGGCCGTGGAATCATCGTTGTCGTCCGATGATTCCATGGCCCTTATCCGTGTCGTTTCTTACGTTCACCGGGTCATGCCGTATGACGATGACTGTTCGAGGTTCAACGGGTCGGCCGGATCGCATGCGCCGGCGGAAAGCTCGTCTTTTTCTTGTTTCGCCGGTGTCGGTTCGGGCATCGCGGCGAGCTTGTCGAACGTGTTGAGGAACGCGCCTATCTCGCGGTCGCTGCTGATGGGGTCCATGCCCCTGGCCTTCGTCAGGGCGCGTATGAAGTCGAGGTGATTGTCCGCGAACGCGCCGAAACGTTCGAAATCACCGCCCTTGATGCTGGTCGTGTCCTGCTCGTACAGGCTCGTATATTCGTCGCCCATGCGTTCGGCGAAGTCCCTCACCCTGGCATCGATGTCCCATTCGATGGGCGGGCATCCGAACGCGAGTTCCACGTACCGGGGTTCCACGGCCAGGCCCCGATCGGTTTTCAGGTCGTTCCAGAAGCGGTCCACGGATTCCTTGCCGCCGTCGTAGTGGCGGCCTGCGGCGTCGAACGGTTCGCCAGCCCATGCCTGTTCGTAGGATTCCAATGCCTCGCATCCCTGGTCGGTGAGCTGGCGTATCTCCACCTCCACACTGCCGTCGTGGTGGTGGCCGCGCATCTTCAGGATTCCGTTCTCGTCCCAGATGTGGTCGATCTCGCAGTCCTTGAACGGGGAATCATCGCCGTTCATCAGATCATCGAAGGTCTCGAACGAGGATATGCCCGTGCGTTCGCCGTCCCATCGGCCTATGCTTCCGAACGCGATCAGCGGGTTGCCTCCCATCGGGTTCCTGTACGAGGAGAGCGCCGACTGGGATCCATTGAAGAAATCACGCAGAGCGCCGGTCTCCATCCTGTAATCGGTTTGACGGGATTCGTCCGCGAAGGCATCGAACGTGATCGACGTGCCGCTCTCCTCGTACAGCCGCCACAGGCTGTCGGCGCGGGTGCTGTGTTCACGGTAATACGGGTCCCCGTATTGCGGGTCGTAGTCGTCAGCGTTGTAGATGTACCGTTTGCGGGGTTCGGGATCCCGAATCTCGTCGATCCAATTCATGTCCATCGTGTGCTCCTTGGTTCTGTTCGTCGTTGCCGTACGGCGTCAGTGGCCGTGTGTCGTTTCCATGCCGTCATCCAACGCGAGGTCGAGCCCTGCGGTCTCAGGAGACGTTTCCTGTGGGTCGGCCCAGCCGACGGCGAGGTCCAGCGCGCCGCGCAACGCCTGGCCGGAAAGCCGGTACGTCCAGGAATCGTTTGCCTCGTAAGGGAAGGATTCGCCGGACACGATGCCGCGCTCGTCATGCAGGCTCACGTCGAACGCTCCGGGTTTGGCCGTGATCAGCGCATGACGGGCGGAACCGGGAACCGAGACCTCCAGCACCTTTCTGCCGTCGGGAGACCCGGTGGCGGTGAATTTGATATCGGGGTGGTGCGCGAGGCTGTAGGAAGCGTTGGACTCACACGCCAGCGGGACCGTATCTCCCAGCCCGCTGTCTGCGGCCAGCTGCTGTGGGCTGTAATCCATGCCCTGCGTGTAGTCGATGGGCTGCGCGTCGGTGTAGAAGCATCCGCCGCCATCGTCCGCGTCGATCAGGTCGCCCACGAGCCGGTCCAGGCGTGCGGGGTCGTCCCATGCGCTCACGAGTCTGGCGGGTTCGGCCTGGTTCTTCCATGCCATGTAGCGGTCGCGTTGGTCGCCGCAGATGCCGTCGAATGATTCCTGGGAGATGAACGTGCCGCCGTCCAATTGGTAGCATTCCCCGTCCGGGTCCAACGCGCGCTCCTTGAACTCCTTTTCGGCGGCGGCGTACAGGCGCTTGTCGAGCGGTTCCATGGCCGCGTCGATGCCCGCCATCATCTCGTCCACGTGTTGCCGCATGTCGGGCTGGCTCGTTTTCCACCATGCCTGCAAGTCGGCGAGCACGTCGGCGGCGTTCTCCCGTTCGCACACGTCGAGCAGGTCATCGTCGTAATTTTCCACCGTCCAGGAGTAGAAATCCCAGTCACTCGAACCGGTCAGGCGTTCGATGCCCTTCATGCGGTGGAAGTCCATCAACCCGCCGCCGTGCTCGCGCACGATGCCCGCCAACGGCAGATCGGCCTCGTCCATCAGGCCTTTCCAGTATTCGGGGACATTCCCGTTCTCCATGTCGTTCTCCTTTCCGAACGCCTTTTCGATCACGAGCGGGTCTCGTGGGTCAACAGTGCGGTCGATCCGCAGTATCTCGGGCATGACCGCCTCGCTTTCACGGCCGATGACGAACGTGCCGATACCGGCCTTGACGCGATGCTCGGGAAGCCTTCCCGAACCGTCGCACATCACCGCCGGCCGGAACAGCGAATCCCCGTAGGCGAGCGTCACCGTGTCGCCCGGCCTGGCGAGAACCCGTTCGACGGCCATGCGTGAGAGGCCGTGCGCGTCGAGACGGCCGGAACGCCAATCGTTGGCCTCGGCTGCTGTCAGGGTGAAGGAAACGGAACGCCCTTCCTGGGCCGAGGTCACGTCGAGCCTGACTGGCTGCATGGCCTCGAAACCGATCCAGATGCCTTCCGGCGTCCTGTCCGGGGCTTTCACGTCAATGTCCGTGAACCCGTATTCGGTCAGCACGTCCGTGACCCTGATCCTGAGCGCGTTGTCGGGAGGCAGATCAGGGCGTTCATTGGGAATCGGGAGCGAGGACGCCTCGAACCACACGTCCTCGCTCGGATCGGTGTCGAAGCCGCCGTCCGCGTCGGAATACGCCATGTGGACGCCGAACTCCAATTCCTTGGCATCGACGGAAGAGACCAGAATCGCGTTCCCCAGCACGAGATCGCGCGCGTTCCTGCGCAGGATGGATTGCATGTCGGGCTTGGCGGGATTCCCGGCCGCGAGCAGGTCGCGGTTCACACCCTCCATGTCAAAAGGCGTCAAGGCCATCTCGCTCGCCTTTTCTCACTTGGAAAGGCCGGAACCGGCCGTATCGGTCATATTCAGCGGGTCCGAGGGGTCGCACGCCTGCGCGCGTTCCGCGAACGAGGTGACGGCACCGGGCAGCACATATCCCAGATCAAGGTCGATCGGGCTCACGCCGTCGTCTTCGCCGACGGACGCTGCGGGCATTGCGCCCATGGTCTCGCGCAGCACGTCCACGGCGTCGCCAGTAGCGGCGCGCGCGTCGATGATCCGGTGCATCGTGTCCTCAAGCGCGGCATGGATATCGGTGGAACCCTCCTCCACGATGCACTGGTATGAGGGGGCTCCCCAGTTCGTGCCGGTGCCGGAAATCGTGTAGTCCGCGATGCGTTCGCCCGGCTGGACGAGCGAGGCGAGATCGAACGCGGCCGGCGAACCGGTCTTCGCGTCGAAATCATCCAGCCATTCGACCTCCTCGGCGATCTCCTCGCGCGAGTACCGGCCGTCGATATCGCTCGGCCAGTCCGCGTCCTCCAGATAGCCGTTGTCGCCAAGCGACACATCGCCGTCGAGCTTGAGGTCCCGGCCGTACATCTCCATATCGATCAGATAGCCGAGCCCCGTATCGAACATGGACCACACGGCATCCGATGCCCACCCCTGGTTCACGGCGGTCCAGGCATACTTCGCCTCCTTCGAGTCCGACCATAACGGCGCATCATAAGAGTGATAGGGGATCTCGTCCGAGTTCAACGCGAGGTTCGCGTACTGCAACGGGGTGCGCGGGGCCGCGTCAAGATCGTCGCGGACCATCCGCACCTTCTCGTACACGTCCGGGTCGTCGTCCTCGCGCGCCTCGAACGCGCGGCACATGAGGTTCAGGTCCGTCAGCGACTCGTATTCGCCGGGATTCGCCACGGTGGCGAGCAGTCCTTCCCCGCCCTCGTAGTCGTGGATCGCGTACTCCTCGTACCGGCCGCCCAATCCCACCTCGGTCTTCAGGGTGTCCTGCAAGCGTTCGGCGGGCATGGGCAGCGTGATCCACGCGCCCTGCAACACGCCCTCCACGTATTTGCCCAGGTTGGCGACGTACACGCTGATCTGGTAGTCCTTCAATCCGGCCATGATGATGCTCCTTCGCTCGGGTCTTTTATCGTGTGGCTGCGGCCGAGGCAGACGGGTCGGCAATGCTCAACGGGTCGGCCGGGTTCGCGGGATCGTAGGTTTCGGACGTTTCGGCCTTCTCGCCTTCGTCTTTGCGGGCGAGCCGGCCGTCGTCCACCATCGCGTCGATGATCTCCCATCCCTCCTCGATGCTGCGGTCCCGCAATTCCCTGGCCGAGATCATGTCGCGCATCGCGTCCATGTTCTCGTTGTTGTCGGGCCAGTCATGGTCCTTCAGCCAGTGCCGAAGGTCCTCCTCCGTCCAGCGGATCTCCGCAATCGTTTCGTTGCCTTGCCCGGCGTTGCTTTGACCGGGATGAAGCAACGCCTCAGATCGGAGACCGAAATACGCTTTGTCTTCCTGGAGGCCGGACAGGAAGCCGGAGGGCGTGAACCCGTTGCGTGCCGCGAACTCGCGGGACCAGCATTCGTCGAACTCCTCGTCGGGGTCGAAGTCGAGGAGCCCGTCCGCCATGGCGCGCCTCAGCCCCTTCTCGTCCGCCTCGGCCGGCACCGTGACCGTGACCGTGGCGTGGTTGGGGGCCTCCAGCGTCATGTACAGTTCGCTGTGGCCGGCGTCGCGTTGGATGAAGCATTCCCCGTTGCCCCAGTCGAGCTCGTGCTGCTCGATCAGCTCCTTCGCCTTGTCGGTCAGGGCCCGTTCCTGGGACGTGTATTCATCGGGTTCCATCAGCATGATGCGTCCTTCCTTCCCTTGGATGATCGGTGCCGCGCCGTCCGGCGGGCATAGCTCCGATCATCAGCCCATACGGGCGGTCGCGCGGGGCATGGCGTCTACGGGGCAGATGATTCCGCCGAGATCTGATGCTCGGTCCCTTTACGTGTCCCGCCTCAGTACCAGTTGTGGGCGAGCCAGAACGTCTTGGCGGCGCTGGGGCTGCCGTACCGGCCGGCGATGTAGTTCAATCCCCATTTGATCTGGGTGGCGGCGTCGTCCTTCCAGTCGTCTCCTGCGGAGGCGAGTTTCGACGCGGGCAACGCCTGGGGTATGCCGTACGCGCCGCTGCTCGGGTTGGTGGCATTCCACTGCCATCCCGATTCCTTGTTCCACAGCCATACGAGCGCGTCATAGTCGCCGTCTCCCCAGTCCTTGTACGAGGCGATCATCTTCCGGGCGATGGCCCGGGCCTGTTCCGGCGTGGCGTGGGTGCCGTCGCCGTCGTAGTCCACCACCACGTCCGTGGAGCCCGAGTCGGAACTGGAGCACGTCCATGCCGCCTCCACCGGATCCGAAGAGGAGGACGAGTCGGACGATGACGACGAATCGGACGATTCGGAACCGGATGACGTGGAATCCGTGCCGGCGGAACCATTGGTGGACACACTGCCGTTGGGCAGGATGTAGACCGCGCCGACGTCGATCCTGTGCGTGCGGTGGTTGACGATGCCCAGGCCGCCGCGCCCGTTCATCTCGCTGATGGTCACGGTGCCGGCCGTCCGGTCGACCGCCTCGACGACGGCGACGTGGCCGTACAGGGTGTCCGCGTCGGCCACGCCGGGCGGGTAGCTGACGATGCTGCCGGCCACGGGATCGGTGCGGGTGGTCTTCCATCCGGCGGCGGTGGCGCTGGCGGCCCAGTCGCCGCCGTTGCCCCAGTAGGAGCCCACGTCCAATCCGATTTTATGGCCTCTCATGCACGCCCACCATGTGCATTGCCCGTCCGGATAGGCCTGGCACACGTTGTCGGGCCCGTCGGATCCGTTGAACCACGCCTTGGTCTGCGCGATGGTCATGCCGTCACGCACCTCGCCGGTCGTGACGCTTCCCGTGACGCCTCCCGACGATCCGTTGGAGCCGCCGTCCTTGCAGCCGCCGAGGACCGCGAGCACGGTCAACGGCGTGCATCCGCCGAGCAGGGACAGCAGGCACGCCGAGAGCATGGCCGCGAGGATCCGATGGCGGCTGGCCCGGCTCATTGCGTGTTCCTCAGCGACCAGAAGGGCTTCTGCCCGCCGACCACGACCTCCACGGTCCGGCAGGGATGCTGGACCGTGCCGTATCCGGTGGCGGAGATCACCGTGTACGCCTCGTCGCCGGCCTTCACCTGATCGGGGTCGAGCTCGTTGGCATCCTTGTCCAGCAATGACGCGTCGAGCGCGGCCGGGCAGTAGACGGTGACGTGCCAGTTGCCGTCGTCCATCGGCAAGAGCACGGTGTTGTACGCCTGGCTGACGGTCTGCTGCGGATCCGTCGTGGATGACGGTCCGCCGCCTTCCGGGATCGGGAAGCTGGTTTCCTTCGTCGTCCAGAACGGCTGGGACTGGATGGCATCCGTATCCGAGCCCTCCCATTTGCCGTCGGAGGTGCAGGTGTAGGCGTAGTTGACGTACTTGTCATCGTATTGGCCCGAGCATACGGATCCGGCGTGGAAGCGGCGCTGGGTCCACCACCAGCGCGGCGCGTCGGAGACCGGATGGCTCTCCCCGGCACCGTCGTCGCCGAGCAGCGCGAACACGTTCTTGCGCCATTCGTCGTCGCTGCCGTTTGGATCGAGCAGCGCGTCCACCGTTTCCAATGCGGTGTCGATCGGGCCGGAACCATTGTGCAGCGTGATGCCGTCCGCGTTTTCGGAGAGCGTGCGGGTGCCGTCCTTGTGGGTGTCAACGGGGAACGCGGTGGTGCGCTGAGACCAGTCGCCGGGAACCGGGATTCCCGCCGCCTCCAGGCCGGCGTACCGTCGCGGGCCCGAATCCGTTTTCCTTTTGCCCGTGGACTCCTGTTTCGCGTCCGTCGCGGAACCGTGGTCGTCGCCGGCCGTTGACGGCTGGTGGTTGGCGACGATGACGCCCAGCGAGCACACGAGGAGCGCGGCGACGAACAGGCACAGGACGCGCAGCGGTTTCGGCAGCGGACGCGGTTCCGGCCGGTTCACGATTCACCGCCTTCCCAACGGTTCGGCTCACCCGGCATGCCGCCTTGCGTGTTTTCTTCCATGGCCGGATGCTCCCGCTCGGGGTTCACGGTTCCCGGATCCGCGTTTTCGGGCGACCCGTCTTCCGCCGACCCGTCTTCCGTCCCCGTCCACCGCGCGTCTATGAGGTCGTCCGCCGTTTTCAGTTCGGCGCTGGTGTTTCCCGCGTCCTTCGCCTTCCTGCGCAGCAGGGTGGCCTTCTCGCGGGCCTCTTCCAGACGTTCCTCCAATGATTTGATGTTGACGCGCGCCGCCACGTACTCGTCCATCGCATCCTGTTTCGTCTTCTGGCTGTCGCGCACCGCCTTGAGGATGCTGCGTTTCATGTCGCGCATGGTGTTCTGGTTGTTCGCCACGACGATCTTCCTTTCGCTCGTTTTTCCGTCAAGGCGAGTCTGCCTTCCCGTCGCGCGTTCCACGGGGCATGGCGTCTACATTCCCCATGGCGGAAGGCGGGGCGTGTAGACGCCGTGCCCCGTGGCCGGCCGTTTTGCGGCCGAGAATCGGAAGCGTCGTTCCAATCAGGTGAAAGGAAAATCAATGGAATCGTTTCTCTCTATGCTCGCCGGCTGGTTCATGGGCCTGTGGACGTGGCTGGTCGAGCTCAACGGGATGCTCCAGGTGGTGCTCGTGCTGTTGTGCGTGGTCGCCTCGGGCGTGTGCGCGATCATCGGCAAACGCATGGGCAGCCCGATGATCGTGGAATCCGGCGGACAGACCTGGAGCCGCACGCTGGTGACGGCCATCGCGTGGATCGCCGGCGTCATCCTCATGCTGATCGCGGTGCTGGCCATCGCCGCCGTGTTCGCGCCGCTGCTCGGCTTCGCCGCCTGACCTTGGCGACGCCTTTCCATCCAGGGCCGGCCGGGAAGGGATTCCCGCGCCGGCCCTCGCATGTCGGACAAGAATCAAGGAATCCAGAAAATCGGAAGGAACGCGAATGAGACTCGTCATCGCGGAAAAGAAATCGGTCGCCACGGCCATCGCGCAGGCGTTGTGCGCCGCGCCCGTCCAAAGGGACGGATGCTATGAGTGCGGCCAGCTGCTCGTGACATGGGCGCAGGGCCACCTGATCGACCTTGCCATGCCCGAGGACTACAAGGACAGGGATTGGAGGAAATGGAGTCTGGACACGCTGCCTGTGGACCCGTCCGGCCATTGGCGGTGGAAGATCAGCGAGGAGCGCGGTGCCGGCTCCCGCTACCGGCAGATCGTGCGGCTGATCCGCCGAACGGATGTGGATTGCCTCGTCAACGCCTGCGACCCCGACCGCGAGGGTGAGGCCATCTTCCGCCGCATCGCGGACATGGAAGGCTCTCACAAGCCGGAACTGCGCCTGTGGGTGGCGAGCCTGGAGGCGGAGGCCATCCAGGCCGCGTGGCGGGCGATGAAACCCGAATCCGAATACCAAGGGCTCGCATGGTCGGCGGAGATCAGGTCGAAGGCGGACTGGCTGATCGGCATGAACGCGAGCCGCGCGTACTCGCTGCTCTACAACGCACGGTTCAGCGTGGGCCGCGTGCAGACGCCGACGCTCGCCATGATCGCGGAACGCGACCGGCAGATCAGGAACCACAAACCGGTGCCGTTCTGGACCGTGATCGCGGACATGGGCGGATGGCGGCTCTCCAGCGAACGGATCGACAGCAAGGATGCGGCGATGCTGCTGTGCGGCCAAGCCGAACACGGCCGCTTCCGCATCATGTCCGTGAACCGGAGGCGGGTGAACGACCGGCCGCCCCGCCTGTATGACCTGACCGGATTGCAGAAGGACATGAGCCGGTTGCACGGCATGACCGCCGCGCGCACGCTCCAGGCGTTGCAGCACCTCTACGAACTCAAACTCGCCACCTATCCGCGCACCGACAGCCGGTACATCACGCATGACGACCTCGAAACGCTCACGGCGCTCCTCGAATCCGGCCGTCTCGCCCAAGGGTTCGTCACCCGCGAGGGCATACCCGGACACCCGCGCCCGGAGCTGGCCGTCAACGACAAGAAGGTGGCCGGCCACACCGCGATACTGCCGACCATGCAATTGGACGCCGGGAAGCTGGAAGGCCTGGACGATGACGAGCGCAAGGTGATGACACGCATCGTGCGCCGCATGTGGGAGGCCGTGGGCGACGACCATGTGCACATCGTCACCGAGGTGAAGGCCCGGCTTTCCGACGACACCGACAGGGAGTTCTCCAGTCGTTCCGACGAGACCGTATCCGCAGGATGGAAGGCCGTCGAAACCGGCCACGGGCCCGAACCGGAAGACGAGGAAACCGCGAACCCGGCGGGAGGAAGGAACGTGATCCCATCGAACCTCATGGAAGGCGGCGTCATTCGCCCGGTCGGGAAGGTCACGGTCGAGGAAGGCGAGACCCGGCCGCCCAAACCGTTCACCGAGGCCACGCTGCTGGCCGCGATGGAGCACGCGAGCCGGTGCGTGGAGGACAAAAACCTCAAGGCGGCACTCGATGACGACGAATCACATTCCGGCGGCATCGGCACACCCGCCACCCGCGCGGACACCATCGAAAAGCTCGTGCGCTCCAAACTCGTGGAACGCAAGGGCCGGCAATTGCACGCCACCACGGAAGGCGAACGCCTCACCGACGTGGTGGAGCCACGACTGAAGGACGTGCTGCTCACCGCACGGATGGAACAGGCGCTCTCCGACGTGGAACACGGCAAACGAGGCCCGTCTGAGGTGATGGACATGTTCCACCGGGAGGCATTGCGAATCCCCGCCGACGCGACCGCGAACCTCAAGGCCGATGCCGTCACACGAACCGCGAACACCGACGCGCAGGAATGGGGCGACTGCCCGCGCTGCGGCCAGCCGGTCAGGAAAACCGGCCGGATGTGGCAATGCTCCACGAACAAGACCGAGAAGACCAAGGACGGCAAGTGGGCCACGACCGCAGGCTGCGGATGGAAGATGTTCGCGCGCATCGCGGGCAAGACCATCACCGACCAGACCGCGCGCAGGCTCCTCGCGGGACAATCCGTCACCCTGAAGGGCTTCACATCCAAATCCGGGAAGAAGTTCGACGCGGCCATCCGCATCGACAAGGAACGCGGCACGGCGTTCGACTTCGACCGCTGACCAAACGCCAACCATCCGTGCCCGACGCACCATGCCGCGCCGGGCACGGCAACGACCAAGGAGACGATGAAACCATGCGACGATACAGCCACGCCTTCCGGGTCCTCATGGACCAGGAGCTGTTCAATCTGCTTGCCGAGGCCTCCACCAAGACGGGCATACCCAAATCCCGTTTCGTGAGATACGCCATCCAGCCGTTCAGCTACACGGAACTCGCCCCCGGCACCACCGATTGGAACGACGTGTACCGCACCGACCCCGACCCCGAACATCCGCTGAAGCGGGGACGCCAGCTCAATGTCATGCTCACCGGCGACGAATACGAGATGCTGTGCCGGGCCGCATTCAAGCTGGGCATCGCGCGCAGCGCCTGGGTGCGGGAACGGGTGTACGCGCTCCTCTGCCGCTCCTATGCGGACGAGCTCTCCCCGCTCACGGACGCGAGCATCCGCGACAACGCGACGATGCTGCTCAAGGAGCTCAAGACGAAGGATGCGGGAAGATGACATTCCAAAAAAAGGAAGAGCCCCTTCCCATTCGTGGAAGAAGGCATCACCCCGAACGATCATCCACCCTCATGCGTTTTCCTATGCGCTCATATGGATATGTCCATGGACACCCACATGGACACGTCTATGGACATCCACATGGACACGTCCATAGACATCCACATGGATATGTCCATGGACATCCACATGGAGATGCCCATCAAATCGAAGGTAAGCAAGCTAGACGGTTCATGTACATGAACCGAGCCCGCAGCCTCCCGCGCCCTACGGCGCTGAAGCAACAACCCGAGTGCCGAAGGCCAATGAGGAAGGAATCGGAATAATGCGAAAGAGGAGCAGCAAAGGAGGGGGCGAGCAGCGCTCCATCCAGGTGCATCTCATGGTGAACGAGGAGGAAGCCGGGATGATCCGCACCGCCGCCAAGAAAAGGAACCAGACGGTCTCCCTCACCATCATCGAGGCTGTGAAACTGTTGGAGGGGAGACTGCAAGTCAAGGAGGAGGAACGCGATTCGCCCACCGTCCAGGCGCTCAAGGAGATCGAATACCAGCTGCGCCGCATCGGCCGCAACGTCAACCAGATCGCGCACAACGCGAACAGGGAGATGAACGCGACCATCGAGGACGAGGCATCGGCGTCCTACGCCGTCCGGCAATGCCGGGAACTAATCGACCATCTTGATACCGTCATCGAACGATCCGGGAACGATTGACGGCGAGAACGAGGACCTTCCCGGACTGTGAGCCGCGTGGAGTCCTCAGTGCAGGAGACCGGGGTTTCCCCCAAGGCCAGGGAACGGGATCCCCGGAACGATGTCGGTCGCAAGGGTGTCGTTCCCGACGGTGGCGGTGGAGGTTTCCGCTTCTTTGAGTGCCATCCGGTATGCGGGTCCGAGCACGTACTTGCGGCGGGCGTCCAGCGTGGCCTTATAGAAATCACGTTGAAGGTCATCGAGTCCGGGGGTCTGCTCCACGATGCGGTCCGTGACCTCCTCGGACAGGCGCGGCCAGAGTTCCGGCAGCTCCGCCCTGAAGGGGCGTGCGGTCTCCGAGGTCAGGAAGAAGGCGAACTTGCGTCGCTTGCCGCCGACGTTCATCGCCATGTAGGGTGCGGCCATGTTCGCCTCACGCATTTGCTGAGGATCCTCGACCCGTTCCCTCATGCCTTCACGGGACAGGCTCGGGGACAGTGACGAACCGCAGTCGTATACGGGGGCGAGATCAAGAATATCCGCGGTCCTTCTGTCCGCTATGAACCCCCAGTTGTTCGCGTGGCGGTCGAAGTTCCCTATCAGCGCATCGACGCATGTCATCTGAAGGAAGCGGTGCCGCGCCCGCGCGCGGATGCCTTCGAGCGCGTCATGTTCGTCAAGGACCTGGCTGACGAACTCCCAATCGGGCCTGGCCTTCGATCGGCTGCTTCCACCGGGCATGCTGATTTCCAGCTGCTTGAAATGAAGCAGCATGAGGTTCGGATCCATCTCGTACATGAAATCACGGCACGCCACCACGGAACGGCCCTTGTAATCACCGAGAATGACATCCTGCGTGGGGATGCCCGAAGCGGCGAACACCTTGGAGCCGATATACTCGTTGACGGGCAAGTTGACGTAGCTGGTACGACTGGGATGCTCCTCCTGCGGGGCGGCGTCATACCCGAACTTGACCATGTAGAGGTGGCCGTCCATCAGCATGGTTCGCTTTTCGGCGGCCCCGTCATACACGCTGACCTTCAACTCATACGGCGAGAAATCACGCACCCGTTCCATGCTTCGCCGCCCATCCGTCATGCAGGTAGTACTCGCGTACCATCATCTCCTGATCCTCGTTCTCCATCTCGCGGCTGCATCCGTCCACGGCGTCGTAGTAGATGCTCAGAGTCGAGTCCGACACGTCCCGGTGCAGCGCGTCGATCAGCTCGTCTATGCTCTCCGCCGTGATCTGCGGGATGGGGAAAGGCCAGTCCTGTGGCCGTCTGATCATCGAAACATCCATCGTGGCTCCTTGCTTTTCCGTCAATTCTACTTCAGGAACGGCGTCGCCGCCGTCGCCGAACCGTCGGCGAAATCAGGGAGGACTCCCGTCGGGCCGTCAGAGAAGGGTCAGGCTTTGAGGACGGTCCGCTTGTAGTCCTTGGATTTCTTCGATGAACCGGGAGAACGTCATGGTTTCTCCCTGGATCAGGTCGTCATAGGATTCCTTGACTACCTTGGGCATGACCAGGTGGATGTGCAGTTCATCGAGTTGGGCGAGCTTGGGATGGGTCACGTCGCCGGGAGTCAGGGTGAACAGGTGTTTGTCCCTGATCCGGTTGGCTTCGTCGGCGACCTGGCGGAAACGATCCTTGATGGAGGTTTTCGAGGCGAGCATACGCAGCTGTTCCTCGGGGAACGCCGGATCCTCGTAGGCGGCTTGCGAGGGGAATAGGAAATCGGGTTTCTTTCCGTTTTCCGTCTTGGCCTGCGCCTCGTATTCGATGCCGCGCGCGTCGAGGATGTGGGCGATGTGGATTTCGAGGACCTTGCCTGCGCGGCTCATGCGCCGGTTGCGCACGGAGGTGTAGAACGAAGTGAACGAGTCAACGTCGATGACGCCATCCGATACGAATGGCGCGGCATCGTAGTCGTGTTGGATGACCGCCCGTTCATAGAGTTTGAACAGCAGGTAGCTGCGGTCGTAGTATTCGATCACCACGTCGTCAGGGTCATCGTGCGTGGGGTCCACGTCCGTCAAGGAGGATTGGGAGAAGGCCGCGAACTCCTCGTTGCTGGGGAACCTGTATCCCCATCTGCCGATCATCTCGGGGAGATACGTGTCATCCCGCACTTCGACGTTGATGCCGAGAGCTTCGAAGATCTGCGCGCCGAAGGCGTCCAGCTCACGTTCCGTGTTGTCGTGGAAGCGGAACGCGCCCTCCTGTTCGTCGTCGATGCCGAAGAGCCATTTGGCTTGGGCTTCGGCCGTGCTGTCATGCTGTGCGATGATGATCAGCAGGCGATTGTCCCTGAGCATACCGAAGCACATGAGGTCGCCGGGGCGGGCCATGCGGATTGGTTCGCAGTCCTTGTAGTAGAGACGCCATTCGGCGCTGCGGTTCGGGTTGTTGCGCCGCGCGTCGTACCATGTGGTTTCGAGGTCGGCGACCGCCGGTGCGTCATCGTCGCTCAGGTACATGAGCGCGGTGGGTATGCCGTGCCCTTGGGATGCTCTGCGGTCCTCGCCGGTGCCGAGCAGTCTTCTGAGCGCGTCGTTGCCGCCGAACTCGTGCTGGTTGCTGCTGTTGGCGTCGATATCGACGGCCGATAGTTTCTTGGCCGCGACCGGGCCGATGTAGTCGCCGATTCTTCCGTAATCGCTCATAATCCATGAGCATAGACCAATCGGACAGGAAACGCCTCGGGCGAATCAGTCGGACAGGTAGGGTTTCATCGCCTCGCCTATGGCTCGGATGACCGGCACTGCGACCGAGTTGCCGAACTGCCGGTATGCCTGCGTGTCTGATACCGGGATACTGAACGAATCCGGGTAGCCCATCAGTCGCGCGCATTCGCGCGGGGTTAGCCTTCGAGGGTTCTTTCCCTCGCCGCGTGAGACCAGTATCTCGCTGCCGTCCTTTCCGTACCGCGCGCTCAACGTGCGCGTGTGGTCGGTGGCGGCATCGACCATGCCATATCCGAAACCGTTGCCTGCGGCCTCGTGCTTCTTCTTGTAGTTCTGGAGGTACGTCCACAGCTTGTCGCTCAGAACATACTTGTCGGGAACCTGGGAGGCGGGCAGGAGGATGCTGCCGACGTTGCCGTGCGCGATGGGCTTCACGTCATCGAACGTGAACCCGTTCTCCTCGCGGAAGCCCACGATGTACGTGCGTTCCCTGTGCTGGGGGACGAAGCCCGCCGCGTCGATCAGCTTGTAGGTGACGTGGTATCCAAGGTCTTCGGTCAGCACGGAATATATCGTCTTGAACGTGCGCCCACGGTCGTGCGAGAGCAGGTTCTTCACGTTCTCCAGGAGGAACGCCTTCGGCTGCTTCGCCTTGATGATTCTCGCCACGTCGAAGAACAGTGTGCCTTGGGTCTTGTCCTCGAAGCCGGTGGGACGGCCCATGCTCTGTTTCTTGGAGACGCCGGCGATGGAGAACGGCTGGCACGGGAATCCCGCGAGCAGCAGGTCGATGTCGGGAACGTCATGCTCGTCGACCTTGGTGATGTCGCCGGCCACGGGATTCTCGTCGTGCCAGTTCGCCTCATAGGTCTGCACGCTGTACTTGTTCCACTCGGACGAATACACCACGTGCGCGGCATCGCCCAGCGCCTGCACCATTCCCATGCGGATGCCGCCGATGCCGGCGAACAAATCCGCTATCCTGATCTCACTCATACGGTTCCTCCGATTCCCGAGAAACCCAGGATAGCACATGAGAAGGGCGCGGCCCGACACCCCGCGAAATCATCGCGTAAATAATCCCGTGGCGTTCGGGAGCACACTTCCCCCGGACGCCACGACCGTCACCTCAGTAAGCCGGAACCTCCATCGAGGCCGTCGAGGGGAACACCGGGCACGATGCCCATCCCGTTCACGGCATCATTCGTCTTTTCCGCGACCCCAGACGATTGGGCCAAAGTCAGCCCGCCGGGCACATGGCCGACGGCGTTCTGTGAGAGCCAATCGGAGAGCCGGGAGTAGTCGCCCGTCTCGTAGTAGCGCAGGAGCATAGAGACGAACTGTGCCTTGTCTTCGGGAGGGATCGAGAAGATGCCGATGCCGTCGTGTATGAGCTGGTGGTTGGCAACCATCAGCGCGGTGCGCTTGTTGCCGTCCGAAAACCATTGTCCCCGCGTGACCGCGCCGAACAGCAGCATCGCAGTGTCCTCCCCTTCTGACTCCTCCAGGATGCCGCGAACCCTTTCCTGTGGGGATTCGACGGTGGGGATCTCCGGCACCCATCCCGTGCCGCCGATCCTCACGCCGTATTCACGCAAGCGGCCGGCGTCGCGCACGCGGCCTTCGCCGATGATGCGGTTGTATTCGCGGATGTACTGCCAATCGGCTGGATAGTCGATGTTCTCGAGCAGGAACCTCCACGCGCGCTTGATGTTGTTCACCGTGACTATATCGTCCACGCTCATGCCCTCGGGGGCGCGCCCGTCGAAGATCTCCTGCGTGTCGGGGAAGGTGACGCCATCAACCTCGATCTTGGCGGTGCGCCAGATCGAATCGACCAGCAGCCGCTTCGCCAGTTCCACGGCCGTGCGCCTATCCGTCGTCGTATCGTTCCTCACCGGTTCCATCAAAGCTCCTTATCCGTTTCCGATAATTCTATCGAAGTGGCCGTGCCGGCAAAGGGCGCATATCTCTCATAGACGCCATGCGCCGCCGTGCCGGGCGCGCGGGCGGAGAATCATCGTATGATACCGAATATCGTCAGGGGTTCGGACCCGGCCGGCCTGGTGCGCTACCTGTTCGGCAAGGGACGGCGCAATGAACACACCGACCAGCATCTCGTGTGCGCGAGCGGCGACATGTTTCCCTCGTTTGACATGGATGGCAAGCCGGCGGCGTCGTATGCGGAGATAGGCCGCAGGTTCGACCGACGCTACCGCGTCAGGGAACGCAAGGACGATCCGTTCCCGCCCGACATGCGAGGCAAGAACAATCCCGAACGAGAGCATGGCAGGAAGCGCGTGTGGCACTGCTCGCTCGCCATCAAGGCCGGGCAGGGAATACTGACCGACCAGGAATGGGAGGCCGTCATCCGCGATTATCTGACGCGCATGAACATCATCGACGGCGACGACGATCAGGGCGTCACATGGCTCGCGGTCCGCCACGGACTGTCCGCCAACGGCAACGACCACGTGCACATCATGGTGCAGCTCGCCGCCGATGACGGGTGGATAAACCCGTTCCACGACCGGATCAACGCGCAGAAATCATGCAGGCGGATGGAGAAGACGCGCCCCGAACTGGTCGAGCTCGCACGTTCCGATACCGGCACGCGCGTCAGCTGGCAGTATGGGCAATGGCGTCAATGGGCCGAATGGAAGGCGCGAAACGAGTACGGCGACGACGAGGGATGGGATGCGTTGGACGGCAACGAGAGAAGCCGGCTCGTCACGGCGGTCGCCGCCTCAACGATGCCGCGCCAGCATGTCGGCCGGATCGTGGAGGCGTGCGCCAAGGCATCGCGCAGCGAGGACGAGTTCATACGCCGCGTGCGCAGGGAAGGCTTCTCCATCGACCCCAGGCTGCGCAGGGGAACCGCCAAAGACTCGTTCACCGACCCCGGCCAGGTGGTCGGCTACAGGATCACGTGGCGCAGCACGGACGGGTGGACGGAACGGTTCAACGCCTTCGAGCTCGGCGACGACATGCGATTGAAACGACTGCGCGACGACTGGGCGGACGATGCCAGAAGCCGCAGCCTCGCCGTCCAGGAATGGCGCGCCGCGATGGAGAACCGCCCGCCCTTCCTCGATGACGGACGCGAACGGCACCTGGAGAACCTGTCCACGCACGACATGGAACGCCTCGTATCCGAAGCGTTCTGCATCGCCGCCAGCCTCAACAACGCGGCGGACGACGACGAATACCGGGCAGCGATGCGCGAGGGCCTGCACACGTTCGACATGCTGCGCGAACGCTACGGAATCGCGCCGGAATACGGTCTATGGAGCATGGTCGCCTCTGACGAGGAGAACCGGCCCCGCCGTTAGGACGCTTCCCGGAAAAAGCTCAGATGGTACGGCCCGAGGAAGGAAAACCGAGCGAATCGGGCAAAGCCGATGCTGGATCGAGAGAGTTCGCCGGCTCGTCTCCCGGCATGATCGGCTCGATGGACTCGTTCGCCTTCGTCCAGCACGCGTTCAGGCGATCGGCCATCCGCGCGTCCAGGCCCTCGCAGGATTCGGATATGCCGGCGAGGACCTTCCCCGCCATACGCCGGGCCATATCCGCCACCCTCGAACCATCGAGACCGTGACGTGTCGCCAGATCCTCCCAATCCTGGGGCGTGGTGTGCTCCGCGAAGGCGTGATCCTCGTTCAACGGCATGGTGAGTTCCCAATTGAACTCGGGCCAATACCTGGTGGCGACCGCATCATACTGGGGAGACAGGCGTATCCCCGATGCGGGATCGAGGATCAGGGAATAGTTCTTCGCATGTGCGTCGCTGTTGGCGGACGACGTGTTGAAGGCCAGCCTTTCGAGCCACCGGTAGGACAGGGAACCCGACGCATCGATGCGTTGCAGGAGATCCAGGCAGTCATCGGCCGACGGATCGTATTTGTCGCGGGTCGGCAATCCCAACGCTTGCAGGAAGTCCTCTTGCCGCAGTCGGACGATTCGGCCTTCCTCCAGGCGACGGTCGAACCGTTCCACGATATAGGCCGTCTTGCGCTGCGCCGTGATCTCGCCGCGTGCCGGTGTGTCGATGCCGCACAGTTCCGACAATCGCATCGTCGCCAGTTCCACCTTGGTCGCCTCGGGAAGGTCATGGGGCTTCGGTTTGACGATGTGGGTGGAGGGCAGCATCATATCCGGCCAATACCACTTGCCGTCCACGCGGGACAGTGTGAACTTGCCCTGCGCCCCTCCCAAGGAGAACCGGCAGTGGCTGTCCTCGTCCCACCAGTAGTTCCTGGTCCGCTCGATGCGGTCGATTTCGTTGGCTATCTGGGAATCGGAGATCAGACGAAGCGTCGGCGATGGGATTGGAGGTTCCGGGGAGAGGGAGAACACCAGTCCGCCGGTGGCGTCAACCCGGTCCAGCAGATCGAAGACGCCGGCCGAGGAGGCATTCAGGTGCTCACGCATGGCCTGGCGGACGTTCGGATTGTCGGGCAATAGATTGTCCAGGAAGTTACGCGGTGCCTGGTCTCTCCATCCGCCGGTTCTGGGCAGGCTCAGACTGATCGGCAGACCCTCGTTCGCGTCGTACGCGAACGATATGCGCTCCTCGTCGTCTTCCGAGAACACGCCCACATGATGCCCGTTCTCCCAGGCGTGCAGTTCCCTCACAGCAGTCTCCCCGCGTAGGCGGACGGCAGCGTTTCGGTGCGGATGTGCAGCAGGTCGAACATCCTGTACACGTAGCGGATGGAGGTCAGACCGGTCTCCACGAGCTCTTCGGCGCTTGAGAGGGGGACCCCGGCTCTCCTGGCGAGTTCGGCGGCGTCGAGACCCATGACGGACATGCGTTCGCGCACGCAACGGCGGACCGACGAGGTGTCGGGGAAGAACCGCGCCGGGTTCTCCTCCTTCTCGTCGGGAAGACCCTTGTAGGCGGTCAGGGCATCATATTTCGACAGATCCAACGTCACGTGTGCCATGCTCGTCCTTTCCGGTTCCGAAAGCCGTTGACACCATGATACGGCCATCCGATGCCGGCGCACCCCACGAACCTCATGGCAAGGGGTGCGCCGGCATCGGCGTCAGCGTGCGTTGCCGTTGGTCTCGGGTTGCAGGATCTGCGGCGTCGAGACGTTGGCCTGGTCGGGTATCGGCTGGTCCGTGGGGTTCATGGAGGATTCCATGGCGGGACTGTATTCGCCGAACGGGTCGGGCCCGTTCCATTCCTCGGGTTCGTTCAGGTCGAGTGGCGGTTCCTCGTATCCGTCGGGCTCCCCGGTCGTCAGGTCGCCGCCTCCCGTGGTCTCGGGCTCGGGTCCGGATGCCGGTTTGCGTTCATCGGCGGCGGGCTTCGTATGCTCCCGCACGGGTGTGGGGGTTTCGACGATTGGCGCGGCGTCAGCGTTCTCGGTGCGTTCGACCTCGCTTATGGTGCTGGGCTCGTCTCCTGTGGCCTTGTTGTCCGCGTGCGAGGATTCCGGCAGGCCCTGGTCCTTGAGGAAGCTGATTCGGGAGGCGGCGTCGTCCACGCCGTTGACCGGCGCGCACATCACGGCGTCAACGATCCTGTCGTGGTCGTAGCCCGTCCATTGGCCGGTGAGCCGCGAGTCCACGAAGAACGTGGCGTCGTCGCCGTGCGCGGCCTGGAACGCCTGCGCGTCCTCCACCCGTTGCAGGTCCACGGGCACGCCGGCCGTGTTGAAGGCGTTCAGGGTGGCCTGCAACGCGGGCGACTGGTCGGTGTAGGTGATGTTCACGTGGTTGGTCAATTGGTCGGCTGCGGCGTCGATGTGCGTTTCCGGGTGGCGTTTCGACCATTCGTCCTTCAGCCGGGCCTTCGCCTCGATGATCTGCCTGCGGTAGCCGGGGTCGTTGCCCTCCAGTTGGTCGGCGACCATCCATCCTTGCAAGAGGGACGAGTCGCGCATCTTCCTCCAGCCGTCGCCGTCGGCAAGCACGGTCGCGTTCAGGGTGGACTCGAACCCCTTGTTGAGGCGTTCCCTGTTGTCCATCTCCCATTGTTCGAGGCGGATGGATTGCTGCTGCCGTCTGGTCTGCTCGTAGCGTTCGTTCTGGACGGCGCGTTCGGCGCGTTCCCTGCGGCGCGCGCGGTCGCCGCTCAGCTCGTTGTGCAGGGTGCGCAGCTGCTGGGCGACGCTGTTCCAGCTCTGGACCATGATCTGGTCGAAGCCGTCCTCGGGATCAGTTTGAGCCATTGTTTCTCCTCCTTGTTGGCGTGATGGTGGTTTCCTTGTTTTCCTTGCCGCCTGCGGCGGGGACCGACAACGTTTCCAGGATCGGTTCGCGCCATGCCCGGTTCGGGCGTTCGCAGGGCAGCGGTTCGCCCTTCCTGGTGAGATTCTGCTTGCAGTCGAGGCTGGCGACGATGCCACGGTCCTTGTCGAAAACGCGGTCGAGCATCGACGCCGCCTGGATGTAGAAGATCATCATCTGGCCGGGTGCCTTGCGCGCGTTCTCGTAGGCGCGCCACATGGCGTCGAGCGGGAACACGAGCGCCGGATAGCGCCACCAGTCGCTCACCCATTGCATGTTCACGCTCGCGCTCTGGTGGTAGCAGAACACGTTGGCTACGAACCTTTCCACGAACGCGGCGAGGTTCGGATAGTAGGTCTCGCTGCGCCGCATTCGCGCGCCGAACTGGCCGGACACGTCCCTTGCCCGCGCGGGATCGAGGTCGCCGGATTCGTCTCGGCCGAGATCCGTCTTCCCCTCCTGCGCGGGCAGTATACGGGTGTCGGATTCCTCCGCACCGGCCTTTGGAGGGGTGTCGTCACGGTCCGTTGCGTCTTCCGGCGGGTTCTCGTAGCCGTTGCCGGTTTCCCCGGCATCGGCCGGAATCCCGGATCGGATGGGTTCCGCCGCGTGCCGGCCTGCCGGCACCTCGGGTGCGGTCGGCGTCGGCTCGCCTTGGCCCGGCATGGTTTCCTCTTCGATCTCCTTGTCCTCGGGGATGTGCGGCGCTTCGGGGTTGGGCAGTCCCTTGCCGTAAGGCACGCCCTTCTCCTCCAGGATGGCGCGGGTGAACAGTTCCAGCCATCCGCAGTCCGATGACAGCAGGGTCCTGGCGGCACCGACCGCGCGCTCCCATTCCTCCCCATCAGGGCCGGACGTGGTGTTCGAGGTGTGTTCGCTCATTATGCGGCCTTTCTCTGCTCTTCTCGGGCTTTCGCCTTGGCCTGCGCCAGGGCGTCGGCCCATTGCCTGTTGCCCGTCCATGGCAGGGTCTTGACGATCTGCGCTCGGGATTGGGATGCGAGCAGCAGCGCGCGGCCGACGGGCCATTCGGTCAGGTCGGAAACGTCGAGGATGTTCTCCTTCTGGATCGAGTTGTTCACGCTGCGCCGGCCGTTGCCGTCGATGTTGACGCTGCCTCGCACGATCTCCCTCTGGCCCACCAGCTGGCTGATCTCGCCGAGGAACTTCGCGTCCTTGATGCCGCCAAGGTAGACGGTGATGTTCGCGTTGTTGAACAGCGAGCCGAAGTTCGTCTCGCCGAACGCGGCCCTGCCCTGGTCGGGGTTCTGCCAGATCGTCATGATCGGGATGCCCGCCGAACCGAAATACGAGTACACGTCCGCCAGTTCGGGCCAGCGGCAGATGTTCGCGGCCTCGTCCAGCACGCAGCACAACGGGACCGGCAGACGGCGGTTGTTGCCGGTGAACTCGGATTGGGCGCGTTGGAACGCGGTGAACGCCACCACCGCCGTCAGGCTGGCGGTCAACGCGGTCGAGGGCCGGCCCTGTGCGGAAAGCAGGTACAGGGTGTCCTCGCTCGTGGCGAACTCGTAGGGGTCGAACAGGCCGCGCCGCTCGTCGATGTTCCCATTCGTATCCCGGTGCGGGTCGATCCAGTCGATGATCTCGGGGTCCGCGAGGAACGCGACCATGGTCTGAAGGCTGCCGAACACGCCGCTTCGGGTTTCCGGCGTCAGCGCGATCACGCTGGACACGCGCGAGGCGATGCCCGCGTAGCGCGGGTATTCGCTCAGGATGTCGGCCGGCGACGTGTCGCGCTCGTTGGAGCACCACCTGAACACGTCGGACACGGAACGGCCTCCCAGATGCGCGGCGAACAGGTAGTCGGCGAGCTGCTGGGCGGCGGTGCCGGGGAAGAAGTCGTCGCCGCCGGTCTGCGGCTGGCCCGAGGCGTAACGCCAGCAGTCGGCGATGCGTTTCGCGTCGGCGATGGACTGCACCGAGGCGATCAGGTCCCACACCCACGGCGCGCTCTTCCGGTTCGGGTCCGCGATGCGTTCGGGGTCGAACGTCCATATTTCGCCGTTCGGATGGTCGAGCCTGCGGATCGGGGCGGTCACGTCGAGGATATCGCCCTTGTTCGAGGTCGCCAGGCACGGGCCCGGTGCCGAGAGCACGGCCGGGATCGCGTAGCACAGGGATTTGCCGGAACGTGGGCCCGCCAGAACGATAGCCATGTCCTCCCAGCTGGTGTACATCGACGTGTTGTCCACGATGTTGAGCCCCAGCGGATATCCCGGCGACATGCCCTTGCGGTAGCGGTCCGCTTCTATGAGCCTTGACGCCATGGCCTCGGCGCGCTGGCGCGTCACCTTCTCCACGGCCTCGCCATGGCCCATGGCAGGCGCGTACACGTCCACGCGGGTGCGTGCCTTGGCGCCGGTTGCCCACGGCACGGCCTTGCTGGCGATCAGCCACGCGCCCACGCCGCACGCCACGGCCAGTACGACGAGCACGGCCACGGCCAGCGCCCACTGGCCTGCGGTCAGCGACCATTGGCCGGAGACCAGGTACATGAGCGCGAAGATCTGGAAGGGATGCCCCGCATGGGAGCACACGAGGGCGAACGTCGTGAGGATCAGGGACACCGCGACGATGATCGCCAGTTCGATCTTGCGGCTGGGACGGACCGTGCCGCCCAGATCCTTCACTCGGTTCGATTGCAGTTTCGGATCGACGTCGGCCAAGATTCATTTCTCCTTTCAAGCATGACGGCGGAACCGATGGAAGCGGTCCCGCCGTCGATGCGCCAGGGCTTGCGTCATGGCTAGCGGGCGTTGCCCGTCGTGAAATCGGATGGGGTGGAAAGGAAATCCGGTGCCGCAGGGTCCGCCGGAGCGGGTGCCGCGCCCGGTGTCGGATAGCCCGACAGCGGTTCGAAGGGCTCGCCGTTGAAAGTGCGGGGAACGCCGTCGCCAACGTATTCGCCGCGCGAGGCGTCAACCTGGTCCGTCCATGGATCCGTTCGCCCGGCATCGGCCACGGCACCGGCCTGTTCCTTGTTCTGGCGTTTGCGTTCGCGGGCGAGCTGGATGCGCTGGGACACGATGGAATCGATCTGCATGGAATCGCCGATCACGACCGGGCGTGCGTATGCCTTACCGTCCTTCTGGCTGATGAAGGCGTCGGGATCGCCCATGCGGCCGGTCGCCACCACGGCGTCACCCTGGCGGAAATCCATGCCGTGCAGGAGCTCGGCAGCCTGGCCCCAGAATTTCACGGTGGTTCTCACCGGTCCGAGCGGATTGTCCGTATAGCTGCCGTCCTTCTGACGGACTCGCGGGCGGTCCTCATACACGGTGGCGCGCAGGTACGCCGAGCTCGTGGTGCCGTCCGCGTTGGTTTTCGCCGGCCAGTAATCGGGGTTCGCGGCGAGGAGACCGCGAACCACTTGCATTGACTGTGGCATGATGATGGTCCTTTCATTCGGGGAATACCAGCGCCTTCAATGGCGGCGGCGACTCCCATCATCCGGCCGGACCGGTGGCATCGCGGGGTACGGCGTCTACGTCAGCGCCCCAAATGCCCGCCGTTCTCCCACACGTTCGCCGCCTCCATGGCGGGATCGGTTTCCGGCAGACGGTCGAGCACGCTTGACGCGAACCGGTCCGAGGCGTCGTAGCCGATGGCCTGTTCGGCGAGTTCCCGCGCCTTCTCACCGTCGCCCATGGCGAGGCTGAGCATGGCCTTCAGGCCGATGATCCGGTAGCAGGCGTCCGTCGGCGCGTTGGCCTCCAACGGGCCGAGGATCCCCATCGCCATGTCGATGCGCGCCGGATCGGGCGTGGTGCCGTTGTCGATCAGCCGGGAAAACAGCAGGTCGGTGTTCACCATGCCGTCCGGCGTATTGATGCGTTCGCGCAATGCCGGAAGGGATAGGGGAGCGTTCTCGGCCAGTATGTCGCTGGCGATCATCATGCATGTTGATTCGGGCGCGAACTGCATCATCACGCCCAATACGGCGAGCCGGTTCGCGTCGGACGACCATTCGCCCGTGGAGCGTGGTTCGGCCATGAGCTTCGACCAGTCGTAGGCGGCGGCGTTGCGCCAGGTGGTGCGCACATGTTCCGAGAATCCGTCGTAGGTCATGCCTGAGTCCAGATATTCGTGTGTGGCTGCGGTGATCAGCTCGTCCAACGGCGGTTCGTCCGTATCGGCGGCTGTGGCCTCGCTCTCCACGATGAACGGGATGCGGGGTTCTTCGGAGGCCAGGCCGTCCGTTTCTTCCGGCTGCTCCCCGTTGATGCGGTCCGCTTCCATGCGGTCCACTTCGCCGGCGAACCATTCGGAGCCCGCGAAATAGGTGCCGTCCATCGAGGAGAGCACCGGCTGGAGGATGGATGCCAGTTCGTCGTACACGGCATCGGGGTTCCGCAACGCCTCGATGGTTTCAGTCGCCGCGTTGTATTCGATGATGCGGTTCGCCAGCCGCATGGCACCGTCATCGGGTCGCACGTCGTCATACGATTCGCCCCAATGCTCGATCCATCCGATCATCGTTTCCCGTGTGATCCGCTCTTCGGCATCGGTGTTCTCCAAAGGCATGTTCGGCTCCTTGACAATCCTCGGCGGCAACCCGCTGTTCCCGCCATGACCCCGATCATCAGTCCAAGGCCATGGCGGGGTGGGGCATGGCGTCTACAGGGTTCTTACAGGTTTCGTCCCGTGCGGCCGGTCAGGTCGTCCACGAGGCCGAGGAGTTCCGGTTCGGGCCAGATGGAGTTGGCGAAAAGGTAGTCGTCCGTCAGGGGCCGGTCCTTGAATATGGTTCGCGCGTCCTCCCGGATCGAGGCCAGCGAGCCGCCGGCGATCATGTCGGCGAGCCCCTGTGTGCAGTACAGGTCGTATGGCGTGAACCCTTTGCCGTTCCAATCGATGTGATGGGTGATCGAATACTCGTATTCGTTCCAGTGCTCCATCCATGGAAGGGCGTGGTCGCCTTCACGGGTGACGACCGAGTAGCGGAACCAGCCCTCGGGAACCTGTATGGCATCGTCGTCATACGGGTCCGTCAGGGAATCGAGGTAGCCGGCGACGATGGATTCGCCGGCATGGAATTCCGTGTACCATGCGAGGTCGGGATTGCGCAGCGCGGCGTGCAGCGAGTCGAGCAGTGCGGCGTCGTTCATCGTGGTCCTTTCACCGGTTTTTCCGTTTCCGGCAGGATGCCGGTGTTGTCGTATATTCTGAACGTTTCGACGGCGTGCGCGACCCGCGCCCTCGATTCGCCATAGGTGGCGGAATCGACCGTCTCACGCCATACGGGTTCACGGGTTTCCGCATTGCCGTACGGCTTGGGCTCGGTGGGGGTTATCGACATTTCGAAGTCCCATGAGGATGCGCCGTGCTCGGCGGGGCGGAAGTCGAGAGTGCTGCGGTTGCCCGTCAGCCGCAGCAGCCGGGATCGCTCGCCGAGCCGGTCGAAGAGTGATGCGGAGCGTGCCACGGTGCGGATCATGCGTTTCATGCCGGTGGCGAGGTGGTCTGTCATCGCAGGGTTCCCTTCTAGGCGTGCCATTTGAGGTTCGTATCGTTGAACCCGCTTTTTTCGAGCGGGCACATCTCCACGTTGATGGGGATTCCGGGCAGTCCTCCCAGTTTGATCAGGAAACGGCCCAGACCCTTGTGCGAGGCGTCGGAGCCGAAGTTGACGGGCGTGGCCCAATCCTCCAGCATGTCCTCCTCGCGCCGGGATACGGGCAGTCCGCATTCGCCGCGCAGGTAGCGGTCCACCTCGATGCGGCTCAAAGCGCCCAGCACCTTGATCTCGCTGCGTTCCACGAAGCCGCGCGCCTTGGTGTTCTGCGCCGGGGTCTCCATGCACATCAGGTCCTTGAACGTGTGCGTGATCATGATCTGGCCTACGCCCCACTGCCTGTTCAGACGGGTGAGCAGGTCGAGCTTTTCGACCATGAGGGGGCTGGCGCGCAAAGCGCGGTGCATCTCGTCCATGATGATCACGTGGTTGCGCCGGGGCTGTAATCCCTCCTCGGCGAGCACGTCGGCGGCGTTCTTCGCGGCGAACGCGCTCGTCCATGTGGTCGCCAGCACGGCGGCGACCACATCGTCGCCCGACTGGGCCAGGGCGCTGATATCGAAGTCCACGGGCCTGGACAGGTCGATGCGCGCGGTGGTCTGGTCGCCGAACAGACGGCCGAACTTCGTCATGCGGTTCGAGAACCCGTGCAGGTCGGCCAGAAGGCCGCGAACCTGCGCCCTGTAGAGCTCGTCGTTTTCCGGGTCGTCCCAGACCGCCGCCATACGCACCTCGTCGGGCCCCTCCCTCAGCAGGTCTCGCAGGTCCGCGATGACGGGAGGCTGCGGGTCGCCGCCATGCCGGTCGTGGAGCACGCGCACGGCGACGGAAAGGATATCGGATTCGCGTGCGGTCACGCCCCTGGCACCGCCCACGTCGTCGGCCTCGCGGCCGGTGCGCATGATCGTCAAAAGCACCTCCATGAGCGCCGCCCTCGTGTCGTTGTAGTAGTCCGTCAGGTCCTTGCGCGCCTTGCCCTCCAAGCGTTGCAGCGCATAATGGAGGTCGCCGGGGTCCAGGGGGTTGACCACGCCGATGCCCGCTCCCAGCCGGATGACCTGGCCGCCGAGCATGTTGACCAGCGAGGCGTAGTCGGGCTTCAGATCGCCGGGGATGATCGCGTTCATGCCCAGGGCGCTCAGTCCCAGCACCTCGCGGCGCACGAACGTGCTCTTGCCGATGGCCGGCAGGCCGAGCAGGAACATAGAGGGCTGTTTGATGATGCCGGCCTTGAACCAGCTGATCGGGTCGCAGCACACGCCGGCACCCGTCATCAGGCTCCGCCCGACCGGCACCCCCTCGGCCGGCAGGGCCATGTCGGTGCCGAACGGCCAGAACCCGCCGCACACCTGGTTCGACGTGCCGAAGAACTCGTCTATCGTGGGCATCAGGGCCGCATAGCCGCCTCCACGCGAGCGTTTCCCCCGCCACGGCATCGGGGGCACGGGCTCGTCCGGTTTGGCCTTCAACGGACCGAGCAGCATGGATTCCATGCGTGCCACGGGGTCCGTGGCCGTGGCGCTTGGCATGGTTCCCTTCCGTTTCGACGGCTTCCATGGCATCGGCATCATGTGTCCTCCGTTCAGGACAGGAGCCGGCCGAGGGGGCCGGCTGGAGTGTATGATCTGACGTTCAATCCAAGGGGCAGGCTTGCGGCGAATCCCGTGTCCTGTGCCCCGTAGCAGGGGCGCAGGTCGATCTTCGCGCCGCCTGCGGCCTGTTCCACGGCGCGTGACGCGGCTTCGAGCCGTTGGCTTTCCTGTTCGCCCCTGGACACGGTGACGGTGACGAGCATCCCGAAGAACACCATGACCGCGCCCTGGTTCGTTTCGACGGCCTGTCGGTTGGCCTTGCCTATCTGGCTCATGGACCTCACCGTGGCCCGTTTCTCCTGGCTGACCTGGTTCGCGGCCTTCTGCCTGTTCTGCTCGGCCATGAACATCGTCTTGTCGGGCGGCAGCATCCGGTAGAGCACGGTCACTCGCTTGCGGTCGCAGTCCGCCAACGGGGAAAGCAGCCGGGTGAGCGTGTCGGCGGTCACGTTGCTTTGCGGCGGGTCCACCATCTCCCATGTGCGGCTCAGCCCGGAATCATGCGCGTAATGGCTCCACCCGGCCTCGTGGGAGACGGGTCCGCAATCCTCCCATGCGATGTACGGGGGCTCGTCGGATTCCTCGATGGTCTCCTGCGCGGCCGGATCGTAGGCGACGCGGACCATGCGAGTGATCTCCTCCATGCCCAGGGCCCTCGCGGCACCGCCTCCCGCCTGCGCTATCTGCTCGCGGATCGAGGGCAGCAGCAGGCTTATGCGACGCGCGGCCTCCCCGGCCTCCAGGTATCTGCCGTCACGGTCGGTGTAGCGGAAAGTCAAGGTGAGCGTCACGTCGTTGGAAGCGCCGCCGGCTGCGTACTGGTCCATGATCTGCGCCATGGCGCGCGCGGCCAGCTCGGGAGCGTCCTTGACGATGCGTTTGCTCAGCGTGCGGCGGAAACGCACGCCGGAATCGGGTGCCGTGTCCACGGTCACGGCCAGTTGGGTGACGCCGGTCTCGGAGGCGAGCGATTCCATGAGCCCGGCCCACGAGGCCACGTACGAGTCCTCCACGTCGTCGTCGGCGAGGCTCGCGCCCTGCGGCTGGCATGACAGGAGCAGCGAGTATTCGCCGGTGTGCGCGTGCCTGACCAGGCAGAACTCGCCGCCCAGCCCGTCCAGGGCGGAGGTCAGGCCCACCCGTGAGAGGATGCCCGGCAGCATGGCCTTGCCGCCGTCGATCGGCGCGAGCAGGCCGGAACGGTACAGGTTTGCGCCGGTACGCTGCGCGGCCATCCACGTGCGTTTCTCCACGGCGCGGTCCACCATGTTGCGGTGCTCGCGGTCGCGGATGGCCAACACGAGGATGACGCCCATGCCGACCACGAGGATCGCGATGGCCGCGACCACGCTCGCCATGCTGACCAGCAGCGTGCAGGTCAATACGCCCATGCCCGCTACCGTCAGCGGGATGCCGATGTTGCGGATGCCTCCCGGCATCGGCCGCATCCAATCCCCGTATGTCGTGTTCGACGCCATGATTATCCGAATCTCCTTAACAAAACGTATGCGTCAGAATGTCTTGCCCTTGCGAGTGGTCGAGCGGTCGGCACCGTCCGGGGCACCCTCGCGGGCGAACCCGCCGGCATCGCCGTTCGCCCCCTGCGGCCTGTTGCCGCCTGACGGGTCAGGGGATGCGCCATCGGGTGCCGGTGGAACCGGACTCCCCGCACCATTGCCGTTCGCTCCCTGCGGTTTGCCGTCGCTGCCCTTGCGGTTCGCTCCCTGCGGCTTGTCGCCGGTGTTCTGCGGTTCGCCGCCCGTGGGATTGCCGTCCAGCGGTTTGGCGTGCCTGCCGCCGCCGTTCGCTCCCTGCGGCTTTCCGCCGTTTCGGCCGAGCCCGGAAAGCAGTCCGGCCAGGCCGCGGCCGGCACCGGGTTTGGCACCGTCCGGTGACGCTTCGCCGCGTCCGTCGCCGCCGCCTTTCCTGCCGCCCTTGCCGCCCATGGCCTTGCGCAGGCCGCCGCCGGCCAGGGCGACTCCCATGCCGAGTATGGAGGGCAGGATTCCGCCGCCGCCACCGCCGACCGAGGATTGCACGGCGGGCACGATCACGCGGATCATGGCGGGAAGGAGGATGATGACGCTCAGGGTGAGCATCAGCGTGATGGCCTGGCTGTCGTCGCCGGGCCCGGCCGTGGCCATGATCGCGCTGCCGGTAGCCATGACCAGTGCGGCGACGGGCTTGTAGGCCAGGAACGCGGCCAGCCAGCCGATGGTCTTGGCGAAAGCCTGCTTGCCGGTCTCCATCCAGCTCATGGCGGCCCACATGGGTGCCACGCCCACCAGGATCGGCAGCATCCCGGCGCGGAAGTAGGCGAATATCTTGCTGATCAGCCCGCAGATCCACATCACGATGGTGAGCACGATGGCGACGGGCGCGCCGAGATTGAAGAACGAGCTCGCGGCCAGGCTTTTCGATTCCCAGGCGTCGTTCATCATGCCCGAGGCGGACCTGAGCACGTCGGCGGTCCACGTGTCGAATGTGGCCTGGAACGTGTTGACCAGTCCGGCAAGGCACACGGCGCTCAGGATCGCCCACATGAAGGCCTTGCCCAAGGGGATCAGGTCACGTCCCTCCTGTTGGGTGACGAGCTTCCAGCCGGCCGCGATCACGCCGCACACGGCCGCGATGATAAGGAACGGGTCAACCTGCATACGGATGTAGTCCGACAGGAAGAACGTGGTGCCGCCGCCCGGCGTCCATGACGGCAGGCCCGGATTGCCGCCGGACGAGCGGGAGAAGAACGTGAGCGCGATGCTCGCGCACGAGGAGCCGAGCAGCACGCCGAGCAGTATCCAGCCGATGCGGTCGAGCAGACGGCCCTCGCCGCCCTGGCCGATGTTCCACACGATGCGCGCGCTCAGCACGATCAGGCTGATCGCGGCGGCTGCGACGAGCACGCCCTGCGCGATGCGCAGGTACCGGTTCACCGGTGCGAACCACGAATCGTAGTCCGGGGTGGCGTTCGCCTGCAACGTTGATACCGTGTCGTTCGCGGCGACCAGCGTGTTGCGGCTGGTGGACAGCCATTCGATCGTGGAATCCGACTGCACCTGGTACATGTTCCACAGGGTCTTCTCCAGCCAGGAGAGCTTGCGCTGCTTCTGGCACGAGGAGTCCTTGTACTCCCATTTGCCCTCGTCGGGCGACTCCTCCTGGTACGTGTTCTCCAACGCATCGCATTGCAGGTTCGGTGCGGCCCGGAACTGGACGCGCGCATACTTCTTGAGCTCCTTGTCGGTCGGATTCGCGGACACCATTCCGGCACGCACCCAGCCGGCCCGGTACTTGTCGATGACCCATTGGATCTGGCTGGGGCCGATCAGGTCGCCGAGCCTGCCTTCGGGTATCTTCATCACGTAGGTGGTCTGGGTGTCGCTGATCTGCTTGTCTCCGAACGTGAGCTCCTTGCTGAACGATCCGAAGTCGGGTCCGCCGCAGGCGGCGAGGCCCATGAGGCAGGCGAGGGCGAGCAGCAGCGCGCACAGGCGCTGCCGTATGCGTCGAATCCCTTTCATGGCTTTTTCTCAGCAGCTTGCGGTGACGGACAGGCCGAGTGCGGCGAGGATGGCGACAGCGCCCGCCCCGAGGAAGATGCCGATCACCCAGTTGACGAGCTTGTCGAACGTGTCGTCGCGGTCCGGCACGCCGTCGCCCTGCTGGCGCAGGATGTGCACGCCGATGCGCACCAGCGCGACCACGCCGATCACCAGGCTCAGCGCCTTCACCCAGCCCAGGGCGGTGGATACCGGGCCCGAGAATCCCGGAGGCAGGCACGGGGTCGGGTCGGAAAGGGTCTCGGCGAGGATCATGTATGTTTCATGCAGCATTGGGTTGTTCCTTTCGTGTTAGGTTCATGCACCATCGTCAGCCGACATGGGCCGTGGCGCGGGGCATGGCGTCTACGTCCTTCACGAGCCGTGAGTACGCGGCCGGATAACGCCGGGGAAACCCGTCGAGTTCAAGCCCTTTGATATGGGGCAGCCGCCACACGCGGACGGCGGATGACAGTTGGATGCGCGCCGCCACCAAAGGCCGGGGCATACGGGGCACGGGGTCGGTGATGGCCGCGCCCAACAGGATCGATGCGCCGAACAGTCCGGCCGACTGGTCGGCGAGCAGCGCGCGCAACGATTCGAGGCCGCGCCCCGTGCCCATGGCGCACAGGATGATGCGCGAGGGCATGGAGGGATCCGGGCTGACCGGCAGCGCGCGGCCGGCGTCGGCGAACCGTTCCGGATCCGAATGGCGGATCGTGGTGCATCCGGCACCGCCGTGCGCGCCCACCAGCCACACGCGGTCGGTGACGGGTGCCGTGAACGACGGGATCAACGTGGTCAGTTGTGGCATGGTGTTGGTCCTTTCATAGGCTCGGGTCGGTGCCGGGCAGTTGCGAGGGGTCCGGGTTCGCGGGCACCGACCAGCCCGGAGGCGCGGAACCACCGGTCGAGCCGGCGGAACCGCCGGAGGAATGGTATCCGCCGCCGGACGGGCCGGAACCCGAGCCCGAAGCGGAGCCGGAGGGCGTGTACGAGTACTGTTGCGGTGCCGGCGTGCTCTGCTCCTGCGCCTGCGCCGCAGCCGCTGCGGCCTCCTCCTGCGCTTTCCTTTCCTCGTCGGCCTTGTTCTTCGCGTCGATGGAGGCGTTCACCTTGTCCATGGCGTCGGTGATGGCCTTCTCGTCGCGCTTGTCGATGGAGGCGCGCAGCAGGGCGCGAGAATATTCGTCCTGCACCTTGCCTTCGGAGGAGGAATACAATCGTTCGCCCTGTTCGACGGTATGGGCCAGCCGTGAGGAGAACACCGCGCCCGCCGCCTTCTTCAGCCGCGAGAGATTTCCCGTGTGCTTCTTTTCGATGGCTTGCAGCTTGGATGTGGTGGCGTTGGCCGTTTCCGTGTCCGTGGCGGCACATGCGGGGATTCGCTCGCCCTCGGAATATTGTTCGGCCAGCTTGTCGAGGGTTTCCAGGGTTTCCGGGTCGGCGAGCTTGTCGGCCGTGACCGCTTTCGCCTGTGCGAGCCGGTCGCCGTCGAGATATTCGACCAGCTTCTGTTCGGCTTTCTTCGCCGCAGCGTGGGCGGTGGCGCAGTCCGCCGTCGCCTGTTCCAGCTCGCGTGCGGCCGTGGCGGATTCATGCGATCTCCACGCGGACATGCCGGCGACCGTGACGCAGGCCGCGAGCAGGATGCCGCCCGCGGTCGTGGCTATGCGCCTCCATTCGCGCACGGGCATGGCGGCATCCCGGTCGCCGACCGGCGTGAGGTCGATCGTGTCGGCGAGATCGGCCGGCTCCACGGCACCGACAACGTGCTGCGGTTCCGATGCCGGGGCATCGGCCGGGATATCATTCCCCACCGGATTCGAGGCCGATGGCAGCGGGCCGATCTCCCACGGATCGACGGCCGTGTTCGCCCGGTCTTCGCTTCCGGCGTCGTCCACGCATCGCGCATCCGGCTCCAGCCCGGGCCCGGGCTCGGGTTCGGGTTCGGCCGGTGGCCGGCGTTCCGGTTCCGGTTCTCGTGCCGTGTCGATGGCGACGGCGGTGCCGGCGGCGATTATGGGGCCCATCTCCCATGGGTCCGTGCCGGAGGTGTTCATCGGTTCGGGAAGAGGCGCTGGCGAAGGCTCGGGCGGTCCGGCGCGGTGGCGGCCATGCCGTCGGCGGCGTCGGCCTGCCGTTCGCGCAGCTGCCGCCGTTCCATGACCCATGCGGGATGCTGGCCGTGCTCGTGCGCGTCCATGAGGCAGCGCGTGACCTCGCCCTCGGGCGAAACCGCCGCGAGCCGGCCCAGATGGCCGGTGAACGCGGCCTCGGGATCGCCCTGCATGAAGCTCATGTACGCGGCCGCCTCAAGCATGCCCTCCCTTCGCGCGGAATCCGGGATGGTGTTGGACAGCCGCCACAGCAGTGCGGGTATGTCCTGGTGGAACTCGCTGTTGGCTATCTCGCGCACGTTGTAGTCGGCCTGGTACCACGGTTTGACCTGGCCCGAGGCGAACAGGGGCAAGGCGCGCGGATCATGCTCGGCGACCATGAGGAAACGGGCGCGCTCCAGGCCCGGCGATATCAGCTTCGCGCACACGGCGTCGCGCAGCCCCGTGTCGCCGGACAGCGATGCCAGCAGTCCCGCCGTGGCATGGTCCTTTTCCGCGTCCGCGCCGATGCGGTATTGTCCGGCGCGCAGCGAGTCGAGAAAATCGAATACGGCCAATGCGGTTTGCCTGTCAGCCATGTGCAACCTCCAGAGGAATGATGATGGTGCGAACAATGTCAGAGTCGATGATGCGCCGGGTCGCGGGCCGCTGCGGGGCGCACCGTCTACAGGCCCCATCGGGAGCACGGCTCCACGGGTCCACGGGTTCACGGGTCCACGGGTTCACGGGCATGGGAAAGGCCCTCCGCCGGGAGAGGCTGGCGAAGGGCCTTTCCCATGCCCGGAATCCGTCGTCGTAACGTCTCCTTCGATCCTCACGTATACGAAAGAACCGCACCTCCGATCATCGAATCTGAATTTCTTCAGTCCAACAATCGGGGTGCGGTTCAGCTTCGGCCGAGAGGGAGGACGTCACTTTGCAGCCGGTGCAAAAGAAAAGGCCGGGCGGGGAATCAGCTCTCCCGCCCGGCCTTTCTACTGGCCTACCGTGGCTTTACTTCCTGTGCCGCGCGGTCTCGGTTTGGTTTCCGCGACGGCGGAACAGCATCAATCCCACTCCCAAGAGCGTGCACGCGGCCAACGCCACGATGGGCGCGGATACGCCGGTCTTGGCGAGTTGGCGAATCGTCTTCACGATGGCCGGGGTCGCCGGTGGAATGTAGGAGTTGGTGAACTCGGGTCGGGTTCCGGTGACGGTGACCATGCCGGGGATCGCGGACGGCTTGTCCCCGATGGCATCCCCCTTGGTCTTGTCGGTCGGCGTGGCGGGCATGGCGCCGGAATCCTTCGTCTTCCCGTCCGTCGGGTCGTATTCGACTTTGGCGGTCAGGTTGCCTTGCAGGTCGTCGCCCACGGTGACGGTCACGTGGTGTTCCGTCCTGTCGTAGGTGACGTTCTTCTCGCCGGTGTTCCTTTCCCGAATCACGTACCGGTGTTCGCCGCAATCGTCGATGCCGTTGTTGTCACGACCGTAGGTGAGAGGCTTGAACCGGATGTCGCCGTCCTTGTCGTTCCGTTCGGTGTCGATGACCTTGCCGTCCCTGTCCACGAGTTCGAACTCGAACTCGTGGACCTTCAGCCCGCGTCCGGTCAGACGCTTGCGTGCAGTGAGTTCCACGAGCACGTTCTGCGGCTGGTACGTGTTAGTGAAGCGGATGCCGTCCTCGGAACCGTTTTCGGTGGAGTATTCGGTCTTCGCGGTCAACGTGTGACTGTCCGCATCCTCGGTGACGGTGACGGTGACGGTGTGGACGGTCCTGTCGTAGGTGACGCCACCCAGATCGCCGTCCTGTTCGGTCACGGTGTACGTGTACACGCCGGCCCGGTCGAACGTGAGCTTGTCGAATTCGAGGGTTCCTTCCCCTTCGCGGACGTCCGTCGCCTTGTCGGATTGCGCGTCGCGTGGAACGCGGGCGAACCGTTTGGTCTGGAGGAGGTTGCCGTCGGAATCCTTCAATTCGGCGGCGAACTCGCCATCGTTCAAATCACGTCCGGCCAGGTGCTTGTCCGCCTTCACGGTCACGTCAACGGGTGTCGGCGTGTACGTGTTGTCGAATCGGACGTCATTGGCCTGACGGTCGACAGAGGCCGAGAGCATGCCGCCTTGATCGGTGACGGTGACGGTCACGTCATAGGCTTGGGTGGAATACCCGATGGTCGGGTCACGTCCGGCCTGTTCGGTGACGGTGTACACGTAGGTTCCGGGCTTGTCGTAGTCCATTCGTCCGAACGAGAAACCGGTGCCGGTGTTGGCGACGGTCTTCACGCCGTCCTTCGATCCCTCGGGCATCGGCGCACCGTCATGCGAGGTGAGTGCGAACGTGAACTCGCCATCCCGTGGGATGCGGTTGGTCGCCGTATCCGCGTTGATGATGGTCTTCACGCCGCCAAGCGTGCAGCCGACGCCCTGCGGATTGCCATGGTCGAGTCGGGGGTGAGCGTGTACTCGTAGTCGTAGGTCACCGTATCGTACGAGCGGACGATGTCGTTGTTCTCGTCCTTGTCGTCGCCGCGTTCGTTGTCCTTGTCGAACGGCGCGGTGCCGGTGATGCGGTCGGTGAGCCTGAGCCTGCTCACGGCGGCGCTGTCCGTGTCGAGCATGTCGTGGATGGTCACGTCCGGCGCGGCCTGACCCGTATCCGCCTGCGGAGCGGATTGCGCGGGCGCACCGGTGCCGGATTGTTTGTCCGCCCCGGTTCCGGCCTCGTCGCCGGAACCGGTGTCGGGTTTCGTCGCGGCCTCGTCGCCGCCTGTGGTCGTCTTCACGTCGGGTTCGGTTTGGATTCGCGTGGACGTGCCCATGGTCGTATCGTCCGCATACGCGGCGGACACGGCCGACGCGCCTGAGCCGAACAGCGTCGCGGTCGCGAGTATGAGCGCGGCGACCTTTCTCAGACCGGGTTTCATCGCTTTTCGGTTCCTTTCGGGGATGTGCCGTGACAAGTGGAGGGAAGTATGAATACGGCTGTTTTAATGGTGTGGAGGATGGGTCCCAAGTACGGTTTGCAGGAGAGTTCCCGGGACCCGTCCCCCGGCTCACGCCGTCCGACCGTCTCCGGTCGGGTGGCGGTGATTCGTCGGGGAGGGCGAAGTCTGTGGTTCATTCATGTGAAGTCAATGGAGGGCGTTCCGGCCGTCATCGGACGACGAGGCCGGAACGCCTCGGGGTCACTTGCCCGCGTTCACGGCCGTGTGGCGGCCGGAACCCTGTGCGCGGTGGCGCTTGCGGAACACGAGCAGGGAGCCGCCGGCGAGCAGCACCGCCAGGGCGCCGCCGGCAAGGCCGAGCACGGCCGTGCCGGTGGAGGCCAACGGCTTGGCACGGTATCCGTTCCAGTCGTCGGTGTTGCTGGTGACCTGGGTGTCGGCGCACAGCTGCTTGCCGTCGATCTCGGTCACGTCGCCGGTGGAATATTCCGGATCGGTGTCTTCGCCGCCGTCGGTCTTGTCGTTGAACGGGTCGCCGTTGGACGGCGCGCATTCCACGAGCGGGGTGCCGGTGACGATGGCGCGGTCCGTGTGGGTATCGCCTTCCCTGACGCCCTTGAGCGTGCCGGTCACGCTGACCGATTCGCCCGGCTTGAGCACCAGGGTGTCCCAGTTGTCGGGATAGGTGAGCGAATCCATGTCCACGTGCGCGTCGCCGACGATGGTGGAGTCGGCGAGGTTCAGGTCGCTTGCCTTGTACCATGCGCCGTCACCGGTGGCCGGGTCGGTCTTGGAGGTGTTCGTGATGATGAACGTGATGCCGATGCTGTCGGCGTCCATCTTCAGCGCCTGCTTCGGGTCGTCGCGGTCCGCCTGCTCCTGGCCGTCCTGCTTGAGGGTCGGGGTATCGACCTTCTCCAGGTGGATGCTCGGGGTCATGTCCGGGGTCTTGGTGACGACCTTGTTGGATTCGCGCGGCTGGCCGTTGATGGTCTCGGTCCACGTGTTGGGCACCTCGTCGGCCACGGCGATGCGCTTGCACTGGAGGTAGAGCACCCAGCCGGCCTCGTGCTCGTTGTCGGCGCTCACCAGGTCGAGGTAGGCCTGGGTCGCGTCGGCCGTGACCTTGCCGTTGTCGTCGGCGTCCACGGTGAACAGGTTGCCGCCGAACTTCGAGGAGTCGAAGCCGCTGCCCGCGATCTTCTCGCCCTTGGCCGCGAGCATCTGGCCGTCCCTGTACAAATCACGCGAGGCGTAGACGGCCCAGTTGCCCAGGTACTGGTCGTACTCGGTGTTCAGCTGGTCCGTGCCGCCCCAGTCCGTGACGGTCTGGTAGGCGCGGTCCGGGGGCAGGATGCTGGAATCCAGTCGGTAGAGGAACGTGTGGTTCAGATACACGCTCTTGCCGTCGATGCTGTCGCCGCCGACCTTCACGGTCACGTCCTTGGTCGGGTTGATCTCCTTCAGCGGGTTGGTGACGGTGTTGGTCTTGTCGCGCTTGTCGTTCGTGACCTGCGTGGCGGTGTTCTCCACCGTGTGGCCGTCCTTGACCTTGGTGACGGTCATCGGCATGACCACCTGGTAGGTGTGGCCCAGCAGCGACTGGTCGATGCTCGGGTCCTTCAGCGGGTCGTAATCCTTGTCGGTTTTCTCGCTGTAGGCCTTCAGGTCGTCGGGTTGCGGGTCGCCGGGAACGGTCTCGCCGGTCGCGGGGATCTGGGTGTCCACGGTTTTGGCGAAGGCGTAGAGCACGCCGTCCTTGTCCTGGATGTTGAACTCGCCGGTGCGGTCCCTGCCGGTCTCGTCAAGGATCTCCACGTGCTTCGCGTCGAGGGTCAGGTACTCCTGGTCGTAGTCGTCCGTCATGCCCAGTCGCCATACCTTGTAGGCGGTGTCGGTGAGCCTGGAGGCGTCGATGTTGACACGGTAGTACACCTTGTCGCCCAGCAGCGCGGTCTTGCCGTCGATGTTGATGGTCGGGTCCTTCTGCGTGTCCTGCTTGGAGGGCTTGATGACCGGCGGCTCGTTCTCGACCTTGTTGGACGGGGTGACGCCGTTGTTGACGGTCAGCGCGGCCTTGTTGTCGACGGTCTTGTCGGTGGGCGCGTCCTCGTTCACCTTGGCCTCGAAGCGCAGCACCACGCGCGGGTTGGAGCCGGCCTTCCAGTTGGCGGCAACCCAGTCCTTGGTGAACGTGGCCTCGAACGAGTGGTTGGCTTCGTCCCACTGCACCTTGTAGGCGCTCTTCGGGATGATGCCGCCGGTTCCCAGGTCGGTGATCTCCAGGGTCTGCTTGTTCGCGGTGGTGTACTCGGAATAGGTGTCACTCAGCTTGATGGCGGTCACCGAATATGCCTGGTCCGCGGGGATCTGCGGGTCCACGCGCACGGTGTATTCCACGGTCTGGCCGGGGAACACGGTCTTGGCGTCGATGCTGGACTGGTCGCCGCCCTGGGAGGATTCGGCGATGACCTGCTTGTGGATCGGGGGCACGGTCACGCAGATCTTCGGCGTGTTGGTGTCCACCGTGCTGCCGCCGACCGTCTGGCCGCCCTTGTTGTCGAGGTCGTCGCCCTTCGGGTCCGCGCACGTGTTGAGCTCGTCGCCCTCCGCCTTGCCGTAGGATTCGAGCAGCTTCACGGTGTCGAAGTTCACGTCGAACGGGATCACGACGCTGATCTGCTTCGCGGTCTTCAGATCCTTCTGCGCGGCCTCGTAGGAGTCCTTCGCGCTGACCGTGACCTTGGTGCCCTCGGCGGTGATGTCGAACTGGTCGGTCACGTCCCTGCCGGTCTTGTTCAGGTCGTTGACGCTGGCGTTGGCCTCGTCGGTGGTGTCCTGCTCGTAGACCTTGATGTTGGAGGTGTCCTTCAGATCGAGGATGCTATCGACGTTGGCGAAGTCGTCGGTCCACGCGATCTCGGGCACGCGGCCCAATCCTGTGGGCAGGGTGCCGGAGATGACCGCCGCCACCTCGTCGCCGAGACGGTAGTACTTGTCGTCGCCGCCCACCTTGTCGGTCTTGGTCGGATCGACGGTCAGCTGCCACTTGCCGCCGACCTTCATGGCCCACGCCTTGTTGGGGTTGGGTGTCCACACGAACACCGGCGGCTCGTTGGTCGGTCGGGTCTCGTTGTTCCACTTCTCGTACGCCTTGTTGGTCAGCTGGATCTTCTTGCCCTCGGTGGCACCCTTTTTGATGGTGCCCGTCAGGTAGAACCTGACCTTGCTCGCGCTGTTCCTGAACATCGTCTTGGCGATGTACGAAGCCTTCGCGGTGGCGGTCGCGGTCCTGGCCTTCTGGTCGATCACGATATCGAACTGGTCGGTCTCGTCCTCGCCGTCGACGAACACCTTGCCGGACTTCCAGTCGATCCACTGGATCGAACCGGTCAGATCATCGGTGATGGAATAGGATGCCAGCGGGTTGAGCAAGTGCGCGGGGATGCTGCCGTTGACGACCACGCCCACCTGGTCGCCCACGAGGAACGTCTTCTGGTCGACGCCCTGCTGGTTGGTCCATTGCTTGTCCTCGGCCACGAGAGCGCCGGACTCGTCCAGCACCCACACCTTGTCCGGGGTCGGCGTGACCTTGCCCACGCTGTCGTTGTTGCCGGTCTGGCAGTCGGCCAGGCTGCCGGTGCCGTTGTCTCCGTTCCAGCACGCCACGGAACCGTCGTTGATCTTGTAGTCGCCGCCGGTGGGTTTGGCCGACTGTGGCACGTTCAGCGTGTAGAGGCCGGAATGCGGGGCGGTGGCGTGCGCCTTGACCACGCGCTTGCCATCGATGGAATCGTCGATGGAAATGTCCGCCGGCACGATGTTGCCGTTCGCGTCGGTCACGGTCACCTTGCTCACGTCGTCCTGCTCGGTGCCGCCGATCACCACGTCCCTGGTGTCGATCGTGTCGTAGATCCAGAACTTGCCGGAGGCGTTGGAATGCGCCTTGATGTGCGCCGTGTACAGCGAGCCGGACGCGATGGAGTCGTTGCCGTCCTGCACCGTGTCGCCGGCCTCGTTGGTCAGCCATTTCTCGGGCGGGGTGGTGGTCTTCTCGCCGGACTCCTTGCCGTCGTTCTCTCCCTTGTGGGAGACCGCCTCGGCCATGTTGCCCTGCTTCGCCACGTCAACGTCCCACCAGCGCTTGCCCGCAGGCCACGACTCCCACGAGGCGTCCATGTCCTTGAAGGACGCGCTCACTGTGGCGCTGCCCTTGTTGGATGCGGTGAACTGCTTCGCCACCGTCTTCTCGGTGCCGTCGATGCCACGCCAGTGCAGGGTCGCGGTGCCGTTCACGTTCTCGGTCTTCGACCCGTCGCTGGACAGGGTGATCACATCCGAGGCGTCCTTGGTGTCGCCCGACTGGCCCGACATCTCCGCAGCCTGCGTGCTGATGCTCAGGTGATATGAGGGCGGCGCGGGCTGGTACTTGTCCAGCACGATGACCACGATCGACGGCTTGCTGGAAGCCTCCACATTACGACGCATGATCGCATCCACGCTGTTCGACGGATCATCATCGAACGGATATGAGGTCCTATATACGGTGCTGCCGTACTGGTATGTTCCTGGAGCTACGTATTTGTTCCAGTTGTCATACCAGCCGCCGGTCCCGGTCGGCGAAGCCACGCCGGACCCGTTGTAGATGTAGTTGCCGCCGATGACGGCTGGCACCGCGCCGACCGCGACCACTCGGCAGTCGCCGTTGCCCTCGCCGGGGTGACGCCGCTGGAAACCGGTCTCGCATTCCGTGCGGGCCTGGTCCAATGCGGCCTGCGCCTTGGTGATGCCGTTGCCCTCCAAAGTGACGCCGGCATTGTTCATGGCGGCGCGCACCGAATCAAGACTCGTGGCCGGGCCCCAAGCGCCCGAAGCGTCGTCCTTGTACTGCCAGAATTGCACCGCGTCCAGGTTGCCGCCCGTGCCGGGCTGGTTGCCGCCGCCACCGCCCGCGAACGCGGTCGATGCGACGACGCCGCCGGCACCAAGCGTGGCGATCGCGGCCAACGCGGCGACGCCGGCTTTCATCTTCCTACTAAAGTTCATAAAAATGAACCTCCGTTAACCTTGTCTGTTCATCCCCTCCCTCAATCGTTCCGGTCATGGCCCCGCCGCCTTTTTTCAAGGGGTGGCGGGGCTTCCGACCGCAGGAATAACGGGAGGTAGCCACCGGATGATCCGGCAGCCACCAACAAGCCTCACAGGCGACACGCCGAGCCACGGAGCATGGCGTCTACAAAATTCCAGGAATATTTCCCGGCAACACGGATACACGGGAATGCGGGGACACGGGTTCACGGGGAAATGGGTTTCCTTTGCGGAATCCATGGAAAAGGCCCGTACCGGTTTCCCGATACGAGCCATAATCAGTCAATCGTCAATCAGTGATGGTAGTAGCCATCATCCTTGCCGGTGCAGCTGTTGCCGCAGCCGTAAGAGCCGTTGAGGTTCGGCTTCGGGGCGGAGCCGCCGGCCGGGCCGGAGCCGGACGTGGAGCCGGAGCCGGTGCCGCCCGATGTGGTGCCACGGTATGTGTTGGAGCCGGAAGTGGAGCCTTCCGTGCGCCTGTACGCGCCGCCGGAGTAGGAGGAGCCGCCGTTGTAGGCGGATTGGGCCTGCGCCTGAGCCTGGGCGGCCGCTGCGGCGGCTTGCGCATCCGCGTCCGTCTTTGCCTGGACGCTCGCGTTCACGCCATTGATGGCATCCTCCACCGTCTTGCGCGCCCCGTCGATCTTCGCCGGATCGTTCCCGTCCTTCAGCCCGTTCGCCGCGTCGATGGCGTTCGACAATGCGTCGCGGGTGGCGTTGTCCGCGACCTTGCCGTCCGAATCCGCGAGCAGCCTCGACGCCTCGTCCAGCTTCGCCGTCAGATTCGTTTTCGCGGTCTCCAGGGTCTTCGCGGCCTTGGATTCGATGACGGCCCTCACCGCCTTCGACAGGCTCTGTTCGTGGGTCTTGTACCAGTCGGCCTGTTCGCCCAGCTTCACGGTGGCGGCATCCAAGCCCTTCGCGTCCTCGGCCACGCAGCCCTCGTATTCGGGTGCCGAGGCCTTGAGCTCCTTGCCCAATGATTCGACGGTCTTCGCGTCCTTGACCTGTTCGGCCTTGACGGCGGCGGCATCGGCCGCATCCCCGTTGAGCAGCGCGTTATACTCGTTGGCCTGGCTGCGCACGCCGTCGGCGGCGGTGGCGCACGCCTCCTTCGCTTCCGCGAGCTTCGCGCCACGGTACATGTTCCAGCCGACGACTCCCGCCACGACCAGCACGACCGCGCAGACGACGGCGATCAGGGGCAGCAGCCACTTCGGCCGCTTCCTTCCGTCCACGCCGCCACGGGCCTCCGCAACGTTTGCGGCAGCGGTTTCGACGGGTTCGAGGGCTTCCGTCTTGTCGATCTCGTTCTCGGGGTTCATTGTCGTTCTCCTTGTTTTGATTGTCGTCTCAATTTCGTCTCTCATCGCAGCGTCTCCCGCGCGATGTCGAGCAGCCGCCCGTCACGGCCGGGTTGGGCGTCCGCTGTGTGGGAGAGCCAGTCCTGATCGACGTCGAGGGTCAGGTCATCGAAGGCCTGTTGCCCGTCGTCGCGGCCCAGCAGGCCGCGTAGCCTGAACGTCTCGTTCATGTGCTGTCCGTCCCATTCGATGCGCCGGGCGTACAGCAGGAAATCCAGAGTAAGGAACCCCGGCCCGGCCTTGTCCACCTGCACGTACCGGGAGCGCGTCGGCGCGAGCCTCACCTGCGGCACGCCTTTCAGCCGTTCGTGCAACGGGCTGCCCGGCACGATGTAGCGTTTGACCAGGTTCTGTCCGCCGGCCGCGAAGAACAGCATCTGCGGCAGATTGCCGTAGGTCGCGTCGTAATAGCGCCATCCCTGGTCGTCCCGCCATCTGCGAAGCATGTCACGGGCGGCCCCCGGCCCCAGATGGATGCCGGAGAACCGTTCCCACGCCAGCGTCACCCGGTCGAACTCGCCGCGCATGAGACCATACAGGGCCCGACCTGTCGGATCCTTCGGATGACGTCTCGCTCGGGTGTCCGTCCGATGGTTCGGATCCGCATACGGGCAGTGCAGGTAGGCGTCCTCGTCGTAGCGGCACAGGCCCGGCACGTCGCCCCGGTGGTGCCGCCCGTAGGGCCGGCGCGCACGGCTTTCCTCCTGCCGGCGGAACAGGCCGACGATCTGGATGGGATTGTCGCACAGCGGGCACACCGCGTAGTAGGACGGCCCCGTGTCGCCGTCACGACGCCACGGGGCCACGCCGCCGGTGCACCCCATGTATGACTCTTGGCTGATCACGATGCTTTCCGCCCTTCCCGGCCATGCCTTGAACACATCCATAGCCAGCTCCCCTCGCCGCGCATCGTCGTCATTGATACCTCCTGTTGATATTAACCCACCAATCCGCCGGCAGCTCGGGCACCGCGCCCTCGCGTTCGGCGAACGCGAGGCACGCGAGCACCGTGCGCAATCCCAACGGGAACTCCCGCCGTCCCTGACGCATCAGGAACGTCCAGTCCTCCACGCAGTCCTCGCAATCCGAATGATCCATGATCCCGCGACGGGCCAGCACGGCCCGCTCCTCGATGTCATCCGTCATCATCCACTCCTTCTTCCGTCTTGCTTCGCCTCGGCCCTTGCGTCCGCCGCGTCGAGGGGAGGGCAGTCATGTTCGATCCATGCCGTGAGCATGTCGCGGATGGTGGTGCCGCGTCGCACGGCCTCGGCCTTGAACCGTTTCTTGAGCTCGGGGTCGAGCTCCACCGTGATCTTGGGCAGCTTGACCGGTTTCTTGTAGTCCGTGAGCGTCGATGCCAGCATGTTCCTCGTGGTCATCGGCTTGTTGATCTCCATGATGTTGTTCCTTTCCGTGTCCCCGTATCCACGGGTTTACGTGGATACGGGATTGCGGGTTTCCGGTTCTGCGGGTGTCAGGCGGCGAATGCGTCGCTGAGTTCCTTGGCGATAAGCCCGTAGCCCGAGGCGGACGGGAACCGGCCCTCGTCCGATGCGAGACGCATGGCCTCCTTGTACGGGATGGTCTCTTGGCATCGGGCCAGTCCGTTCTCGGCCAGGAACTCCTCGGCGTGCCTGAGGCTGCGCGTGCCGTAGCGGGTCTGGGTCAGCAGCACCGAGGAGGGCTTGTTGATCTGCCGGATGGTCTCCAGCATGCGTTCCAGGTCGATGGGGCCGGTGGTGGTGACGAGCAGCACGAGGTCGGCCGCGTCCACCGCCGCCTCCACCAGATCGGTCTGCAAGGGAGGCGTGTCGATCAGCACCCATTCCTCCTCGGCGGGCGCGGCGACGGTGAACCGGTTGACGACCTCCACCCCGAAGGGCAGTGGGCGGCCGGCCGATAGGGCCTTGTGCGCCCACAGGGTCGCCGCGCCGGACGGGTCGGCGTCGCGCACCGTCACGGTATGGCCCAGTCGGGCGAGTGCTTCGGCGGTGCCGATGGCGCTGGTGGTCTTGCCGACCCCGCCCTTGAGGTTGACGAAGGCCACCGTTTTCGTGTTCGTGGTCATTGGGATTGTTCCTTTCATTCGGGTTTCCGGCTTCCCGTGTCCACGGGTGCACGGTTCCACGGTTTGCCGCGTATACGGGTTTCCGGAATGGTTCGTCCTTATGGGGCCGGACCGGTTATCTGTATCGGATTGTCTTCAGAAGAGGGTGTCCTGCAAGGGCGGGGTGTGTGTGGCGGCGGTCGGGGCCTTCGCCTTGCCGGTCGAGCGTGTGGTGGCGCGCCATCGTTGCTGGCGTGCGTTGCGCTGCTCGGTCTTGCGGCGTTTGCATTCGCGTTCGCGTGCCGCCGCCACGATCTCGGGGTTCTCGCGGATGTACCGGGCGAGCCGCCGTTCGGCGGTCGGGTCGTCGGGGTCGAACCGGAATCCGGCCTCCTGCGCGGTCTTCAGCACCTGGCGTCGGGCCCTCAACGGCAGTCCGCCGTAGATGCCGTACTGGTCCCGGACCATGATGCCGAACGCGAGGCATTCGGCCCTGACCGGGCAGGCCTCGCAGATCCGCACCGCCGCGCGGCGCAGCTCGTATTGGGTTCGCTGGTTGGGCAGGTCGTCGGGCCCCCACATGCGGTCCGACCACGAGTCGGGGAAATCCGCGCATTCTCCCTTCAGGAACATGCCGGCACCTCCTTCGGCCCACGGCCGCCGATGAAACCGAAACGGACGGATGCCGGCCCGGTCTCGGCCGGCTTCCGCTGCCCGAAGCCGTCGTCCTTCTCCCTGGATTCCGCGTCCAGGAAGGCGCGGCCCGCCCGCAATGCCTCCAGCACGGCATTGCGTTCGCCTTCGGCATCGTTCGCGGGGACGCGCTTCAACAGCCGACGCAAGGTGCGCGGTGCCTCGAACCCGTCATTGCCCGCATCGAAGTCGTAAGGGTCGAGCAGTTTCCACACGCGCCGGTCCAGGTCGTCGGGGATGCCGTAGTTCGGCACCTTCGGCGTGGATTCCGCGCTCGGCGGCTGCGCCGTTTCGCCCTTGTCGGAGAGGATGCCGTGTTCGGCGAGCAGGCGACGCCCGTGGGGGTCGTCGGCCATCTGGAGGCATACCTGGTCCCAGTGCCGTGCGAGGGAGCGGGGGCCGGTGAGCGCGCGACGCCAGAAACCGTCATACGGCTTGCCGGAAGCGTCGCCCTTGTCGGTCTTGGAAGGCGGCAGCGACGCCCATTCGGCCACGGCCAGCACCAGTGGCATGCCGTGGCGGGCGATCAGCCGTCGGGCGGCGTCGAGTTCGCGTTTGCCGGGCCGGGCCAACGGTTCGGGAACCGGCATCGGTGGCAAGGCTCGCAGCCCGTCCGCCATCGTGCGGCACACCGCCTCCGCGTCGGAACCGGCCCCGGCGGATTCGCTGCTTGGGGGTTCGGCTCCGGCGGCGTCGGCCCATGAACCGTCCTCGCGGATTCCGTCATCGTCCGGGGAGGTCTCTCCGCTTGCGGGGAGATGCCCCGTAGGGGCAGAGGGGTTATTACGTACTAGGGACGTACTGTAGCTCACCAGGTGAGCTGGGGGTGGGGTCACAGCTGTGAACCGTGGTTCACCCGTGAGCTGGGGTTTCCCCGTGTCCCCGTCGCCATAACCACGGTCCACATGTGAGCCGGGGTTTCCCTTCGCCCTGTTTTCCGTGGAAGGCCGTCCACCTCGGGTCGAGTCGATGTCGTTCGAGTCGAAGAAGTCGGAATCGAGCTCCAGACGGTTCCCCAGGCACAGATCCCACACGACGGGCCGGTGCCACTCGCTGAAATGCCCGGCCTGGCGTTGGTCGCCGCGACGGATCAGCCCGTTCGCTTCCAGCCATGACAGGTGGCGTTTGACCGTGCTCACGCTGCACTTGCACCACGCGGCCAGCTTCCTGTGCGTCGGATGCGCGTTGCGCCCCTCGTCGTCGGCCACGTTCGCCAGACACATCAGCACGCGAGCGGCACCGTTATGCCTGGCGTCCACGGGCGCGAACCTGAGCGCCCAATCGACCGCGTTCACGCTCATGCGGCACCCCCTCGGCGGGAGTCTTGCAGACGTGCGCGCAGCATGGGCACGCGCGGCACGGGAACGTCGAGCATCATCGACAGGTAGAAGTCGTGGCTGCCGTCCGACGGGCAGGCCGCCAACAGGCCCGAAGCGAACCCATGGGGCGGGAAGCCGCCATGACGCGCGGCACGCTCAAGCGTTTCATGCGCTCTCATGGCTCTCCTCACTCACGGAACCGGCCGACTCCTCACGCCAACGGGCCTCAAGCATGTCGCGGCGCGTGGCCGCGCGGCACAGGGCGAACGTCAGCAGATAGGACGCGGCGAGAATGATGACGATGGCGATCACGAGTATGAGGCGCATCATCGGCCCGCCCCCATTGATCGCGCGAGGGAGGCCAGCAGACGGACCACAAGAAGCACGATGCCGACTGCCAGACGCAGGAACGGCAGCAGCAGGCCGAAACAGGCCACCGCGAGCACCACGAACAGCAGGATCACCAATTCCACCATTCATCACCCCCGCTCACCGAGGGGTGCCTGAGCATCGAGAACACCGCGTCATCGCCGCTGAGGGCCTCCACGTCGCGCATCAACGCGTCGATCTCGTCGGACACCATGCCCGCACCGGCCTCGTAGCCGCGGTTGAACACGCAATCCGACGGACCGCCATGGATCAGACGACGGTTCACCGTCCGCGCGGGCGACGAAGCGTTCCGCACGTCACGAAGCGCGTCATGCCGGCCGATCAGATAGGCGACCGCCATGATCTCCCTCACGGTCATCGACGCATCCACGGACAGGGACAACAGGGACATGTAGTCCCGGAAATTCGAGCGCTCCTCGTTGTCGAGGGAACGCGCGCCAACGGTCATGGTCATTGCCTCACCTCCGCGTGAAGGGACCAGAAAGCGAAATCCCAGGCATCGCGCGAGTTACGGTCGCACCAGCAACCCACACAAGCCAGGCCGCAGGCCACCGGCACCAAAGCGAATCCCGACAGAAGCAGATTCCTCGCGGCAAGCAGAATCGCCAGAAAAACCACGCACGACAACGCGGCCAGCATCCAAGCGGCAAGACCCGCCAGCTCGTAGCGCCGGGCAGAACGCCGCCAATACAGGGATTCGGAAAATGTAGACGCCATGCACCGCGAACCATTCACGGGGGCGTTACCATCAAAATCAGAAGTCGGCACAGCGACTTCGGTTACACTAGACATTTGTGCAGCCTCCATAATCTAAAAGGCAATGCGAACGATTCACTGTCGCCAAACACCGGATCGTCCGACATTGGATGTGTTGCATACGCCCGGTTTCGATGCTCCAAATCGAGACTGGGCTTTTCCTTTATCAGACAGACACCTCCTCGTGATCACGAACAGATTCAGCAAACTTGGCTTCATAGGGAACCAAGTCCTGAACAAAATCTGACGAGAGACCGTAAACATCTCGTAGACGGCGACAATCGTCGAATTGCCAGCAGGTCTTCAAGTTGACCTTCTGGCTGATGCTTGGCTGAGATTGATTCAGCTGCTTAGCGAGCTGGGCATACGATATGCCATGCTCTCTGAGCCATCGCTTCATATTCGACATATTAGCTTCCTTCAACTGCTTAGCTTATCTAAGCAGAACCATACTACTTAGCTTGACTAAGCGCAAACGAAGCCCTATACTGCGTGTTAAGACTATTATCCTTAGCAATTTAGGGGAGAATATTATGACAATGGTTGACCCCGTACTCGTCGCCAGCCAGTTTGACGAGGATGAAGCAGAGGCAATTCTGCGATACAACATCCGCAAGTATTTAAAGGCAAATCGAGTATCCCAGAACTCCCTTATGGATGTGCTCAACATCACATCAGGAGCTGTCTCTCAGCTCATGACAGGCCGCACGCATTTCAAATATGGACAAGTTGCAGCAATTGCCAACTATTTGCATGTGTCTATGGACGATCTTTCAAACGCGACACAGTTCAATGAGGATAGAAACTTCCTTGAGCGCATGAAGAAAGAATACTCAGGCAGCAAAAAGGCCTCGAATCAATCCGAGGCCTTCAATGAGCTCCTGCGGCTGGGCTTGAACCAGCGACCGTCCGATTAACAGTCGGATGCTCTGCCAACTGAGCTACGCAGGAATGCGCTGTGCACAAGACAGAGATATTACACCAAAACTTGTGGATTTCAAATCTTCAGCGTGTCACATGTGTGTTTCGACTTGCAAAACGTTTCCATACGATGCTTTCGGCCTAATCTTACATGGAGATCTTCGTCAACGGCATGGCCGAATCGATGGCGAAATCCGGGTTTGACGGAGCCACTCCCGCTTCGACCAGGTTGACGCCCAGCATGGCCACCATGGCACCGTTGTCGGTGCACAGTTTGAGCTGCGGCACACGCACCTCTACCCCATGCTCGGCCCCGACTTCCAACAGCTTGGCACGAAGCTGCGAATTCGCGGAGAAGCCACCTCCTACAATCAACGTCTTCGAATCGTACTGCTCGCAGCCGCGCATCGCCTTCTTGGCGAGTACGGTCGCCACGGAATCCGCCAGCGACGCGCACACGTCATCGACGGGAATCTCATTGCCTTGCGCCTGCTGTTCCTCGATCCAACGCGCGACGGCCGTTTTCACGCCGGAAAAGCTGAAATCGTACGGATGCTGCTGGCCCGCTTTGCCTTGGGTGAGTCCCTGCGGCACTTTGATGGCATGCGGGTCGCCCAACTGCGCATGACGGTCGATATGCGGTCCGCCCGGATAGGGGAAACCGAGCAGGCGAGCGACCTTGTCGAAGCATTCGCCGGCCGCATCATCAAGCGTGGTGCCGACCACGTCGATATGACGTGCGACATCCTCAACATGCAGCAAGGACGTGTGTCCGCCGGACACGATCAAGGCGAGCGTGTCTTCGGGGAACGGGCCGAACTGCAACTGCGTGACCGCAATATGCCCGATCACATGGTTGATGCCGTAAATCGGCTTATTCGCCGCCCAGGCAAGCGATTTCGCGCCGGACACGCCAACGGCGAGGCAGCCAGCAAGTCCAGGACCCGCGGACACGGCGATCGCGTCGACGTCAGACAACGTCATGTTCGCATCGGCCAACGCCTTGGAAACGCATGGCACGAACGCTTCGGCGTGGGCGCGTGACGCAATTTCTGGAATCACACCCCCGTAACGCGCGTGCTCATCCATGGAGGATGCGACGACGTTGGAAATCAGGGTGCGCCCCTGCACTACCGAGGCCGCGGTCTCATCGCAGGTGGATTCGATGCCGAGTACGATTGGTTCGCTCATTGCTGCTCCGTTTGCTGCTTTGCTTGCTGTTCCGTTTGGTTGTTCTGTTTTATTGTTCCGCTGCTGCGAAGCCGACGATCCTCGGCTCAAGATCAAGGCTCATGGTGTATGCGTCGATGCCTTCGGGCTGGTAGTAGCGTTTGCGCAAGCCCATTCTGGCAAAACCGAACCGTTCATACAATGCCAAGGCAGGAGTATTGTCGACTCGCACTTCAAGCAACATGCGTTTGGCCCCCTGCTCACGTGCCCGCGCAATCAACGCCTCCATCAACGAAGCCGCGATTCCCTGCCGTTGGAACCGTCTGCCGACGCCGATCGTCATGATTTCCGCATCGTCGCCGTCATACCAGAAACCGGCATAGCCGCGCACAACGGGCTGTTGTCTAGCAGAATCGCCTGCAACCGATCCAGCAACCGGCTCATCCACGGCAACGCAACCCGCAATCCCGCAATCCGCGGTCTTGCCGTCATCATCAATATCGAACAGATACGTGCGTGCTGGCGCTTGGAATTCCTGGCGAATCGACTGTTCGCTCCACGCTCCCCTGCCGAACAGGTCCGCTTCCAAAGCGGCCATCTGCGGCACTGCGATCTGTTCATCGATGCTTGTATGGTCAACGATCATGCCGTATCGTCACTCCGTGCGTTCCGCGCCGGCATGGTTGAGTACATGCTTCAACGGGTTCGGCACCGACACGTCCGGCCTGCGCAAATACAACGGTTCGACCGGCTCCGGATTCACCAAAGACTGTTGCGAAGTGGCGAAGGCCGCGAATCGTTCCAATCCGGACGCGCCCTCGTCGAGCAGCGCCTGATCGCGCACTTCGCCGCCTTCGGGAAGGCTTGCCCACGATTGCGCGTATTTCGCCGCTCCATGGCCGACGACGTCGACCACATATTCCACGTTCGGATCGGCCTGGCGAAGCCGTTCCAGCACCTCGTTGACACGGTTCGCAATCGATTCGGGATAGTCGATATCCATGTCGATCAGGGTTTCCACACAGCCGTCTTCAACGTTTGCGTCATGGTCTTCGCCTGCGCTGCCACCGGCCTCATAGCCGCTGCCATCCAACAATGTGAAATACAGCTGCTTGCGTCGCGCATCGTTCACGGCGAGCGTCAGATGATGGCGGCCGTCATGCTCCGCGTTGCGCACAAGCACCTGCGGGGAAAGCACATTCTGCCCGATAAGCTGTGCACCGGTGGCGAAGGCGAGCGCTTTGGCTGCAACGATTCCTGCGCGTAGTCCGGTGAAGGGTGCAGGTCCGATGCCTACGATGATGCGGTCGATGTTTTCCGGTTTGAGGCCGGCTTGTTCCACGGTTGTGGCGATGTTCACCTGTAGTTTTTCGACGTGGGTGCGTGAGTCGGTTTCGACGATGGGGTCGTGTCCGACCATGCCGACGGTTGAGCCGTATGAGGTGTCGATCACCAGTGTCTGCATTTTGTGGAAACTCCTTATGCCAAGCTGGGAACTACTGTACAACCGATGCTGGAATCGTGCTTGCTGCTGGTGTTTTAGCGGTTGTTGCGTGTGATGTCGAAGGTTTGCCAGGATGCGCCGACGGGAATGAAGGTTACGGTGCGGGTGCCGTTGCTGGTGAGTTCGTTGTCGGCTCTGCTTGTTTCGTCTGTGCTAACGGTGTTGAGTGGCCGGTCGATGTGGATTTCGAGGCGTTCCGGTGCGAGCGCGGCTGCCATCTGTTCTCCCCATTCCATGAGGATGATGGTGTTGTCGCTGGGGTCTTCGAGTTCTTCGTCGAGTCCGAGGGATTCGAGTTCATCGAGTAGTCGTTCGATGGCATTTTGGCCTGGGGCGTAGGCGTTGCCGCCGAGTCGGTAGGCGTCGACGTGTATGAGGTGGGCGGAGTTACCGCTGGGGAATTGGCCTTTGAGTTCGCGTGCGATGGTGAAGGTTGGCGAGACGATGGGTTCGCTGATGTTGAGTCCTGCGCCGAAGCCTTGTGCGAAGGTGGTTTTTCCTGCGCCGAGTGGCCCTGAGAGGAGTATGACGTCTCCGCCGTGGGTGAGGTGTGCGACTTGTTTGCCGAGTTCGCGCATGGCTTCGCCGGTTGTCGCTTCGACGGTGACGGTTTTGGCAGTGCCTTCGCTGGTGTTTTCGTTGGCGTCAGTAATGGTTGCCTCGCTCATGTTAGTTGGTTCGTCCTTTGCTGCTGATCAGTTCGATGGATCGTTCTAGCGCGTAGACAGGGTCCGATCCGTTAGTTTTGCTTTGTTCGTCGGCCCATGCGAGCATTTGGATGCATCGTCTCATGCCGTCGGAGGTCCATCCGGAGAGCTGTCTGGTGGCGTTTTTCAGCACCCATGAATTGGTTTTCGCTTCCGCTTCGCTGATGGTGCCGGAGCGTACGGCTGAGGCTTTGGCCATGGTGCGTAGTTTCATGGCGAGCGCTCCGATGAGTGCGATTGGCGCGGTGCCTTGTTCTATTGAGGCGCGCATGGCGATGATGGCGTCGGCGGCACGTCCGGAGAGTGCGAGGTCGGCGACACGGAAGCCGTCTATTTGGGGATTTGCTGTGAGGTATTGGTTGACGCGTTCCAATGTTATGGGATTGTCGTCGAAGTCGAAGCAGAGTTGTCTTGCCATGGCTGCGAGTTCGCCGGTTTTGTCGCCGAGTACGGCCACGAGTTGTTGTGCGGCCATGGGTTCGATGCGTCGGTTGCGTCGTTCGAAGCATTGTATGGTGAAGTTGAGTTTCGCTTCGGCTTTTTTGAGGTCGGCTACGGTTTCTTTGACGGCTCCGGCTTTGGTGAGTTGGTCGATGAGTCGTTTGCCTTTGATGCCGCCTTCGTGTTGGCAGATGACGATGCTGGCTTCGGCTGGATTGTTGACGGCTTGCTTGCAGTAGGCGACCATGGTTTCGCCGAGTTTGTCGTCGGCGTTTTGCAGGTTGGATACGATGACGATTGATCGTTCGGAGAGCAGTGATGGGCTTACCGCTTCGTCGAAGGCGTAATGATCGGCGTTGGTTGCGTCGAGTTCGATGGTTTCCGCGTCGGGGTGTTTGCGTTGCGCTTGGTGGCGCAGGTCGCGTACGGTCTGCTCGTTGAGGTACGGGTCGCCTCCGTAGATGAGGTGGAAGGGCGTTGTTGCGGATGGTTTCGGCATAGTATTCAATCTCGCTGTATCGGTGGACAAGATTCATTCGTTCCATTTCATGGTTTTGAGCGCGTTGTAGGTTCGTTCGCCCCATGCTTTCGCCCGTTCGATCGGATTGTGTATGAGGCGTCGGCCCGGCAGGTTTGGTTCCGTTGTGGTGATGCGGGCGAAGAGTGTTCCGGCGAATCGTGCGGTCGTGTATCCGATGATTTCGACGAGGATGATCAGTAGCGCGCCGCCTGCGTCTCCGGTCCATGGAATGGTGGCGTGGTCTCCTGATCCGAGGTTGAGGGCCATGAATTCCATGATGGCGGTGCCCCATGAGGCGAGGCTGGCGAATATGAACCCGAGGCTTGGCAGTATCCATGAGATGGCGAGACTGGCGAGTCCGGCAAGTGTGGAGAATCCCACGAAGGGTGCGACGACCAGATTGGCTGGAATGGAGTAGACCGGCAGTTCTGGTTCGATAAGCACTTGGATCGGCAGGGTGAAGAGTTGCGCGGCGATGGTCATGGCCATGGTTTGCGCGATGAATGCCGGCATGATCGGTGTGAGCCATGCGCCTAACGGTCCTGCGAACAGTACGATGCCAAGTACGGCGGCGCATGACAATGCGAATCCGAAACTGCGTGACATGTGCGGATTGACCATGAGCATGCCCAACGTGGTCCAGCTGAGGGTTGACAGGGCTTGCGTTCTTCGGCCGAGGAACAGGAAGCCCGCTCCCGCCAAACCCATGAGCAGGGCGCGCGACACCGAATCGGATGGGAACACGCACATCGCCAGCATGATGTACGACGCGCCGATGGCGATGGCCGTGACGCGTTTGGGCAGCAGCAGGAACGAGCAGACGGCGCGCACCAGGGTGGCGACGACCGCAAGATGCCCGCCGCTGACCGCCATCAGATGCAGTATGCCCGAACGTTGGAAGGCGTTTTCAAGCAGATTGGCGTATGTGGAATCAATACCCGTGCCCGTCTGGCCATTGCCACTATCTGGAGGAACGTAATCCTGCCCAAGAATACCTAAGGTCAGGCCGGGAACGAGCACTTTCCCTTGGTCGGAAAGCCGTGACGTCTGTTCGAGGAACGCCTGCTGCATCATGCCGATCGTGCGCAATGCGAGGTTCGGTCCCCGTATGCGTTCCACGGAGGCGATGTCCGTCAGCCATAGCGGCATGGCACCGTATTGCGATATGGCGAGCGTGCCCCGCATCCGGTATTCGCCGCCTTGTTTGAGCGTGCCGCAGTCCGGCCGGTCCGCATAGACGCGCACCCGCATCATGCTTGGCTGCGTGACCTGGCTTGCCGTGATCGTTGAGATCGTCGCATCAATCTGGCAATCGTTTGCACGTCTGTTCGAATTCACTGCGGGAGATGTCGTACGTACCAGCGTGACAACGTCGCTTTCGCCGTTTCTGGCCGCGTACGAGGCCGCATCCCTCCATTGCAATACGTCGTAGGTCAACGCGGAAGACGCGCATGCCATCGCCGCGACCACGCATACGATAATGCTGAAATGCCATGCCGAGACCGCCCGCCGCACGCCAACCGGCACTCGCAGCATAGGCGATCGCAGGAACGGCAATCCCAATAATCCCAATAATGCCAGCAACGGTACCGCCAATGTCACAACGAGCGGCAGCATGCCGAACCGACCATCCCGTTCGACGCAATAGTCGAATCCCATATGCGTGGCCAAGCTCGCCGCCCACCCGCATAGGGCGGCCGGCAGCAGACGCCAATCCCTGCTCCCCTGCTCCCCATCCCGCCATTCGAACGTGTTTCCTCTCATCGTGCGCACACTTGGTCTCGGAATTTCGCCAGCGTTTTCTCGCCGATGCCTTTGACTTCCAACAGTTGGTCGACATTGTCGAAACGGCCGATCTGATTGCGATAGTCGATGATGCGTTGCGCGGTCACGGGGCCGACGCCTTTCAAGGTCTGCAGTTCGTCGGATCCTGCGGTGTTGATGTTCAGCAGACCGTCAGCCGGATCGGCGGGCTCCGCTGGTCCGGATGTTGGTTCGCTCTGGCTGTCGGGTTCCGTGGATGGCTGCTGGCTTGGTGTTGTTTGCGTGGACGCCGTCTTGTCTTTCTCGGTTCCGTTCGCCTTCGATTGTTCGGATTGGGTGATCTGCGATTGTTGGAGCGCACTGTAGTGGACGGCCTGTTGGATGAGCATGGTCAGGCTTGCGCAGAGCGCGCACGACAGGGTGAGTATGGCGATGACCGCGTGGATTGGTTGGAAGACGAGTCGTGGACGGTCGCGTTTGGGCCGGTCCTGTTCAGTCGGTTTGTCGGAAGGCTTGACGCCGGCCAGATCCCGCAATGTGGGTTTTGCGGGTTCAGGCGATTGTTCAGTTGTCGCGATTGCAGTGGACGTTTCAGCCGCTGCGGAAATCTCGGATATTGAGGTTGTTTCGGATATCGCGGGAACAGCATGTTCGTTGCGAACGTTCTGCCCGCGCGCGTTCTTTCCACGTGTTTCGGGCATGCCAAGTCCGCGCAGCCGTTGCGCGGACTGCGATGCGGTTTCGGCTTGCCTGTTGCGCCTGCCCGGCGGGGTAACGATAATGCCCATGCATCCAAAGTGGAGGATGCATGGGCATGTTGTCCAGTCGAAACGGCCCCTGTGGTCGAAGGATGGGAGTTATCCACATGTTCGGCGTGTCGCCTTATGCGGAAACGGTTCCCACCCTGTTGGAAGCCTCGTCAAAGGTCTCGCCAGAAGCCGTTGGATCCGTTTTTCGAAATATCATTCCGCAGGAACGATGGACACGATCTTCGGAGCCTTGACGATGACCTTGCGCGGTTCCTTGCCGCCCAGACGATCGGCGACGGCTTCCAACGCCATCTTCTTAAGTTCCTTAGGATCGATGTCGGGCGAGACCTCGAGCTTGGCGCGCACCTTGCCCTTGATCTGCACGACCGCGGTGACGGCGTCCTGGCCGACATAGCGTTCGTCGGCCTTCGGCCATTCGGCGTGGGCCAACGATTCGCCGTGTCCGAGCTTGTTCCACAGTTCCTCGCAGATGTGCGGAGCGATCGGGGAAAGCATCAGAATCAACGGTTCGACGGCCGCGCGCGGCACTTCGTTGAGGCTGGTCAGATGGTTGTTGAGCACGATGAGCTTGGCGATGGCCGTGTTAGGACGCATCGCTTCCATTTCCACGGTCACGTCGGCGATCGTGTTGTTCAGCAGCTTCAGCGTCTTCGTGTCGAGCTTACCATCGGTGACGCGCACTTCGCCGGTGTTCTCGTCGACGACGTTGCGCCACAGGCGCTGCAGGAAGCGCATGGATCCGACCACGTTGCGCGTGTTCCACGGACGGGATTCGGCCAGCGGGCCCATGCCCATCTCATACAGGCGGAAGGTGTCCGCGCCGTAGTTCGCATACATGTCGTCCGGCGTGATGATGTTCTTCAGGCTCTTGCCCATCTTGCCAAACTCGCGGTTGGCGTGCTCTCCGTTCCAGGTGAAGGTCGGCTCTCCGTTGGCGTCGGCCGGGCCTTCCACCACTTCGGCGGCCGGCACGTACTGGCCACGGTCGTCGGTGTAGGCGTATGCCTGGATCATGCCCTGGTTGAACAGCTTGTGGAACGGTTCCGCGGAATCCACGAAGCCGAGGTCGAAGAGCACCTTGTGCCAGAAGCGGGAGTACAGCAAGTGCAGCACGGCGTGCTCCACGCCACCGATGTACAGGTCCACGCCGCCGGACTTGCCAGTGGTCTCGTTGTGGTTCGGGCCCATCCAGTAGTCGAACTCGCTCTTCTCCACCATGTGTTCGGTGTCGGTCGGGTCGAGGTAGCGCATGTAGTACCAGCAGGATCCGGCCCAGTTCGGCATGGTGTTGGTGTCGCGGTAGTAGGTCTTCTTGCCGTCGCCCAAGTCGAGTTCGACCTTCACCCAATCCTCGTTGCGGCTCAGCGGCGCTTCAGGATTGGATTCGGCGTCTTCCGGATCGAAAGTCTTCGGGCTGTAGTCCGGCACGTCCGGCAGGTTGATCGGCAGCTGGTCGTCCGGCAACAGATGCGGGGTGCCATCTTCGCCGTAGACGATCGGGAACGGCTCGCCCCAGTAACGCTGGCGGCTGAACAGCCAGTCGCGCAGACGGTAGCTGACCGTGCCCTTGCCGACACCAGCCTCTTCCAGCCATGCGTTCACCTTGTCGATGGCTTCGTCCACGCGCAGTCCATTGAGGCTCAACGCGTCGCCCTTGGCACGGGTGGCGTCCACAGCGGAGTTGATGACGATGCCGTCGTGGGAGACGAACGGAGCCTTGCCCTCATAGTTGGCCAGATCGTCGCCGGATTCCGGCAGCGGCTGCACGGTGTAGGTGACCGGCAGACCGAACTTGACCGCGAAATCGTAATCACGCTGGTCGCCACCCGGCACGGCCATGATGGCGCCGGTGCCGTAATCCATAAGCACATAGTCTGCGGTGAACAGCGGCAGCTTGGCTCCGGTGATCGGGTTGATGGCGTACAGGCCGGTGAACAGGCCGGTCTTCTCGCCCGCCTCGTCCACACGGTCCTTGGCGGTCTTGGATTCCGCGGCCATACGGTAGGCCTTCACAGCCTCGACCGGAGTGGCGTAGCCGCCCTTCCAGTCTTCCGGAGTCTCGGACGGCCATTCGGCGGGAACATCCTCGAGCAGATGATGCTCCGGGGAGACCACGGCGAACGTGGTGCCGAACAGGGTATCGGGACGGGTGGTGTAGATCTCCATGTCCTTGACGCCGTTCGGGGTTTCGACGTCGAAATGCACGGAAGCGCCGTGGGATTCGCCGATCCAGTTGCGCTGCATGAGCTTGACCTTTTCCGGCCAGTCGATGCCGTCAAGATCTTCGATCAGACGGTGGCCGTATGCGGTGATGCGCATGGACCACTGGCGCAGCTCACGCTGGAACACCGGGAAGTTACCGCGTTCGGACTTGCCTTCGGCGGTGACCTCCTCGTTGGCGAGCACCGTGCCCAGGCCCGGGCACCAGTTCACCGGAGACTTGGAGATGTATGCCAGGCGGAAGTCGTTGAGCACGTCGGCCTGCTCGGCTTCGGTCAGATCATTCCACTGCTTGCCTGCGAATCCCGGAATCTCACGCTCGCCGGATTCGAACTGCTCCACCAGCGTGCTGATCGGGCGTGCGCAGCCCTTGGAGCCAGACGGGTTGGTGGCATCCTCGTCGTACCAGGAATCGTAGATGCGGGAGAAGATCCACTGGGTCCAACGCACATAGCCCGGGTCAATGGTGGCGAAGGAGCGGCGGTTGTCGAAGCTCAGGCCCATACGATGCAGCTGGCGGCGCATGTTGGCGATGTTCTGCTCGGTGGTGATGCGCGGATGCTGGCCGGTCTGGACTGCATATTGCTCAGCCGGCAGACCGAAGGCGTCGTAGCCCATGGCGTGCAACACGTTCTCGCCCTTCATGCGGTGGTAGCGGCTGACCACATCGGTGGCGAGGTAGCCGAGCGGATGGCCCACATGCAGGCCCTTGCCCGACGGGTACGGGAACATATCCATGGCGAAGTACGACGGGCGTCCTTCGGCGTTGCGACCCTTGCCGTCCTTCAGATCGCCATTGACGTTGGCGGCCCAGAAGGTGCCTTCGTCATCCCAAATCTTCTGCCATTTTTCCTCAATGCCCTGAGCCAAATCCGCGTTGTAACGGAACGACGGTTCGGCTGGTTCGTTCGACTGCGTCTGCGCGCTTTTCTCAATGTCACTCATAATGCATGAAACTAGCCGCGCAACTGGACACTTCGCAAGGCGTCAATCATTATGCAAGAAGCGTTTTGCAAAGCGTCACGCAAGGCGGGGGCCGTCAGCCTTCCGACGCTGCCGAGAGCGTTATCGCGGGAGGGTTGAGCGACATGTCGGGAACGTAGCCGATCGACTGTTTCATCTTGTCTATGGCCTGCTTCCACGAGCCGTCGTCCATCATGGACTGCAATGCGGCGTCGATCTGTTTGGCCAGCGTGGATTGGCCGGATTTGACCGCGATCGCGTACGAACGTTCGCCGAACGTTTCGCCTACGACCTTGAGATATCCGCCTCCCCTGTTGGATGCGAGGCCCGCCGCTATGGCGTCATCTGCCGCGATGGCGTCCGCCTGCCCGATCATCAATGCCGTTTCGCATTGCGGATACGTGTCGCGTTCGCTCACGGTCACATCTTCCGCAAGATTTCGCACGCTGTAGGAGGGTACTCCTCCTTTGGCCACGCATACCGTCCTTCCGGCAAGATCATCGGTTCCGGTGATGGTTCCCGCACTGTCGGAACGTACCAACAATGCCGCATGCACAGTCAGATACGGTCCTGCAAGCTCAACCTCACCATCCTGAACGTCATCAGCGGCGAAAGCATCGACCACCATGTCCACGGTGCCGTCTTCAAGTGACGAAACGCGCGTCGACGGCAGCACCTGTTTGAACACGATCTGTTTTTTCGCGAATCCCAGCGTGTTCGCCACATATTGCGCCACGGAAATATCGAAACCCGAATACTCTCCCCCATGCAGAAAACCCAAACCAGGCTGGTCCGCGGCCACGCCAATCGCAATGGTCGGCCCCTGCGCGAGACCATTGGTCACTACGGAAATGGAAGTGCCGCACGCGCTCGTGCACAATACGGTCGAAGCGGCGCATACCAGCGCCGCGATATTTCGTGACAGACGTGACAGACGTAGCATACGCGCGATTCTACGCGATTCTACTTGAACATGCGCGAACGCGTCAGGAACCAGGTGACAATGGCCGAAACGACCAGCGAGATTCCGATGATCACGGCGAAGCCCCACGGCTTGTCCGTCAACGGCATGCCTAGCATGCCCTCCTGGAAGTTCATGCCGTACATTGAGAAGATCAATGTCGGAATCGACAGCGTGATGGAGATGATCGTGAAGATGCGCATCACGTTGTTCAGATTGTTCGACACGATCGACGCGAACGCGTCGGTCATGTTGGCAAGAACGCCGCTGTAGATGTTGGCCATCTCGATTGCCTGCTTGTTTTCGGTGATGACGTCGTCGAGCAGATCCTCGTCTTCCGGATACTGCTTGATGCGCGGCAGCGTGGTCAGCTTTTCCATCACGATTTCGTTCGATTTGAGCGACGTGGTGAAGTAGACCAACGTTTTGCTCAGTTCGAGCAGCATGAGAATCTCACGATTCTGCATGGAATGGCGCAGTTTGAGTTCGAGCTTGTCGCTTTCGCGGTCGATGATACGCAGATACCGCAGATACATGGTGGCGTTGCGGTACAGGATCTGCAGGATGAAACGCGTTTTCATATACGTGTTGAAACCGCGGATCGTACCTTCCATGAACGGGTGCAACACCGGAGTGTCCTGCATGCAGACGGTGATGATGGCCGACTGCGTGATGATGATCGACAACGGGATGGTCTCGTACCAGTCTCGCCCGCCGCGCTCTTCGACGGTTGGAATGTCGACGATGATCATCGTGTAATCGTCTTCCACGTCCACGCGGGAGCGTTCTTCGTCATCAAGCGGGGCGCGCAGGTCGGCGAGATCAACGCCGGTTTCCATGGAAACGTTGGCGAGTTCCACATCCGTCGGATCCGAAAGGCATAACCAAGATCCGTTTTCGGGTTTTTGGATCTGCTCCACCTGGCCGTTAATCGTTCTGAACATTCTCAACATGTCTCTCACCCGCCTTTCGCGCTTTCCGACGTTCTATCGCTGTACGGCAGCCCGAATCCAACATCTCCGGCGATCGGTCTCTTGCGATCGATCTGGAACATTCGGGCAAACAACCTTATTTAGGATAGTCCCACCTTGAGAGTTGGCCGGCCGCGTGCCTGAGATTTCATCGAGAATTCATGTTCGACGCATGCGTCCGCGGCAGGCGACAGTCACTGCAGATCGTTGCGGTTACTGCGGATCACTGCACGATGGGCTTCCACAATGGCATGTTGGGGCCTCGCAATTCCTTCGGCCCATTCTCCCAATCGGTAAGCGCGGCGATGGCGGGACCTTGGTTGAAGGCGTCGAGCTTCCACTGCCATGTGTCGGGATCCGCAGGACCGTTGGAACCGCCTGTGTTGACGCTCATGCTCGTCCAGAAGGCGTTGCGCATGGCTCCGAGATTGTTGAGGTCGTCCGGATCCATGTCGAGCAGCACGGCGACGGTGGCCACGATCCACGATCCATGGCCGACTGCGAGCAGCGTGGTGGCCGTCGGATCATCGGCATGTTCGGCGATGATGCTTCGTATGGCTTGGGAGCCACGCTGGCCGGTATGCCTGCGGCTTTCGACGCCATGCTTGGTTTCGCCTCCGGTGTGGGCACGCCATGAATGGTAGTCGTCGGCGTACTGTTCGAGGATTTCCTCGCGGGTCATGCCTTCCCATTCGCCGAAGCTGCGTTCGCGCAGGCGTGGGTCGAGGGCTACGTCAAGTCCGAGAAGGTCGGCGATGGCGTGAGCGGTCTGTTGGGCGCGGAAAAGGTCGGATGATACGACGACCATGCGTCGGCTCGCGGCCGGTGCCTCGTTGATTTCGTTAAGATCGGCGAGATACGCGCCCTCGTACGCGGGTTGGGCGAGTTCATCATTATGGTCGGCGATGTGCGCGACTTTCGCCCAATAGTATGTTTTGGCGAGTTCATAAGCGCTTTGGTCGGCCTGCCACCTGCCGACGATGTCGAGGGGAATGTCGATTTGGCCTTGCAGTCGTCTTGCGAGATTGTATGCGGTGCGTCCGTGGCGCAGGAAGAGTACTTCGTCGATCATGCATTTCATTGTAGCTATGCCGTGCGAGTGTGGTGAGGGTCGCCCAGATGGCTGTGAGCGCGAATGCCGTGGTGGAGAGGGTTCCGTCGGTGAGGCATCCTGTTTCTGGCGGGCATTCGTCGTGGTTGGGGACGCGCGTTCCTGTGATGAGAAGCCGGTGGGTGTTGATGCCGTATGGGGTGCAGGTCATAAGGGTGGCCTGATCGGCGCTGGCGTCGTGTTTGTTTATCCAGGTGAAATCGTCGGGGGTGATGGTGCGGATTGTTTGCACTTGATAGGTGAGGGTTTCGCCGAGGGTGGTGATGGTGAATTCGTCACCTTCTCGGGCTTGGTCGAGTTTGGTGAACATGAGTTTGTCGGCGAGGCCCCGGTGTGCGGTGATGACGGTATGGGTTCCCGCTCCCCCGATTGGCAGGGATGTGCCTTCCCAATGCCCTGCGCCGATGGCGAGCGTCTGTTCGCTTGTTCCGTGGCGTATGGGTAGGCTGATGCCGAGTTTCGGGTAGTTGATGGTTGCCATGACGTCGCTGGGTGGGATGACGAGTTGCCGATTGTATTCGTCGGGATTTTGCGTTGCGGGTTCGCCGTCTGTTTGGTTGCTGGTTTGGTTTGCGAGGCGCGCGTTGTAGAGTTTCGCCTGCCGTTTGCTTTCTTGGATTGCCTTGTTTGCGGTGTTGGTGATGGTGGCTGCGTACGCTTTGACGTTGGCTGCTTGTTGGATGTTGTCTTCGGCGCGCATGATCAGGGGGATGCTGATGATGAGTGCCGTTGCGGTGAGCATGGCGGTTCCCACGCACCATCGGATGATGCTGCGTTTGTTGGGCGCTTTTTTGTGCCGTGGTTTGCTATGCGGGGGAATCGCCATGTGTTGCCTATTGTCGGATGTTGGCTAGTCGTTGCTTGATCGGCACATGCGCAGCATGACGATGCCTCCTATGAAGAGGAGTGCCGCGATGCTGAAGAGCATGGTGAGGCCTGCCGCACCAGTCAACGGTATTTCGGTGATGGTACGGATGTTGGTGACGACCACGGTGTGGCTGTCGCCTTTTTTGATGAGGTTGTTGGGGTCGGATTTGACGTCGAGGCTCCACGTCATGTTGGTGTCGTCAACGTTGACGGTGACGACTGCGCTGGGCAGCATGAGCGACGAGTAGTCCTGGGGCGCTTGTGTTTCGGTGATGGTGTATTCGCCTTTGAGTCCTTGGATTTTGGTTTCGCCGGCTTCGAATGTGGTGGTTGTGGTGGTATCGCCGCTGGTGGCGAGGCGGTAGGTGCCGTTGCCGAGGGCCACGAGTTTCAAAGGCGTTTTGTCGCTGGCGCCTTGGGCGATGGCGAATTTCGCGCCGGTGAGCTTTTGGCTTTTGGCGTCGACCTTGCGTAATGCGATTTCACCGGTGCAGACTTTAACCTCGTTGCCGGGCTGGTTGTTGTGGCCCTGCCATGCGTTGGGATTGTGGGAGTATTCCAAGTCGATGGAGTTGACGTTGCAGGGGCTTCCGATGACCGCATTGCCGTTGAGTCTGGCCTTGTAGGTGACTGTGATCGTCGCGCCGACCGGCAGGGCCGCCTTTGATGCGTCCGAGGCGAGAATGTCTCCGTTGACGCCGAACAGCCAGCTGATGGTTTTGCCGTTGACGTTTTCCTTGTAGAACGTGCTCGCCAATGCTTTGCCGCCGACGGTGATCGAGGTGAGCGAACCATAGTCGAGACCCGCGCCAAGCGTATCGTTCAACGCAAGATAGTAGTGCTCGTAGCCTGTCCAGTTGGGGATTTTCTGCGTCACACGGTAGGTCAGGTCCTTGCCTATCGCTTCGGATGCGCTGTCTTTCCAGGCACTGCCGACGTTGACTTTTTTGTCTGGCGATTCCACGTTGGATACCTTGTAGATCACTTGCCCGAGGGTCAGGGTCGTGCCGCCGGCCGTACGTAGTTGGTTGACGCCGTTGACCGCGGTGCCGTTCATCATCATGATGGACGCGGTTGTTTTGATGGCGGTGCCGCTGCTTAGTGTGGTTGTCGCCGGTGTACGGTCCACGATGGCGTAGATTCCCGGTACGAGTACGTTGCCGGTCGACATGGTGGCTTTGTCTTGGCTGAGTGTGGAAACCGCCGTTCCATCCTGCTTGGCGAAGTTGGTTTGTTTGGCGAGGCTGTTGCAGAAGTTGCGTAGCTTTCCGCTCCATGGATCGCTGCGCGAGTCGGTCAGGTTCTTCACCACCCACACCATCGGATCGTTTTTGCCGTTGACGGTAAGGTTCGTATCGGTGGCTCCGGCCGCTTTGGCTGCCGCGGTGATGTCGGATGCCAATGCCGTGTTCGTGGTCAGATCGTAGCCGACGATCGTGTTGCCGTCCACGCTTGCGGCGGTATATGTGGCAAGCTGGATGGCGCGGAGGTCCTTGCCTTCGAGGCTTTCCCCGTTGCTTGCCTTCACGCTCATGGACTGCTTGACGCCTAAATCGCCGAGTTGCGGCGTGGCTTGGGCCGTGCCCGGCATGGTAAGAGCCGCGATCATGCCCAGCGCAAGCATGGAGGTCCATCGGCGGCGTATGGTGTGTTGTGTCATGGTTCACCTTCTTTGGTTGTTGGTTGTCGCATAGGCGTCTTCGCTTATGCGTGCAGACCAGCATGGCAGAAACCAATATTCGCCCGCCACCTCTTTAAGAAAATCTGTGGATAAGTGGATGAGCGAACACTTATCCACACTTATCCACAACCCATGCATGCAACTGCCGTATAGGAATCCATGGTCGAACCGCCGCGAACGATATGCTGCAGATTCGCGATCTTCCGTTCCGATATCGGAGAACCGCAGACCGGACATACAGTCCCGTCTGCGGTTCTCCGATATTGTCGTTTCGACTGGTTCAGTATGGAACCGATCAGTCCTTGACGATGGTTTTGCCTGCCGTAGCGCCCGGAGTGAGATCCTGAATTTCCGTGATCTCCAAAACCGGAATGGTCATCGGCTTTTTCGTGCCGCGTTCTTCGGCGACTTTGACCTGTTCGTCATAGATGGCGTCATCGGAATGCAGCACGACGTTGCCGCGGAAACGGTATCCCTTCTTCTGTTCGAGGTTGGCGACCGCGACGACCAGATCACTGCCGTCAAGCAGGTTACGGTATGTCTGGCCCGCGGTGCGCTCGTGGTAGCCGATATGGTTGTTGTCGATGATGAACATGCTCATCTTCGGACCGAGATCGACCTGGCCTTCTTTGCTGATGGTGGCCACCCATGCGAGGTTGCTGTTGAGGAATCCCTTCATCTCATCGGTGAGATCTGCCATGATGCCGTCCTTTCGTCTATATGCCCATGGAATGCGGGCATACTTTCAGACTACGACAAGAAACCCCACAACGCATGTTCGCCCAACGTGAATAACATCACATACGCGCTCCATCTGAAACCGAATTTAGGAGAGATAACACCTGTTTCGCACTTTGCTGAGGCGTCAGACCACGATCATCCGCTATCCAATCAATCATGGAAAAGAAAGGATTGATTTTGGGTTGGCATCAGCGGTATCTGCTGGACGATATGCACGTCGAGTTGATTCGCAATGGGTTCAAAGACAAAGCCTGCAGCATGCCGATATCCGCACTTGGTTTAGATATTGTGTGTGAATTCCTTTATTCCATTGATGGGTTTTTCCCTCAAAAGAATTTATGCAGATTCAGACATTTCCGATTTAGCCTGGGCTTTTTGCGATGTGGCAATTCTTGTTTGCTGGCTTAGATATGTCAGACAGTATCTGCCAGAGAAAGCACAAAGGCATTTTATTCCATCCCCCATTCTCGCTTTGCTTGTATGCGCGTACGCAACGCCCCGGAGGCCCTGAATCTGAGAGGGCGTCTTCCTGTGAACTCGATGAGGCTCGCGCCCGCCAGCTCATCCACGTATTTGCGGATCGTCTGTTTCGTCAGCATGAGGTCGCCGCCTGCATCTTCGAGCGTCATGGACTTGGTGGTGTCGAACAGCTCCTCCTGCATGACTGCGTAGAGAAGCAGGGTCGCGTTCGTGGACAGTGCATGTTCCCTCCGTAGCTCGTCACGCAGGACGGTCGCCTTGTCGAGCTGGTCGATTTTGACGCCGAGCTCCTCGATCAGGGATTCCTGCGCCCGTTCGATGAGTCCGAGGATGGTGTATACGAAGAACGTGAGTTCCCCGCTGTTGAGTTTGTCCTCGGCCTCAGTGAACGCCTTGTAGTATTCGTTCTTGTTCTCCGCGATCGTCCTGGAGAGGGACAGCACGGTGGGCAGAGTGAGATCGTTGCTGAGGTAGAGCGCGAGCAGATACCTGCCTGTCCTGCCGTTGCCGTCGTAGAACGGGTGGATGTATTCGAACAGGAAGTGGCTGGCTATCGCCCGCTGCAGGAACGGTATGGTATCCGACCGGGCGAGGTCCATCATCTGTGCGAGCAGCGCTGATATCCGCGCCTCGCTGCTGACGCCGCTGTGGATGACGGTGCCGTGCGGTCCTTGGACCTCGACATCGCCTTTCCTGAACAGCTCCCCGTCGGGCCTGTTCTTGTCGTCGATCTCGTCGAGGGCTATCTTGTCGTAGATGTCCCTGATGTCCTCGAGAGTCTTGGGCAGTTCAACGTCGCGATTGGTGAGGTTGAGATACAGTTTCGCGAACTCGCCGAACCTGGCCTTCTCCATGTCGCCCTCGGTCCTGGCCTGCCGGGCTGCGGCCACGGCGGCTTCCGTCTCCTTCCGCGTCGACCTGACCCCCTCCATCTCGTTGGTGGCGAGCAATTCCTCGGATATGGCGTGGTAGATATAGTTCCACCGCATGACTCCTGGGATGCTCCGCCACATGGCCGATACCCGGCGTTCGGCGAGGAGCACCTTCTGTGTGAGCATGCACACGCAGCGCGGCGTGGCGATGAACAGTTCGCCCAAGGGTGTGCCGATTCCGGTTGTGAATGTGGAGTCCGCTTCGAGGCGTTGTCTGACGAGCCGGTCGTGGTTGGCGTAGGAGTCCATGCTCCTGTCGGCGTGGAACAGCCGCGCCAAAGTCCTGTATTCCATGCTCATAACGGTCACTGCTTTCAAAAAGTCATTTATATTTTATGAGAATTATAAATTAGAAGCACTCATAAGACAAGACAAAGCATCTATGAATGAAAATTAACAATAAGCCCATGTCGGCTCTACCGTCCGTCGCCGACACCCCTGCCGACACAGGTCGTTCATGCGTCCGTCTGTTCGGCTTGTATACGATCTTGCCGAAGGTTCTCCGCGTCGTCGTGGAAGTCCTGTTTCTTTACCACCTTATAACCGGTTTCTATCACCTTGAACCGTTTTTGAGGTTCGGCAAGCACGTCCGCGAAACAGCGTCGTTTCAACAAAAAGGACCACCCCTTACGGAGTGGCCTTCGATAATCGTGGAGCTAAGGGGATTCGAACCCCTGACCCTCTCCATGCCATGGAGATGCGCTACCAGCTGCGCCATAGCCCCAAAGTCTGCCCTGCAAACTCTGTATAATATACATCGCAGACATAAGTCACGCAAATTTCGGCGTGTCGCCCGCACTGAGGAATTGGCATGAGTAAAACCGCACTACGCAATCACCTTATGTGAACCTTATGCGGGCGACATGGGAAGTGCGCCACCAGCGACATTAGTTACTACTTGCATCTCCCGTCGAGCCGGTAGTACCGTCGGTGGATCCCGACGTGCCAGTGCCAGTCGAACCATCGGTTCCGCTGTTTCCGGATCCGGATGATGAGCCATCACCAGTGGTGCCGGACGTGCCTCCGTTTGAGCCAGTGCCGTTGGACGAATCCGTTCCGTTCTGGCTGGAACCATTGCTGGAATTATCGGATGACGACCCGCTGTTTCCGGACGTGGATCCATTGGTATTGCTCGATGTGCCGTTGGAAGTGGACGAGTCGGTGGATCCGTTGGTGGTTTTGTCGCTGCCGTCCGTGGTGGTTTCGTCGTTCGAATCCGTGGAATCGGACTTAGGCTTTTGCACGGGGGTCTGCCCGTCGCCAGTCTGATAGTCATCGGTATTTCCATGCGAAGGTACAACCTTCTCATGCACCACGTCACGCACCACGGTGTCCGTCCCCTGACCGCCGGTGAAAGCAAGAATCAATCCCGCGCTCACTCCCACACCAACCAAAGCACTGACGAATGCGATGATCGCCGGAGCGTACTTGCTATGCAACCAATTCGAGGAACGCTGCCCAGCATGCTGTACTCGGGCATCATGCGCGCTTCCGAGTGTTCCGGTCTTACCGGTAACTACGCCAACATCGCTGACGCCACGCTGTCCGTTCGGGAAAACGGAAGTCTCCCCTGCCCCGGCAATATCGCCGAGCGCACGAGTCGCATCCGCATATTCCTGTCCGGAGGAAATGACGCGCGGTAAACCGGACTGCGCTACCGCAGCCGTATCGGCAGACAATACCATCGTGACATCCGACGCAACAGGAGACGATCCAATAATCCTCGTCTCATCATCCTGTTCGGAAGAGCCAAGCACCTGCGTTTCATCCGCAGCTCGCTCATTCGAAACCGTCTCGCTACTCGACGGGAACGGCACGGCCTGTTGGATCTTCTCCCCTGATGCCTTCAAAACGTTCTTGTAGACCTGCGTGGCAACCGCGGAAACAACCGAACCCGCGGCCACACCAATCACCGATCCCGCGATACCGATTTTCGCGGAAAGTAGGAATGACGTGACCGCCGCCAGCGCACCCGCGCAAATCGACGAAAAAGAGATTCCCTTAAAAAAGTTTTTCACAAGCCATGACGATAGCTAATTTCGCTATGAAAGTACTGGCGATTCTGTGAAAAGCTTGAAAAAGCGGTGACAGACCAGCGTCCGACATCATGTATCGGCCGGCTACAGGCTGGCTACAGGCTGGGATGCTCCCATTCCTCGGAATCGGCGATAGCGGGACCGTGATTGTAGTCCATCAAACGCCAACGCAATGTGGAACCGATCTCCAATGGAATGAGCCGCACCCAGTGAGCGTTGCGCATCGACAAAATGTCGGCGAAATCGCCATGCGCATCCGCCATTCCCAGCAGCGTCTGCAACGTTTGGGAAATCCATGCACCATGCGAGAACACGTACAAGTCCGTGTCGGATCCGGCACGGAACGCCCAATCGTTCAACGCTTCGACGCCACGACGTCCGACTTCCTCCTTGGGTTCGGCACCGTATTTGAGTTCGCCGCCACGGAATTCAGCCCAGGAACGATAGTCTTCCGGGTACCGTTGCGCGAGTTCCTCAACCGGAATGCCTTCCCAATCGCCGAAGCTGCGTTCACGCACGCGGATGTCGGGATGCACTTCCAAGCCCAGCGGGTCGGCGAACGCATGCGCGGTGGCTGCGGCACGCCCCAGATCGGAACAGATGACCAGCCGGTTCGGAATATCGGGACGACGATCAACATACAGTTCACGCAATGCGTCGGCCGTCTGGCGAACCTGCCATTGTCCGACTTCGTCGAGGGGAATGTCGATCTGGCCTTGCAGACGATGCTGCGCATTGTAGGCGGTACGTCCGTGACGCACCAGCGTGATGGCGTGCACGTGTTCCGGTACTGCGCTGTTATGCTCAAGTTCGACGTTTCGAGGCATGCTGCTGCTCTCCGTTGCTTTCTCGATTATGGAATGTTTGCGAAAACTGCTTCGCTTGATATGAAAACATGCCTTCCGCATCTATACGGGAAGGCATGTTCATACGTGTTATTCCGCGGTTTCCGCGGTCTCTTCGTCGGAAGTCTCCGGATGTTCGAGCTGCAGGTCGATGCTCGGGCAATCCTTCCACAAGCGTTCGAGGCGATAGAAGTCGCGGGACTCCTGATGCATGACGTGGATCACGAAATCACCATAGTCGAGCAGCACCCACTGGCCTTCGGTCAAGCCTTCGCGGGAACGCGGTTGACGCTTGCCGCTTTTGAGATACAGGTCCTTTTCGATCTCTTCGGCAACCGCCAACACCTGACGTTCGTTCGAAGCGGTGGCGACGAGCATCGCGTCGGTAATGGCCAATGGTTCGGTGACGTCGAAGGCAACAAGGTCGGTGGCCTTCATACGGTCGGCCGCGGCGGCGGCGATGCGGATGGCGTCGATGGAATCTTGTACTGCCGGCATATTCAGCGCTCCCATTCGGGCTTCCAGCCCTCTACTACATGTTGTGTGTTTTCGGAATAGACCATGGAATCGTCCGGAACGTCGTGGCGTACCACGGAACCGGCTCCGGTAGTGACGCCGCTGCCGACTTCGACAGGGGCCACGAACAGGTTGCCGGCACCGACGTGCACGTTCGATCCGATGGTGGTGTGGTGCTTGTGCACGCCATCATAGTTGGCGGTGATGGTACCGCCGCCGATATTGGTGTGCTCACCCAAGTCGGCGTCGCCGACATAGCTCAGATGCGGCACCTTGGTGCCGTTGCCGATGTGCGCCTTCTTCATTTCCACAAAGGCGCCGGCCTTGGACTCCTCGCCAAGATCGTTGCCCGGACGCAGGTACGTCCACGGACCGATGTTGGCCGCGCGACCGATGTGGGTTTCCTGCACGCGGGAACGCTCCACATGGGCGTCGGCATCGATGACCGCGCTGATAAGTGTTGTGTATGGGCCGACCTGCGCGCCCTCGCCGATCACGGTCTGGCCTTCCAGGAAGCATCCGGGAAGGATCACCGCATCGCGTTCGATACGCACGTCATCTTCGATCCACGTGGTTTCAGAGTCGAGAATGGTCACGCCCTTACGCATCCAATGCTCGCAGATACGCTTGTTGTGAGCTTTGGCGAGCGCTGCGAGCTGCACGCGGTCGTTGACACCTTCGACGCTCAACGGGTCGGGGGCGGCGAACGCACCGACGGCACCGTTGGCTTTGGCGGTTTCGAGTGCGTCGGTCAGGTAGAACTCGCCTTGGGCGTTGTTGGATTTGAGGTTGGCGATCGCTTCAGCCAGCAGTTTGGCATCGAACACGTAGACGGACGTGTTCACTTCATGCACGGCCAGTTCGCTGCTGTTGGCGTCCTTCTGTTCCACGATGCGCAGCACGTTGCCTTTGCTGTCGCGGATGATGCGACCATAGCCAGTAGGATCGTCAAGAATGGTGGTGAGCACGGTGGCTCCGTTGCCGCTTTGCTCATGGAAGGCAAGCAGCTGGTTCAACGTGTCGGCGTCGAGCAGCGGCATATCCGAAGCTGCGATCAGCACCGAGCCGTCAAGACCGCCTTGCTCCTTCAACTGCGTCATGGCGCACTGCACGGCTCGCCCGGTGCCGGGAATGTCGTCCTGATTGACGATGGTGACACGCTCATTGTAGGAGCGGGCCGCTTCGGCGACTCGTTCCGCCTGGTAGTGCACGACCACGGCCAACGTTTCAGGGTCGAGCGCCGACACGGAGTCCATCACACGGTTCAAAAACGTCTTTCCGGCCAAAGTGTGCAGCACTTTCGGCTTGTTGGAACGCATGCGGGTGCCCTCACCCGCCGCAAGAATAATCGCGGCACTTAATGCCATGTCTAATCTCCAATTCCTCCGGCTCTCACAAATCCAGACACGAAGCCAGTTATCCGACGTTCCATCTTAAAACGAGCCCTCCCTAAACGCAAAACAACCACGTCTCGGAATGACTTGTGGAGCGCTGGAATGTCAGCATGCGTGCCTCGGAATGACTACCGTCTGATAGACGACTATGGAAAACAGCAATAACTACAAGGCGTTGCGCCGGAGACGGAGCGGATAGATTGATGTCCGACATGAACGTGGGGGTATCTCACGTAATGTATCACCATTTTTTGGGAAGGGAATGATAGTAATGTCAGACATCGCATATGATTGGATCGCCCTCGGCGTAGCCGCGATCCTGTTCGTCATCCTGGCGTTTCTCAAACGTAAGAAAAACGCGGGTTTCACCACACGCGTGTTGCTTGCAACGGCATTCGGTATCATTTTGGGAATCGCTTTCAACGGCCACACTGATTATGTCGGCGCGGTGGGTTCCATCTGGTCCAACGCAATTACCGCACTGGTGGTTCCGCTGCTGCTGTTCAGCATCATCTCCAGCATCACGAACCTTGGAGAGTCCATGCGCTTAAAGAGTATTGGTGCGAAAACCGTATTCTTCCTGCTGCTTAACACTGACGAAGTTGAATCCAATCCACTTCTTCAAAGCGTTCTTCCCTGCCGGAGTGGTCGCGTTCACCTCGGAAAGCAGCATCGGCACGGTTCCAGTCACCGTGCGTCAGTTACGTAGCGCAGGCGTTCCAGGAGATATCGCCTCGTTCGTTGCCGGAACGGAGCCCTCACAGAGGGCAAATATCACGAATGACGCCAAATCCGATTCAGCCAACGTCTCCCACCAACAGAGCGGTTTCGCTCTGAACTTCGCACCCAATGCAATGTTCTCCGCCAGTGGAGATGTCGCCTGCTGCGGCACGAAGCCGAACAAATAATCCATCCACAAATCAACAGACACCTGTGGGAGAATACCGGATCGAAGTGTTCGAACGACGTTAGGCTGTCAGAGCATGCCGAGCAGCTCGGCCTCGTCACGCATGGCGCGGTACAGCATCCACTCCTGCCTGGCGTCGGACAATGCGCGGTGCTCCTCCATGTCGGCGATGTGGTAGTCGACGATGAGGGTGGAAACTTTGTGGCTTCGTTTTTCCGGATGCAGTCGACGGCTGAGGTCCAGAGTGTCGACGAAATGGTGCGCAAAGCGCGCGTCTCGCTCCGAGTAAGCGAGCTGTACAGCATTGTCGAGGAACGACATGTCGAAGGACGCATTGTGCGCCATGACCACGGCTGTGTCCGAACACCAGCGTGCAAACTCATCCATGACTTCACGCACATCCGGTTTGCCGAGCAGCATGCCATCGTCGATTCCCGTCAAACCAGTGATTCTTGACGGGACGTGTTCGAACGGGTTGATGAGCTGGTCGAATTCGTCAACCAGCTCATCATTACGGATTTTGACCGCGCCGATCTCAATGAGCTTGGCACCTTTGCGCACACTCAATCCGGTTGTTTCCGTATCGATCACGATGTAATCCGTGAATCGTCCGGACAACGGGTCCAAACGTCGGGAATCGCCACTTCTATGCGCTGCCATTCATCTCACCTCTGCTCTTTCATTTGCGATGTATAGCTTAATCATTCCAACCTGACTTTCTTAGCCGGGGAAACATAACAAAAAAAAGATCCTGCAGCATGACGCTGCAGGATCAATGAACCGTTATTCAGGCTTTACCGCAAAGCTCGTTCAGCGGGTCGGAGCGACCGTGACCGGGCAACGCTGGAAGCTCTTGAGATCGACATAGCCGGTGGTTGCCATGGCACGACGGAGCGCGCCAATGTAATTGGTGGTGCCGTCCGCATTGTGGCTGGGGCCGAACATGATATCTTCCAGGGTGCCGACGGTGCCGACGTTCGTGCGGAAGCCGCGCGGAAGCGTCTGATGACGGGCTTCGGCACCCCAATGCATGCCCTTGCCCGGAGCTTCCTCGGCACGGGCCAGCGGAGAGCCAAGCATCACGGCATCGGCGCCAAGCGCGAACGCCTTGATGAAGCTGCCGGAGTCGCCCATGCCGCCGTCGGCGATCACTTGGACGTAACGGCCGCCGGACTCGTCCATGTAGTCGCGGCGGGCTTCGGCCACGTCGGCGATGGCGGTGGCCATCGGAGCGTGAACACCGATGGTGTTGCGGTTCGCGGATACTGCGCCGCCGCCGAAGCCGACGAGCACGCCGGCCGCGCCGGTACGCATCAAGTGCAGGGCCGCGGTGTAGTTGGCGGCGCCGCCTACGATGACGGGCACATCCAGATCGTAGATGAACTTCTTCAGGTTCAATGGCTCGTGATCCTGGGAGACGTGCTCGGCGGAAACGACCGTGCCGCGGATGACGAACAGGTCGACGCCCGCTTCGAGCACGGTCGAATAATAGTCCTGCGTGCGCTGCGGGGACAGGGCGCCCGCAACGGTGACGCCGGCGTCACGAATCTCATGCAGACGCTCGACAATGAGCTCCGGCTTGATCGGCTCGGCGTAGATCTGCTGAATACGCTCGGTCGCGCTTTCGGCCGGCAGTTCGGCGATCTCGTCAAGCAGCGGCTGCGGATCGTCGTAGCGGGTCCACAGGCCTTCGAGGTCGAGCACGCCAAGCGCGCCCATCTTGCCCATGGCGATGGCGGTGGCCGGGCTGGTCACCGAATCCATCGGAGCGCCGATAACCGGCACGTCGAATTCATAAGCGTCAACCTGCCACGAGGTGGACACATCCTGCGGATCGCGAGTACGACGGGAGGGAACAATGGAAACGTCGTCCAGAGAGTATGCCAGACGGCCCTTCTTGCCCAAACCGATTTCAATTTCCTGAGACATGTTTTCAAGGCTAATGCTCAGCAATGACAGTATGCAAGAGCGTGTCACCTGCCGCCACACCGTTTTTTTGGACATTAACAGGTGCCGTTAACACGTTCGTTATAAGACAGGAACTTATCACCTTCAATCCCGACAGGAGGGCAACACATGGCCAAAATCAAGGTCGAAGGCAAGGTCGTCGAACTCGACGGCGACGAAATGACCCGCGTCATCTGGAAAGATATCAAGGATCGCCTGATCCTTCCATACCTCGACGTGGATCTCGAGTATTACGATCTCGGCATCGAAAACCGCGATGCCACCGACGATCAGGTGACCGTCGACGCGGCGAAGGCCATCCAGCGTGAACATGTCGGCGTAAAGTGCGCCACCATCACGCCGGATGAGGCGCGTGTCAAGGAATTCGGCCTGAAGAAGATGTGGAAGTCCCCCAATGGCACCATCCGCAATATTCTCGGCGGAACCATTTTCCGCGAGCCGATCGTGATGAGCAACGTTCCGCGCCTGGTTCCCGGCTGGACCAAGCCGATTGTAGTAGCCCGCCATGCGTTCGGCGACCAGTATAAGGCCACTGATTTCAAGGTTCCGGGGGCAGGCACGCTTACCGTCACCTTCACTCCGGAAGATGGTTCCGAGCCGATCGAACATGTCGTGTACAACTATGGTGCCGACGGCGGCGTGGCCCAGGTGCAGTACAACGTGAACGATTCCATCCGTGGTTTCGCCCGCGCCTGCTTTAACTATGGTCTGATGCGCGGCTATCCGGTGTATCTTTCCACCAAGAACACGATTCTCAAGGCATACGACGGCCAGTTCAAGGATACGTTCGCCGAAGTGTTCGAAAACGAATACAAAGACAAGTACGCCGCAGCGGGCCTGACTTATGAGCATCGTCTGATCGACGACATGGTGGCCAGCTCCCTCAAGTGGCATGGCGGCTACATTTGGGCCTGCAAGAACTATGATGGCGACGTGCAGTCCGATTCCGTGGCGCAAGGCTTCGGCTCTCTCGGCCTCATGACCTCCGTGCTCATGACCCCTGACGGCCAGACCGTCGAGGCCGAGGCCGCACACGGCACTGTGACCCGCCACTACCGCCGCTGGCAGAAGGGCGAGAAGACCTCCACCAATCCGATCGCATCGATTTTCGCTTGGACCGGCGGTCTCAAGCACCGCGCCGACTTGGATAACACTCCGGAAGTCAAGTATTTCGCCGAAACTTTGGAGAAGGTCATCGTGTCTACCGTTGAAGGCGGTCAGATGACCAAGGATCTCGCCATGCTCGTTGGTCCGGATCAGGCCTGGCTTGACACCGAAGGCTTCATGAACGCTTTGGACGAGAATCTCGCCAAGGCTCTGGCCGAATGACCTAGCCGAATAACCTTTGGCTGAACGGCCAGCAGCAGGCTCAAAAGGGCTGGATATGTATGGTTCACACGCATATCCAGCCCTTTTTGACGTCCGGATATTACAATCGGAGCTCAGCATAGGAATCATCATTCGATTTTCATGAAGGAAACGGCATGACACTGCACCGCACGACCGTGACGAAACGTCTGTTCGCACTGTTGGCATCGACCTCGCTCATCATGACCATGGGCGCCTGCTCATCCGCCAATGAAACGCAATCGCATGAAACGGACTCCCCCAGCACCGCCACTGCCACCGATGCCGGCAACGTGGTGATCTTCACCCCTTCGGACGGCATCACCATCTCCCAGCAGACGCCTCTGAGCAAATGGGAGAAGCTGGTGCCGGAAATCGTTTCATCATTGAAAGACAATGATGTCAAAGGCGCCAACATCACCGTCAAAGCGGCGCCAAGTCTCGACAAGCAAAGCCAAAGCGTGCAGGATTACGTGGTGAATCACGTCAACAGCACCAGCGACGATGCGGATTCCTCCGACAAAACCACTCTGGTAGTGGCGCCGGTGGCCGACACCACCGAATCCGACCGCCAATATGGAGACTATGTGTCGCACGCCATCACATGGAATGGGAGCTCCTCCGACGAAGACGCCCAGGACTACGCCCAATCCGCGGAACGTTTGGTTTCCGCATTGCAGCTCGCTCAAAACGAGGGCATGAAAGTCGTGTTAGTGTCGAACACGCTGCAGGGTTTCACTCCGGATGTGTACGTGCCGATGACCACGGCCGAGCAGATCGGCCAGCTTCAAGCCAAACAGCTGGTCAGCAAGCTCGAGCTCGACAAAACCAGCTCCGACAATCCGAAGCATATCGAAGTGCTACTCCCCTACGATGCCGCCAATGAAAGCGGCAGCACAGCGGACGCGACTTTCGCGCAAGGCGTGTTCAAAGGCATTTGGTCAGTGCTTGGACCGTATTTCAAAGATGGGAAGGCCGTTTCCCCATCCGGCACGCTGACCTCGTCGAGCACGGAATCCGATTGGGTGTCCGTGGCGTTCGACGCGGCGAAAAGTGAGCGGGTCAAATCCACGCTCGCCGGACGTCTCGGCATGGATAAGGACACATCGCGCCATACCCGCATCGACGGCATCATCTCCTGCAATGATTATGTGGCCGGCTATGCTTCCGAAGAGCTCAACGATCTTGGATATACCGGTTCGGCGGCCGACATCAACCCATCCATCACCATTTCCGGCATCGTAGACAATATCACCGGCAAGAAAGACCTGAAAAAACAGTCCGTTCCCGATCCTGCGCAGGCGCCTGAATCCGATGACGGCGATTCCGATACGGAGGATACCAGCGATTCCCTTGACGAGCAGAACTCGCAATGGCCGATCATCACCGGTTACGGCGCCTACGTCAGCTCCATACCGAATATCGTGAACGGCAAACAGTGGATGACCGCTTTGGAAAATCGCAAGACCTTAGCATCCGACATCGCACAGACCTGCGTGCAGCTCAACACGTCGGGCAAACTTGCGAAGCTGACGTTCATCTCATCCGTCGCCATGGAAGACATGAAAGTGCCGACCATTCAGGAAGAGGCGCTTGCGGTCAGCGCCAGCAATCTGAAGAAAACGCTGATCGAACCGGGATATATCTCGCTCGCCGAAGCAGGCTTGTAGACCGGCAACAAGGTAATCCGGATTATCAGACATAGGAAATCCGACAAGAGATGGAAAAAGCTGGCCTCCGTCGAACCGCCGCGACGGAAGCCAGCTTTTTATGTTGCGGCCGGCACATTCCTACCGCCGATCATCGCATTCTACTTCTTCGGAACGTAGATGACGGTGTCGATCAGCATGCGGTAGTGATCAACCACCGCCTGACGGCGTGCCTTCATGCTCGGCGTGACCAAGCCGTTTTCTTCGGTGAACTCGTCCGGCACGATTTCGAACTTACGGATCGATTCGGCACGGGATGCGAGCTCGTTGGCTTTGTTGACGGCACGTTCCACTTCGGCGCGCACGATCGGATTGCGGGAGGCCTCCTCGAGGGATGCCGCGCATTCCGCGCCTTTCGATGCAAGCCATGCGTTCGTTTCGCCAAGATCCAACGCAATGATGGCCGCTATGAACGGCTTGCGGTCGCCGATCATCACGCATTGACTCACCACGGGCGACGTCATGATCGACGCTTCCATTTCGCATGGAGAGACGTTCTTGCCGCCGGCGGTGATGATGAGGTCCTTCTTACGTCCGACGATGGAGACGAAGCCTTCGTCGTCGATGGAACCAAGATCACCGGTATGCAGCCAGCCGTCGACAATCTGCTGCCTGGTGACGTCGGGATTGTTGTGGTAGCCGGCGCATACGGCCGGGCTCTTGATGCACAGTTCACCTTCCTCGTCGACACCCATGGCCACGCCCTGCAGAGGCAGTCCGATGGTGCCAATCTTGTATCCGGAGGTCGGATTGACGCTTGACGGAGCGCAGGTTTCGGTCATGCCGTAGCCTTCCAGCAGCGGCAGTCCGACGCCATTGAAAAAATGCGCGATGGATGAATCAAGCGGAGCGCCTCCGGAAACCGCGTATTCCACATGGCCGCCGAACACGTCCATGATCGAGGAGTACACCAGCTTGTTGTACAGCGCATGCTTGAGATTCAAGACAACCGGAATGCCTTCGCCTGACTGCTGTGCGTACGACCAGTCGCGCGCCGTCTGCGTGGCACCTGCGAAAATACGTCCTTTGAGGCCGGCTCCGGCCTTTTGCGACGCCGCATTGTATATCTTTTCGAAGATACGCGGCACGGCAAGGATGAACGTCGGCTTGAACGCTTTGAAATCAGCCAGGATCGTCTTCAAGTTGCTGGATAGGCCGAGCGAGACGTTACCTGCGAAGCAGAAGAACTGCATGTAGCGTGCGAACACGTGCGCCAGTGGAAGGAACAGCAGCAGACGACGGTTCGGCTTCATCGCGATATCGGGCATGGAGCTAATGCCCGAATAGGTGATGAACACGAAATTGGAATGGGTGAGCTCAATGCCTTTTGGCGTGCCTGTGGAGCCGGAGGTGTACACGATGGTGGCGAGGTCCGATCCTTTGACCGCATGTTCGCGCTCTTGGAATTCGGCGTCGGACACGGCATGTCCGTATTCGATCATCGTGTCGATCGCGCCAAGTCCGATGACGTAGACGTCGCCAAGATTGGAGCATTCGTTTCTGATGGATTCGATCTTGTCGCGTTGCGCGTCATCTTCTGCGAACGCCATTTTGACGTTGGCGTCGTTGAAGATCATTTTGACCTGCGCGGGAGAATTCGTCTCGTATACGGGAACGGTGAGCGCTCCGATCGACATGATGGCCACGTCGAGCGCAGTCCACTGCCAGCAGGTGTGAGAGATGATGGACACCGATTCGCCGGGCATGATGCCTTGGGCGATCAGGCCTTTGGCGATGGCGATGACCTTGGCACGGAATTCGGTGGCGCTGAACGACGACCACTCGCCATGCTCGTTCTTGTATTCGACCAATGAATCGTTCGGAGTGCGGTTCGCTCGTTCATCAAGCACCGAGAAAATGTTCTTATCCGTGTCGATCTGCTGTTCCAAAGGCCGCGTGTATTCCTTGTACATGGCATTTCTCCCCTGCGTAATCGTCGTACATGTAGCATCATAGCCTGAGAGCTTCACTTTTTTCGACGAGGCCACGACGTATGGACAAAATCAATGGTTCTGTCGACCCCTGTTTCACAGGCCTTTCAATCCGATTCTCACCGTACGGGTTTTGCTTTCCGGATTGGTGTATTGCCGTCCTTCCGATTTTATCCCCCAATGCAGGCACCGCTCGTCGCAATGGTCGGATTCGCCCTCCACACGCGCGAAACGCTCCCCCTGCGCAACATGTGCGCCGACATCGCGTTCCGCAATGGCGGGTTCGAACGTCGAGGTCAGGCCGGAAAGGTCGCCTCCATGCCGGATGGTGACCACGGCTTTGCCTCCCACGTTGCCGCTGAAGGCGATCACGCCGTCCGCGGGCGCGACGATGGCTTCCTGAGGGTCCGCAAGCAGGTCGACACCCCGATGGCCTGGAAGCCACTGTTGTTTCGGCGCATCGTACTTGCCGACCACCTGCGCGCCGTTCAGCGGCCATCGCATCAGGACGGCGCAGGAACCGGACGCGGTCGCCGCATTCGTTTTCGCATACGTCGGTTCGGCCGACCATAGGCAGCACACGAGCAGCATGACACATGCCAGAGCGCATACGACCATGGTTTGGCGCAACTGCTGGCGGATGCGCTTCTTTTCCTCCTGTGCGATTCTGTTCCGTCGGATTCGCCTGCGATATTCACGTTCGTCCATGATGGCTCCTTCACGTTGCTGTGTTTGCGCCGTTGCGTTGTGCTGTGGTAAATCGCCAGCATGACAGTGTGAAGTTGTGCTTGTCCAGCTGAAACGGCCCTGTGGTCGGAGGATGAGTTATCCACAGGCTCCGGGCGTGTCTCGGCATACGATGGAACGTATGAGCGATAACACGTCACAGCGCAAAGCGTTGCAGCAACTGGAAAGCGAGTCCGATTACGATCGGATCACCTACTATCAGAAGCCTTTTATGGTGCTGTGGGCGGCCGTGCAGGAAGCGTCAAGCGAATTGCAGGACGATTACGCGCTCTCCCCCGAACTGGCGCAGTTGTGGGTTGCCGAGCAGATCCGCAAGGTGTCGGACTCGCTGGTGGACCGTCTTGCGGAAACGGCTTTGGCGCACGGCGAGTCGAAATCGAATGTGGCGCGCGCGGCCGGGGCAAGTCCCGCCAACGCGTTGCGGCGCTTTCCTCGGCTCAAGACCGATGGACCGCACGAGCGCACGCTGATCGACGACGTGCTTGATTCGTTAGAGTAACAAAAAGCCCTTGATTTCCAAGGGCTTTCATGTGGCTCCTGCGACTGGGCTTGAACCAGTGACCGTCCGATTAACAGTCGGATGCTCTGCCAACTGAGCTACGCAGGAATATTCTCCTGTTCTAAGCTTCTCCCCGACGAAAATCAGGAAAAACCTAAAAACGCGCTCCTGCGACTGGGCTTGAACCAGTGACCGTCCGATTAACAGTCGGATGCTCTGCCAACTGAGCTACGCAGGAATGTGCTTCCTGTACGGAATTGCTTCCGTGCACAAGTCACATATATTACACAAATCCTTTGTCTTCGCAAATCGAGTGTCGCACAGCGTGTCGCGACATCACCATTCGAGTTCCGCGATGTCCATCGGATGCTCGTTGACGTCGACGGCGGTGACCTTGCCATCATGCATGCGGATCACACGGTCCGCGATCGGCGCGATCGCGGAATTATGGGTCACGATCACCACGGTGGCGCCTTTCTTACGGCTCATGTCCTGCAGAATCTGCAGGACCTGCTTGCCGGTGTTGTAGTCCAACGCGCCGGTCGGCTCGTCGCACAGCAGGATCTTCGGATTCTTCGCCACAGCTCGGGCGATGGCCACACGCTGCTGTTCACCGCCGGAAAGCTGCGCGGGAAAATTGTCGACACGATCGCCGAGACCGACGTCTTCCAACACTTTGACGGCATCCTGAGCATCGGAAACGATCTGCGAGGCGAGCTCGACGTTTTCCTTCGCGGTCAAATTCGCCACAAGATTGTAGAACTGGAACACGAAACCGATGTCCGTCCTGCGATAAGCCGTCAGCTGTTTCGGGGAATAGTTGGAAATGTCGCGTCCGTCGATGACCACGCTGCCTTCTGAATTCGTGTCCATGCCACCCAAAATGTTGAGCACCGTCGACTTGCCCGCGCCCGACGCGCCCAGAATGATGGCCAGTTCGCCTTTTTCGATGCCGAAGCTCACATCATCGTTCGCGGTGATGGTGGTGGAACCCATTTGGTAACGCTTGTAACTATGCTGCATTTCGATATATGCCATTTTGGTCTCCATTCCACGCCGAAAAATCCTTGACTCCCAATATTACGACTACAGTAGGGATTGTTGCTCATAGACGACGAGGAAGGGAACGTTATGGACATCGCCGACGACGCCGACCGTTTGCAAACACTGCTGTACAGCGCTTACGATTCCGATACCGTGCGCGAGATGGAACGTCCGCTGCTTGACGACGGCGTGCCGCTGATGCGCATGGCCGCCTCGGCTGCGGCCCATGTGACCATGACACTGCTCGATGATGAGGACCTCGCCGTCGAGGACGCGCGGGTAGCCCTCCTTGTAGGGGCGGGAGATAATGGCGGCGACGGTCTATACGCCGGCGCGGAACTGGCGAACGAAGGCGCGCATGTCACCGCGATCGCCGTGGGACGTTCCCTGCACGAGGAGGCGTTCGGCGCGTTCGTGCATGCCGGAGGCCGTGTTCTCGTACTTGATCCCGCCGCCGAAATCCCAGGATGCACCACGGGTTTTTCCGCGGGAGAGGCCGGAGAACGACTGCAGGCCGCCGTTGAATACGTTCAGGGTTCCCATGTGATCATCGACGCGATGACCGGAATCGACGTAAGCGGCGCATTGCGTGGCATCGCAGGCGCCATCGCTTCCTCCTTGGGATTCGATGGCGAACTTCCCGACAGGCCCGCCCTGCCGAACAACGAGCCTTCCTCCGCCCTGCCGCTCGTCGTGGCGATCGACACGCCGTCCGGCGTTGGCGTAAATGACGGTTCGCTTCCAGGACCGTACATTCCTGCTGATGTTACGGTAACATTCGGCGCGATGAAGCCGTGCGCGATGGTGCCACCCGCCTCATACGCATGCGGCCGCCTCACTTTGGTCGATTTCGGTTTCGACATTGATGATTGCGTCCCCGCGGCCGAAATGACGGACGGCGATTCCGTAACGGATTCGATTCGCCTTCCGCAACTTTCGGACGGCAAGTATTCGCGTGGAGTGGTCGGCTTGGTGACCGGCTCCGCCCGTTACCCCGGTGCAGCCGTATTGTCGGCCACGGCGGCGGCGCGCGCCAACACTGGCATGGTGCGCTATCTCGGCCCGCAACGAGCGCAGGACATGGTGCTTTCCTCGTTGCCCGAGGCGGTGATCGGCAAGGGCCGCGTCCAATCATGGGTGGTTGGTTCCGGCGTTCCCACGGGTGACGACGAAGCCGCCGACACCGACATTCAACGCGAAACCATAACCGCGTTGTTGAAGCATTACGCACTGCAGGAAAAAACCGGCTCCAATGACGACGCCAGGAATGAAAGCGCCCTGGGCATGCCGCCGATCGTGGTAGACGCCGGAGCTTTGGACCTGCTGCCAGGCAAAGTGCCGGCTCAAGTGGTTGTCACCCCGCACGTCGGGGAGCTGGCCCGCATGTTGACTCGGCTAGACGGAAACGAAGCCAGCGTCGACAAAGTGCGCTCGCAGCCGCTCGCCTGCGCCCGCAGGGTCCATGAGCTGACCGGCGCGACCGTATTGTTGAAGGGCGCGGTGACCATGGTGGTCGGCACGGACGGCGAAGGCAACGAGCGGGTGATTCTTTCCGGACGCGCGCCGGCGTGGATGTCCACCGCAGGATCGGGCGATGTGCTTGCCGGCATGTTGGGCGCCCTGCTCGCGCAACAGGACGATATGCTTGCCGAGGATCCGGCATTAGTTCCCGAAGTCGTGGCGGCCGGAGCCTACATACATGGTCTTGCGGGCTCGATCGCATCGCGATCCGAACAGCGTGGATGGCATCGTCCGCAGATCTATGGGCATTCCAAAAAGCAGCATTTCGGGGAAATCGGCCATCCGATCATCGCGAGCGATATTATCGGCGGCATTCAGCCGGCATTTTTGCAATTACTTTAATTGCAAAACAAATTTACCGAACACCAGCCCCAACATCGGTGGCTTTGCGCTACACTAGCGTTGCCAATCCGTATTTTGCAGGAAGGATTTTCATGACCTCCCCCAGTGCCAACGTCACCGATGTGGTCTTTGATTTTTGCGGCGTGCTTATCGACTGGCAGACGCGCGCATGCCTTGAAGGCAGGTACCCCCAAGTGGTTGTAGACCGTATTTGCGCGGATAATGATCCGTGCGGCTTCTACGATTATGAGGATCGCATGGACCATGGCGAGGATTTCGAAGCCATTTATCCCGACGTGGTACGTGAACAGGGCGAAGAGATCGCCGAGATTTTCCGCGATTACATCGAACGTTACGGCGATGCGCTCCCCCGCATGATTCCGGATATGGAACAGCTGCTTCGTGATTTGAAGGCTGCAGGCTACGGCGTGTGGGGGTTGACGAATTGGTCGCATGAGACGTTCCATTTCGCATTCGAACGTTTCCCGCAGCTCGGCGAGCTGCTGCAGGGCACGGTGGTGTCCGGCGTAGAGAAGATGCACAAGCCGAATGCCGACATCTACGAACTGGCGCTGAGCCGTTTCAATCTCAGGCCGGAATCCAGCGTGTTCTTCGACGACACCGCGAAGAACGTCACTGGCGCACAGGCCGTGGGCATGCACGCGTTCCGCTTCACTAACGCCGGTCAGGCTCGCCGCGATCTGAAATCTTTGGGCATGGATTTCTGACTTTTTCAAAACGAACACTTGAATTAACAAAGGGTGCGGATCGCACGCATGTGAACCGCACCCCGATTGTTGGACTGAAGAAATTCAGATTCGATTCCTTCACTGTTTGCAATTGGTTCTCCTGAGTCCGTTCATTAAACTTTCCCAGATTGCCAACGGCGTTTGTCAACGTTGATTTGTGTTCTGTGTCAAGGCGACGGTATCTAGCGTCGCTATGACGTTACTTCAGTTTTGCCGCGAACCGCGACTGCGGCGGAACAACAGGTAGCTGTATACATAAGGAACGAGCGCTGCACCAACCGCTATCGTCACAATAATTGCGACCATGAGCATGTCGCCCACAGGCACGACAGAGCTGACAACACCCGCCACAATCAACAGCACTCCCAACACCATGAAAGAGATGCCACCCACACGCTGCGTACGCTTCCAATTGTTCTCGTCGACCAGAGCCCAAGGCGTTCTGATGCCGAAAGTGTAATTCTGGCGCATGCGCGGAAGGTAATTGCCTAAGCCGACGAACAGCGCGCCCAATACCACGCTGACAATAAGCCCAACGGGACCGCCGGTAGCTGGGATTACACCGAATGCGGTGGCTTCAGTGAACCATGTGACACCGCACATGATGAGTGTGAACGCGATGACGAATCCACGATACAGTCCGCTGGCCTTCATGTAGTTTTCTCCCTTGGGGTCCATCTTCGGGATGACGAGGAAAAGTCCCAAGCACAGCAACGGCAATACATCAAGAATCAACGTTACGGCACGCGGGCCATAACCATTGACCGAACCATCGGCACCCCAATGAATCGGCACGTTTTCGGGAAGCCGACTATAGCAGGCAAGATGTGCGATGATGTTGACTACACACAGTGCAACAAGCGCAATGCACAGATTGCGTCCGATCGGAGCGATCTTCTCCCCCGAATCAGTCTTGTTCTTGTCTTCGGCATTGTTGATGTTGTTTTTTAAATCGTTCAAGTTGTTCCCGCGCATAAGACCCTCCTTTATTTATTGTCTGTTTGATCATTCGCTTGATTGACGTTTCCATCGCCGTCCATGAATCCCATGAACCATCCGATCAGATCCTGCATCACCGTGGTGTTGAGACTGTAGATGATGTTCTGCCCGTGCCGTTCGTCGGTTACCAGTCCCGCGGTTTTCAACGTGGTCAGATGGTGGCTGATCGACGGTTTGCTCATGTTGAATTGTTCCGCAAGTTCACCAGCCGTCATGTCACGTTCGCGCAGCAATTCCAAAATGCGCCGTCGCGTGGGATCGGAGAGCGCTTTGAATCCCTCCCCTGCCATACATTCCTCCTTCACTTCGCAATGTTCACACATTTTCTTATTTAGATAATTATCTAAATATCTACCGCGGACATGCGTGCGTTACGTTTCGCACGTTATGGTGGGAAGCATGATTGATTGGAGCAACCAGGACTGAGTTTTCAAAGAAGGCGCACCTTGCCCGTGTGGTGGAGCAATGGTGCGCCCGGTATTTCGCTTGACAGTCGCAAATTATGAGATCGTGGATCTGTCATAACGACTAGTCCACGATGATTCGACCTGTTTGAACGGTTGGTCGATAGTGATTTGTTTTACTGCTTCTGGTCATAGGGTGGGTTGATCATGCGGTCACGCCAATAGTAGACGTCATCATGTTCGCCGATTTCGCGATACACCTTGCATGGCTGTCCGAATGCGACCATATTGGCGGGAATATCTTTGGTAACCAGCGAGCATGCGCCAATCACCGAATTGTCGCCAATGGTGACGCCGGGAAGCACGGTAACGTTGGCGCCCAACCACACATTACGGCCGATGGTGACCGGCAGAGAATACTGTGTGACCTTCTCGCGCAGGTCAGGACGAATCGGATGGCCGGTGGTAATGATAGTGCAGTTCGGGCCGATCATGGTATGTTCGCCGATATGCACTTCACCATCATCAACTAACGTAAGGTTGAAATTGGCGTAAGCGTGCGCACTGAAATACGTGTTGCATCCCCAATTGGCATGTAACGGCGGTTCGATATAAGCGTCCTCGCCGAATTCGCCAAGCAGTTGGCGTGCGATTTCGTTGCGTTGCGTCATTTGACTGGGGCGGGTTGCATTGAAGTCGTATAGCAGTTCCATCTGTTCCTTCTGTGCTTTGATCATCTCTTCGTCATCGCAGGTGTAGATCAGTCCGGAATTCATAGTGTCAAGCACTCGTTGCGGCACAGTCATGGCAGCCTCCTTGCAGTCGTTCATGTCCGTTGCGATTATATACGAACACAACGCAACTCATGTCGTGATTCCGCATGCCTTTCGCGATTCTTTGCACAATCATCGGCCGCGCGTCTGCCAATATCGGAACGCCATGCAGTGTCATTTGCCCCCATTTATTCCAGCATTGAAAACTCTGCGGACGGACGGAAGTACGTTGTCAACCAGGCGGATGGAATGCGTCGCGTTCGCAGGTGGTGGGATAGCATATTGTTGGTTTTGTCGTTGTGATTGTTAATCGCAAATCAATAGCCAAAGGAGAATCATGGCATATTCCAAGAATGCGCCGTTCCGCGCCGATGTGGTCGGTTCTTATCTGCGTCCGGACGAACTCAAGCAGGCTCGCGCAGATTATGCTGCAGGCACCATCGATGCCGCTGGGCTGAAGGCCGTCGAAGACAGGCTGATCACTGATCTGGTTGCCAAGCAGAAGGCCGCCGGCCTGCATGTCATCACCGATGGGGAATTCCGTCGCGGCTGGTGGCATTTCGATTTCATGTGGGGCTTCAACGGCGTGGACCATGTTTCCGCCGCCCATCGCGTTGCCTTCCATGACGAGGTCACTCCCGCCGACACTGCCACGGTGACCGGCAAGCTCGACGGACACGATCATCCGTTCGTGGAGCATTTCAAGTTCGTCAAGCAGTTTGAAGATGACAATACCGTTGCTCGCCAGACCATGCCTTCCCCAGCGCAGACCCGTTTCGTGCTTACCGGCAACAAGAACGCCTACCCGTACGACGAGTTCTACAAAGATGACGACGAGCTGACCGCGGATATCGTGGCCGCATACCGTCAGGTCATTGCCGACCTGTATGCCGCCGGCTGCCGTAACGTGCAGTTCGATGACTGCACTTGGACTCGCCTGTGCGACAAGAGCGTGCGTGAGCGTCTCGGCTGGAGCGATGAGGATGCGGCCCGCCTGCAGCAGGAGAATCTTGACGTGATCAACACAGTGATCGCAGACCAGCCTGATGATTTGGTGATCAACACCCATATCTGCCGTGGTAATTTCCATTCCACGTGGCTGTCGTCCGGCGGTTATGCTCCGGTCGCAGCCAAGCTGTTCGGCGAAGAGAACGTGGACGCCTACTATCTGGAGTTCGACGACGACCGTTCCGGTGACTTCGCGCCACTGGCTGAGGTTTCCGGCGATAAACAGGTTGTGCTTGGCCTCGTCACCTCCAAGAGACCGGAACTTGAAGATCCGGAAGTGATTAAGGCTCGCATCTCCGAAGCGGCCCAGCATGTGCCGCTCGACCGCTTATGCCTGTCCACCCAGTGCGGTTTTGCCTCCACTGAGGAAGGCAACAAGCTCACTGAGGAGCAGCAGTGGGCCAAGATCGCACTCGTAAGGTCCATCGCCGAAGAAGTCTGGGGCGAATAATCCAAGCCAATGCCCGGTACGACCAGCTTATGACATGGTCGTACCGGGCATTGTGTTATTCGATGATGTGAACGCGGAGCATTGGGCGAAACGTATAATACGGGACAGCAATCGTGAAATCATAACATCGCAGACAGGGAAAGCTATGAGAAAAGTGGCTTTTATTTGCATGCATAATTCATGCCGCAGCCAGATTGCCGAAGCGTTGGGAAAGCATCTACGCGGAACCGATTGTGATTTTTATTCCGCAGGTGTGGAAACCAAGCCGCAGATCAATCAGGATGCCGTACGACTCATGAAAGAGCTTTACGGCATCGACATGGAGAAAACGCAATACTCCAAGCTGATTTCGGATATTCCAAAACCTGACACCGCGATCTCCATGGGCTGCGACGTGGGATGTCCCTATATCGGCAAGGCTTTCGACGATAATTGGAATCTGCCAGATCCAACCGGGCACAACGATGAAGCTTTCATTGACGTCATCCGTCGCATCGAGGAAAACATCATGAAGCTCTAAAGGGTCTTGACCAGCATCCGTTCGAAGCCCACCAAGACCCTTCCAAAGCATTCTAGGTTAGCTTCTAGCACAATCAGCAGGCAGCTAAATTTTGCCAGCGTGATTTGGTAAGAACATTCACGTGCCCGACACGCACCTCGTGCATAAGAGGCACCGGCACCTCATCACACGTGTGATGATAGACAAAACCAACCTTCTCCTGCACCCGCTTCGACTTCAGATTGCCGTCATAATAACCGCACCAAATCGCACTCATACCAAGATCAACAAAACCATGACGGATAACCTCCTTGGCTGCCTCCGGCATATAACCCCTCCCCCAGAAAGGCTTGCCCAGCCAGTAACCCAACTCACACTCATCATCACGATCCGTCATATCCGTATGACCATTAAGCTTTAACTCAATCGAACCAATGGGGTTATTGCTGCCGCGCTCGCAAATCGCGTAGCATTCCTTGCCATTGAGCACATGACGAATCGTATTGAGACTTTCTTCTTTCGATCGGTGTGCGGGCCAGCCCGCGACAGGCCCGATATCCGGATCTTTCGCATAGGAGTACAAGCTTTCCGCATCTGTTTCCGCCCAAGCCCTCAATGTCAGCCGTTCCGTTTCCAACATGTAGTCGACCTCTTTCACACGCAATGCATTGAACTGAAGTATAGATTAGCCTGCAAGGAGAGTTTGCTGTGAGTTGCGCGGCGGAGGCGTGACGCGGATGGAGGCGATACATGCGAAAGTGACGGCTGGCCTGACTCTCCTGTGGGCTTCGATGAAAGTTACGTCCAGTGCAGGGCGTAGATTCATAGCCAACACGTAAAGCAGGGGGGCTCCCCAACGGAGCTGAGATAGGCGAATGCCTGACCCTTTGAACCTGTTGGTTAACACCATCGTAGGGAGCGAAGAATGAGTGTCGTAGCGCACACGCATTGCCAGCGTCAATTGGCATCCGTAAAAGTCTGCGCAGCAGATGCGTCGACCAAACAGTCTGCATCACGCAATCATCAATCGTGATTCCGTTTTCTATCCCGTATAACCGAGCATACGGGCGCGTCAGCATACCCATTGCCTGCGAAATCAAGTTTTCCCAACCCAAAACATCATAATCAAGGGGGAATCATGAGCAATTATCCATATGCGTCGATGCGAGACAGCTTCGACCTGAGCGCCTATTTTGTGGTAGGACCACAGGATTGCAAAGGCCGACCGATCACCGACGTCATCGATGACGCATTGCGCGGGGGCGCAAGCTTCATCCAACTGCGCGTCAAAGACGCTGACGCGAAGGATCTCACCGACATGGCGCGTGATATCGCGCAAATCATCGAAGACAACAATAAGTCGGATTCCGTGGCATTCGTGATCGACGACCGTGTGGACGTGGTCTGGCAGGCCCGCAGCAAAGGCATCAAGGTTGACGGCGTGCACATCGGACAGACCGATATGGAACCGCGCGAAGCCCGTGCACTGCTTGGCGAAGATGCCATCGTGGGCTTGTCCGCCGAAACGGAAAGCCTGGTCAAACTCATCAACGAATTGCCCGACGGCTGCATCGACTATATCGGTGCGGCACCACTGCATGTTTCCGTCACCAAGCCGGAAGCGTCCGTAGGCGGCAATGACGGTTCCGGTCGCACGCTTGACGAAGAGCAGATCAACACCATTTGTTCAGCCAGTGGTTTTCCGGTAGTGATAGGCGGTGGCGTGACCGCAGATGATATGGAGATGCTGGCGCATTCAAAGGCGGCAGGCTGGTTCGTGGTGTCCGCGATTGCAGGAGCTGATGATCCGGAAGCTGCAACCCGCAATATGGTAGCGCGCTGGAAAGCCGTACGTGGCGACACGAAGCACGGGTACGCGCCGCGCGTGAAAGCCCAGAAAACAGCGGAAATCAACACTGACAACACAGCCGACGGCGCATCCGGCGAAAAGAAGTTCACCAATGCGAAGGAAGCCAAGGCCGCCTCCAAGCTTGCCAAGCAACAGCGCGTCGACATTGCCGCACGTGATTCCAAGCAGCGAGACAAAGCACATATTCGCAAAACCACGCCGGTGCATTTCGAAAACGAATTCGGTTCCTACGATCTGCAAGTGCCGTACACTGAAATCAAACTGTCTGACACTCCTGGCGTCGGACCGAACGCACCATTCAAGGATTACAACACCGAAGGTCCGAAATGCGATCCGAAGGAGGGTCTCGCTCCCCTACGTTTGGACTGGATTCTTGACCGTGGAGACGTCGAAGAATATGAAGGACGTCGCCGCAATTTGGAAGATGACGGCAAACGCGCCATCAAACGTGGCAAGGCTTCCAAGGAGTGGCGTGGTCGCCAGCATAAGCCGATGAAGGCCAAGGATCATCCGGTGACGCAAATGTGGTACGCGCGCCACAACATCATCACGCCGGAAATGCGCTATGTGGCGGAGCGCGAGCATTGCAGCGTGGAATTGGTACGCAGCGAACTGGCCGCAGGGCGTGCGGTCATGCCTTGCAATATCAACCATCCCGAAGCTGAACCCATGATCATCGGCTCGAAGTTCCTCACCAAGCTCAACGCCAATATGGGCAATTCGGCGGTCACTTCGTCTATTGACGAGGAGGTGGAGAAGCTCACGTGGGCCACCAAGTGGGGTGCCGACACTGTGATGGATCTGTCTACCGGCAACGACATTCACACCACTCGTGAATGGATTCTGCGCAACTCCCCCGTGCCGATCGGCACCGTGCCAATGTATCAGGCGCTCGAAAAGGTGGAGGATGATGCGTCCAAGCTCAGCTGGGAACTGTTCCGCGACACAGTGATCGAACAGTGCGAGCAAGGCGTGGATTACATGACGATTCACGCCGGTGTGCTGCTGCGTTTCGTGCCGTTGACGGCGAATCGTATGACGGGCATCGTTTCGCGTGGCGGTTCGATCATGGCCGAATGGTGTTTGCAGCATCATCAGGAAAGCTTCCTGTATACGCATTTCGATGAGTTGTGTGAGATCTTCGCCAAGTACGATGTCGCATTCTCACTGGGTGATGGACTTCGTCCGGGATCGCTTGCCGATGCGAACGATGCGGCACAGTTCGCCGAACTGATGACTTTGGGCGAGCTTACGCAGCGCGCATGGGAACACGACGTGCAGGTGATGATCGAAGGACCCGGCCATATTCCGTTCGACACCGTGCGCATGAACATCGAGATGGAAAAGGCGATCTGCAAGGACGCGCCGTTCTATACGCTTGGACCGCTCACCACCGACACCGCTCCCGGCTACGACCACATCACGTCGGCGATCGGCGGTGTGGAAATCGCCCGCTATGGCACTGCCATGCTGTGTTATGTGACGCCGAAGGAACATCTTGGGCTGCCAAATAAGGACGATGTGAAGCAAGGTGTGATCGCATACAAGATCGCCTGCCATGCGGCTGATATCGCCAAGCATCATCCGCATGCCATCGACCGCGACAATGCCATGAGCAAGGCACGTTTCGAATTCCGTTGGCTTGACCAGTTCAACCTGAGCTACGATCCGGACACCGCCATCGCGTTCCATGATGATACTTTGCCGGCCGAGCCTGCGAAGATGGCGCATTTCTGTTCGATGTGCGGTCCGAAGTTCTGCTCCATGGCCATCAGCCAAAACATCCGCAAAAAATTCGGTAATGCCGAAGCACAGGAGAAGCTCGTCGCCGACGCGCAAACCATCGCTGCCGGCATGCAAGAGATGAGCGAGCGCTTCCGCGAGCAGGGCGGCCATCTGTACCAGTAGACCGAACTGTAGTAGGTTGTGACGAACGGGATTGTCTGGTGTGTAGAAAGCCGGGCAATCCCTTTTTGTCGCTTATGCCGATATGGAGCACTCCGATAGGGGCAACTCTTTTGCTTGTGGGCCTGACCCGTCAAGCCGGTCCGCTCCCATTGGGCGAACACCTGACCGGTTTTGTCGAGCACGGTTTGTGGGGTTTCCAACTGTGTGCGATCCTCGTCAAGCTGCAATTGGTTTTTCACGTCCTTGATCTGCGCGATCGGCAGTCCACTATCCAGACAAGAGGGTATAAGCACTCCCCCACGGTCAGTACATGGCTCTAACCTGAATTTATGACTCTTCTTCAGCTGAAATATATTGTGAAAATCGTGGAATGCGGTTCCATGAACGAAGCCTCGCACGAGCTGTACGTGTCACAGCCCGCGTTGAGCTCGTCTGTGAAGGAACTCGAGAATGAGCTTGGCATCGAGATCTTCACCCGCTCGTCGCAAGGCATCGCCTTGACCGTGGACGGAGCGGAATTCCTCACCTACGCGCGCCAGGTGCTCGATCAGGCGTCGCTGCTCGAAGAACGTTACAAGAACGCGAAGCCACGCAAGCAGCTGTGTTCCGTGTCCACACAGCATTACATGTTCGCCGTCGAAGCGTTCGTGGAAATGATCAACTCCATCAAATCCGACGAATACGAGTTCACCATTCGTGAGACGCGCACCAAAGACATCATCAACCAAGTGGCGAACATGCTTTCCGAAATCGGCATCATCTACCTGTCCGATTTCAACAAAGACGTGATTGGCAAGATGTTGCGCGAAAAGCATTTGGAATTCCATCCACTGTTCCGTGCTCCGTTGCATGTGTTCATTTCACGCAACAATCCACTGGCCGGCAAGAAGAAAGTCACGATGGACGACTTGAAGCCGTTCCCGTTCATCCAGTACGAGCAGGGCGAGGAGGGCAGCTTCTTCTTCGCCGAAGAGGCGGTCTGGCCGGAATACTCCCCCAAGCAGATCAACGTGACCGACCGTGCGACGATTCTGAACTTCATCATCGGTCTGAACGGCTACACCGTGTGCACCGGCATCGACAACGGCGATCTCAACAATGAGAAAATCGTGACCGTGCCGCTTGACACCGATGAGACCATGCTGGTCGGCTGGATCACGAACGAGCGTGCGAAGCTGTCGAAGGCCGCGGAAAACTATTTGGAGAAGCTCAAGTCGGTGGTGGCCGACCATGGATACAACCTGATCGACTGAATGCACTCATCAACTGGATGCACTCTGATATGAGATTGAAAAGTGCCTCGCACCGATGCTTTCGATTGGTGTGAGGCACTTTTCATATGTCAACTATAGGACCCGCCTATAGAATTCAGGCACCATACTGCTCCAGATAAGCGTCGGCAGCGGCCTTGATCTCGTCGGTCACATACGCGGTGCCGTCAGCGGTTTCGATATGCTGGCCGGCCTCGAAGATCTCGCGCACGTTGGCAATGGCGAATACCGGGAAGCCGAACTCTGCTTCGACGGCCTTCACCGCGGACGTGTCGGAATCCTTGGTCTTTTCCATACGATCCACGGAAAGCACCAAGCCGACGACCTCCACATCCGCTTCGGCCTTGAGCTTGGGAATGACCTCGCGTACTGCGGTGCCTGCGGTCATCACATCGTCGACGAGCAGTACCTTCATGCCGTCGGTCAGCTGGGTGCCGACCATCATGCCGCCGTCGCCATGATCCTTCTTCTCCTTGCGGTCGAAGGTGTAGCCGACTTCCATACCGTGGCCGGAAGTCAGAGCGATCGCGGTGGAGACGCCCAGCGGAATGCCCTTGTAGGCAGGACCGAAAATGGTGTCGATGTCGTTCGGCAGATTGCCTGCTTCGATTTCCGCCGCGATCTTCTCCGCATAGAATGCGCCGAGCGTGGCGATCTTACGTCCGTCGTTGAATGCGCCCGCATTGATGAAATACGGCGACTTACGACCGGACTTCAGCGTGAACTCGCCGAATTTCAGCGCCTGCGCTTCCAGCAGGAACTTGGTAAAACGGTGGTCGAGGGATTCAGTCATGTCATGCTCCTTTGATGAATGATCGAGGTCAACGCCAAGTTTCGCCCTTGGCGAGCTTGTCTGCGAGTTCGGGACGTGCGTCGAGCAGCTCGTCGAGTTCGCGGGCCACACGCAATGGCGCGGTCGGTTCGAACAGTGCGGCCGCACCGACTTCCACGGCGTTCGCTCCGGCATACAGGTATTCAAGCGCCTTCTCACCGGAATCGATGCCACCGATGCCGATGATCGGAGTGTTCGGTAATGCGGAGCGGGTCTTCCACACGGCCACGAGTCCCATCGGCAGCACGGCCGGTCCGGAAACGCCGCCGGTCACATGGTCGATGATCGGTTCTCCAGTGCGAATGTTGATGCGCATGCCGAGCAGTGTGTTGATCATGCTCAGCGCGTCGGCGCCGCTTTCCACGGCCGCGCGGGCAGGCACGGTGATGTCGGTGACGTTCGGCGTGAGCTTGACAATCATCTTCTTGTCGGTGAGCTTGCGCAGGCGGGTGATCAGACGGCTCAACGCCACCGGATCAGTGCCGACGCTCATACCTCCGGCGGACACGTTCGGGCAGCTCACGTTGATTTCCAGCATGTCTGCCGGAGAATCATTCAGCTTGGACACGACTTCGACATAGTCGTCGTCGCAGTGACCGGCCACATTGGCGATGACCGTGGCGTTGATGGCCTTGAGCTTGGGCAGGTCGTCTTCCAAATAATGGTCCACACCCGGGTTCTGCAGGCCGACCGCGTTGATGTTGCTGGATGGGCCTTCAGCGGTACGAATGCCGGGATTGCCTTCCCATGGCACCGGGGAGACGCCCTTGGTGGTGACCGCGCCCAGTTGGCTCACGTCGTAGAACCAGCGGACCGCCGCATACTGGAAGGTGCCGGAAGCCGTGGCGACCGGATTCTTCCACGGCACGCCCGCCACCTGCGTGGGATGCTTCCACTCGTACGAACCGTACAGGTTCTCATGCTGGGTATCGTCGATCATCTCATTCACCCCATCCCAAACGTTCGCGAGTAAAGACCGGACCATCGGAGCAGACCTTCAAACGTCCGTCCAACGTGTCGACCGTACACAGCACGCAAGTGCCATAGCCACAGCCCATGCGCTGTTCCAAGCTCAGCTGGCACGCCATGTCACGCTTCACGGCCCATGCGGCGACGGCCTTCATCATCGGCAGAGGACCGCAGGTCAGAATCACCGGCTTGAGTCCCGAATCCATCAACTCGCCTTCGATGCGGTCAAGCAAGGTGATCACGTTGCCTTCGCTCTCGTCGATGCTGTACACCTTGTCGGCATACTTGCCCGCATATTCGTCGCCGAAACGCACGTTGCGGTAGCCGAACACCGCGGTGCTGACCGCGCCTTCGATGCCGGCGATATGCTGTGCCGCATGCACGAGCGGAGGCACGCCAAGACCTCCTGCCACGAGCACATAATTGGCGGGCTCCTTGGTCTTGAACGAATTGCCGAGCGGGCCCATCACACGAATGGTGTCCCCAGCTTTCAATCCGGCAAATTCTGCGGTGCCCTTGCCTACCACGGCGAACATGAGGCTGACTTCGTCGCCGTTGGTTTCGCAAACGCCGAACGGACGCGGCATCAGCTTGCTTGGATCGTTGGAATATACGTCAACGAATTGTGCCGGCTTTGCATGGCTGGCGATGTATTCGTCACGGAACGTCAAACGGTACACGCCGTCAGTCAGTTCCTGATTGTCAACGACCTCGACTTCATGCCGGCTCGGGAAAAAGCCTGCCGCAGTCGCTTCGGCAACGGTCGGAACGAACGTTGTTGCGGTGGTCATGAACTCCCTCTCTGTTACGTTCGATGGTTTGGTGGTTGTTTTTCTTTCAGATTGAACAGTTGGCCAGTCGGCAGGTTACGGCAAGACCGCACGCAGATTGTCACGCATATCTTTGGCTGCCTCACGGGCTGATTCCGCAACCAGATCCAGAGCATCGTCGGCGCTCATGGATTCAGAATACTTGCCGGACTTTTTCCATGCACCGATAACGCCACGTGACGAGTTGACAAGCGCACCCATGCCGTCACGGTCGAACATGCCGGCCACACCTTGCGCGGTGCCGCCTTGAGCGCCGTATCCCGGTACAAGGAAGAACGTGTGCGGCATGCGTGCGCGCAATGCCTTGCCTTCCTCTGGGTGCGTGGCTCCGACCACTGCGCCTACACGTGAATAGCCGTTCTTGCCGATGGTTTCGGCGCCCCAGCCTTCCACCAGATCGGCGACATGCTCGTATACGCGTTCACCGGAGGCGAGTTCAAGTTCCTGCAGTTCACTGCTAGACGGATTGGAGGTGCGTACAAGCACGAAAATGTCTTTGTCGTTGGCGGTGGCGGCGTCGACGAACGGTGTGATGCCATCGGTGCCGAGGTATGGGTTCACGGTCACCGCATCCTCATGCCATGGATCATAGGCGGTGTCGTCCAATCCTATACCGCTGAGGTGATGAGCATATGCAGCCGCGGTAGAGCCGATGTCTCCGCGCTTGACGTCGCCGAGCACGTACAGGCCCTGCTGCTTGGCGTATTCGCAGGTCATGGTGTAGGCGTCGATGCCTGCCGGACCGAGCGTCTCATACATGGCGATCTGCGGTTTGACCGCAGGCACGATGTCTGCGACGGCGTCGATGATGGCGCGGTTGAATTCGAAGAAGGCCACGGAAAGCTGCATGGACGGCGCTTCCGCCGGATCTTCAACCTGTTCGCTGATTTCCTCGGCAAAGCCGGCCACGATTTGCGCTGGCACGAGCGCTTCGGTCGGGTCAAGTCCCACAACGCTCGGATTCTGCTTGGCTTCGATTGCTTCGATCAGGCGATCCATCAATCCTCCTTGTTGATACGGCTGAAGACTAGTTTCGAGCCGATGATGGTGGCGAGCGGACGGCCGGTGACCTGCCATCCACCAAACGGGGTGTTACGAGCCGAGGAATGGAATCGTTCAGGATTCACGGTCCATGCCTCGTCGGTGTTGAGCACCACCAGATCCGCGCGGTCTTCTGCAGGAACCTTGACGAGGTCCAGCACGCGTTTGGTGTCGTCGTCTCCGGGGACGGCGTCTGCGTATTCGTCAAGCAACGCTGTGACGTCGGCCTTGCTGTGGCCCATAAGTTCGGCTGGCGCAGTCGACATGAGTTCAATCAGGCGTTCGTCGGAGATAAAGCCACCGTCCACAAGAATCTTGTGGCATACGCCATACGCGCATTCAAGACCAATGATGCCGTTCGGAGCATCGAGGAAACCAAGGTCCTTCTCTTCCATGGTATGCGGTGCATGGTCGGTGGCCAGCAGATCGACGGTGCCGTCAGCTACGGCTGCGATGGTTGCCTTGCGATCCTCTTCGGAGCGCAACGGCGGATTCATCTTGGCGAGAGTGCCGTATTTCAGCAATGCTTCATCGCACAACGCAACGTAGTGCGGTGCAGTTTCGCACGTGATCGGTAAGCCTTCAGCTTTGGCCTTGCGAATCGCGTCGAAAGAAATCGCAGTGCTGACATGCTGGAAGTGCACATGCACGCCGGTTTTGCGCGCCATCTCGATATCGCGTTCGACGATTTTCAGTTCGGTATCTTCGGGAATGCCGGGTACGCCCAGTTCTCGTGATACGGGACCTTCATTGACCGCCCCGGTGTCGTGGTGTTCGCAATGCTCGATCAGGTATAAGCCTGATTTCTTGACGTTGTCGAACACTTGGTCGAGGATTTCCGGTGTTACCGCGGAACCGTCATCGCTGATGGCGGTCACCGGGTGGCACAGCTGGTAGGCGTCCTTGTTGTCGTCATCGTGTTCAGGCAGGTAGCCGATCCAGTCGGCCACGTCGGTTGCTTCCTTGCCTGCACGCCCTTTGGAAGCGCATACGCACAGGTCATAACGCACCGGCAAGGTCACATCATGGGCTTGTTCGTAATGCTGCAAATAGTCGATGACCGTGTCGAAACCGGCGTCGAGCACTTCACTGGCGCCCGGTTCCCCCGCCGTCACCTTCACGCCATCCATGGCGGGAACGGTGTTCGGCATGATGAGCACGTTCGTATACCCGCCAGAGGCGGCAGCCGCGCAACCGGAAACCATGGATTCCTTGTAGGTCTGGCCCGGATCGCGGAAGTGGACGTGGGGATCTTCGAATCCCGGGGCGATGGTCATGGCCGAAGCGTCCACCGTTTCATCAGCGTCAGATGGGACGATCAGGTCGATGACTTCGCCGGTGTTCCAAACCTTGATGTCGTGAAGGGTGAGGGTCATGGGTCAGAACTTCGCTTCCTCGTCACAGTAGTCGCAGCGGTATTCCTGACGGTCGGAATGCACCAGGTGGAACATCTGTACGGCCGGCTCGGTGGTAGTCACGCAGCGCGGGTTCACGCATTTGATGATATTGACCACATGTTCCGGCAGTGTAGGCTGCTTTTTCTCTACGATTTTACCGCCGCGCACAATGCCGACGGTTGCGGTGCGTGCCACAAGGCCGAGCACGTCAAGGTCGATGGTTTCGGCTTCCTCTTCGCTTTCGATTTTGATGATGTCTTTGGTGCCGAACATGTGGCTGTCGGTGTTCATGATCAGCGCGAGCTTGGTCTTAGCCGGATCAATTTTCAGGTATTCGAGCACCTTGAGCGCGGTGCCAGCAGGCACATGGTCGATGATGATGCCGTTCTGAATGCTGGTGACTTCCATCAGGCTGCAACCTCCTTGGATTCAAGCGGTTCATATCCCGGCAGTTCGTCTCCGACCACCGAGCTTTCCAATGCCATGCGCATAAGCATGCCGTTCTTGACCTGTTCGAAGTAGGCAGCGCGTGGGTCGTCATCCACTTCGACGGCGATTTCGTTGACTCGCGGCAGCGGGTGCAGCACGGCCATGTCTTTCTTGGCGTAAGCCATCTTGGCTTCGTCGAGAATGTAGGTGTCGCGCAGTCGCAGATAGTCGTCTTCGTTGAAGAAGCGTTCCTTCTGCACTCGGGTCATGTACAGCACGTCGAGATCGCCGATCACGGAAACGAGATCCTTGACTTCCGTGTAGGAGCAGGAGTCGGTGGCGTTGATGCGGTCGAGCACATACTGCGGGGTCTTGAGCTCATCCGGGCTGATCAGCACGAAGTTCACGTTGCCGAAACGGCACAGGGTTTCGATCAGGGAATGCACGGTGCGCCCGAAAGTCAGATCGCCGCACAGTCCGACAGTCAGATTGTTCACGCGACCGAAGCGCGACTGCATCGTCGCAAGATCGGCCAGAGTCTGCGTGGGGTGCATATGTCCACCATCGCCGGCGTTGATGACCGGCACGGAGGCTGCACGGGACGCCACGAGCGCGGCGCCTTCCTTCGGGTGGCGGATCGCCACCACGTCCACGTAGTTGGACACGGTTTTCAGGGTGTCCGAAATGGTTTCGCCCTTGGTCACGGAAGCGAGCTGGGCGCCGGCGAAGCCGATCACCTTGCCGCCGAGTCGGAGCATGGCGGTTTCAAAGCTCAGACGCGTACGGGTGCTGGGCTCATAAAATAAAGTGGCGAGCACCCTGCCATCGCAGGTGTGCGCCACTTCTTTACGATGAGAATCAATGTACTGCGCCTTGTGGAGTAATTCCTGAATCTGGCGAATGGAAAGATCATCCAATGTGATGACGCTTTTCCCGACCATCGGCGTTTCAACCGCCTGTTCGAGTACTGAAGACAACGGCTCACCTTTCATGCAACTTGTGGTTGAAGGTGGCCACTCGAAGTGACCTAGCCAACTATAGCCTGAAATGCAGACCCTGCCAGTTCACCGCGTGTTCACAAGTATTCGTGGCGCAACCTCCATCCTTCCATGCACGAAACCCTGAATCAGCATAACCGTCAGAGCCGTATAACTTCGGTCCGACGGCCACACCATGCTCCTAGCCGTTCAAATGGCACGACTCACGAACGACCGTAGAACAGGCGTTCCGTTACGTCACGGGCTTTGCGTATCACGGCGAGCAGGTCGTTTTCGAAATGTTGGCCGCGATTCGCATCGTAACCGAGATACACGGCGATGCCTCCCAGCGAATATGAATCGTCCGGCAAAATATCAGCCTGATTGACGCGTCCGCTCCACAGATAACTGCCGTTGCGCGCGGCCGTGCACATACGCCATGCCTTACGCAACACCACAGCATCGCCAGCGGAAATCAGCTTGCGATGTTCCAACTCGTTCAATGCCTGCAACGTACCGTTGACACGCAAGTTGGCATTGTCTCCCGCATGCTGCAATTGCAGCAACTGGATCGTCCACTCAACGTCAGACAGTCCGCCCTTGCCGAGCTTCAGATGGCGATCCCTACGTACTCCGCGCGGCAGACGTTCAGCTTCCATACGTGCCTTGAGTTTGCGGATTTCGGCGATCTGCGTTTCCGTAAGATCGATTTTCGGATAACGCAACGGGTCGGCGATGTTCATGAGGAAATCCTCGGCAAGAGACGCGTCGCCTGCCGCATATCGTGCGCGTAACAGCGCCTGATGCTCCCATGTGCTTGCCCAGGATCGATAGTATTCCTCGCAGGATGCGTAGGAACGTACGAGCGGTCCGTTTTTGCCTTCAGGCCTAAGATCCATGTCAAGTTCGATTTTTGGTTCGAATGTGGTTGGACCTTGCAGGATCGCACGTAGGTCTTCCTGCACTTTTCGTGCGAAAAGGTTGGCTTGGTCGTCATCGGCACCTTCGGCCGGCCTGTAGATGATGATCACGTCAGCATCAGAGCTGAAGTTCACTTCCCTACCGCCGTACCGTCCCATGCCGATGATGGCGATCGCCGCCGGAGCTTCGTCGATCTGTATGTCGTTGATGCGATGCTGGATGGCCCACTGCAGCGATGCTTCGATGGCCGCGTCGTATACGTCGGTCATGCCGGCGAGCGATGCTTCATCGTCGATCACGCCACTCATCCAAGCGAGACCGATGCGTTCGATTTCGTGTCTGCGCATGGCTCGGATGGAGTTGGCGAAATCGTTGATGTTGCCGGCATTGCGTTCAAGCGCCGCCTTGGTTTGAATGTCGAGGCTTTCTCGCGAACGTGGTTGCAAAGAGTCGTCGTTGCCGAGCCATGTGACTGATTCGACGGATTTGTTGAGTGCGTCGCCGAGGAATCGTGAGTTGGATAGTACGTGGCATAGGCGTTGTGCCGCGGATGGTGAATCGCGTAGGAATCCGAGGTATCCGCTTTCGGAGCCGAAGTTTTCTTCAAGTTTGCGCCAGTTAAGCAGTCCCATGTCGGGATTCTGCCCTTCGCCGAGCCATTGCAGTACTGCGGGGAGCAGGATGCGGTTGATTTTTGCCGCACGGGAGATGCCTGCGGTGAGCGCGGTGACGTGCCGCATGGCCGCGTCGGCATCGGCGAATCCGATGGATTCGAATCGTTCCTGCGTGGCTTTCGTGGAGAGTTCCACCTGTTCGTCGTCGAGTCCCGCGTTGATGGGCAGCATGGGCCGGTAATAGATGTCCATGTGCAGGTGACGCACCTCACGACGTGTCTCATCGTATTTGTTGACGAGTTCTTCGGGATGCATGTGAAATGCGCGCGCGAGTCGACGTAGTTCGGGATTTTGGTTCAGCTCGTCGATGGTGATGTCTCGTTTGCGTTCAAGACCGCCAGCGTTGGCTTTGCCGAGGTCTGGGAACAGGTGGGTGCGTTTGAGCGCCCACATTTGCTGGCGGTGTTCCATCACACGTTCGAATCGGTAGTCCCATGAAAGTTTCTTGGCTTGTTTGCGTGAGACGTACCCGCCTTCGGCCAAGGCCTGCAGGGATTCGAGTGTGGAGCTGGTACGCAATGCTTCGTCGGAGCGGCCGTGCACGAGTTGGAGCATCTGCACGGTGAATTCGACGTCGCGCAAGCCTCCCCTGCCGAGTTTGATTTCGCGGTCTTTCAGCGGGTTGGGAATAAAGTCTTCGACACGTTTGCGCATCTGCTGGCAGTCATAGACGAAGTTGTCTCGCTTGGAAGCTGTCCAAACGAACGGTCGGGTCATATCCATATACGCTTGTCCGAGGTCGGTGTCGCCGGCTACCGGGCGGGCTTTGAGCAGGGCCTGGAATTCCCAGTTTTCCGCCCATTGCTCGTAATAGGCTTCGTGGGATTCGAGTCTGCGTACCAGCGGACCGTCCTTGCCTTCGGGGCGTAGTCCACCGTCGATCTGCCAGAGTGTCGGTTCTGCGACGCCCATGATGACGGATTGGCATACACGTTGCAGCGTGGTGGCCATTTTGGTGCCGATTCGGCTGAGTGCCATGCCGTTGGTGTCCATGTCGGCGGGTTCCACCACGTAGATCAGGTCCACGTCGGATACATAGTTGAGCTCCTGTGCGCCCAGTTTGCCCATGCCGATGATGGCGAAACGCACATGTTCGCTGCCGTCCACTTCATGGCGTGCGATGGCGAGCGCGCCTTCAAGCGCCGCGTCCGCAAGGTCGGAAAGTTCGGTGCTGATGCGCGGTTGGATTTCGATGGGATCGTTCGCCGTGGCGTCTTGCGCCATGATTGCGGCGAGTTGTTTGCGATAGGTTTTACGTAGCGCCGTCGCAGCTTCGGCAAGTGGCAGGCTTGCGGTCGGCATGGTGTGGTCATTGGGATCGGCTCCTACCGATTTGAGCACATGCGCTCTGCGCTGTTCGTGATTGTAAAGGTGGCTTTCGCAGGCATCGTTGGCTGCGGCCTCCACGAGTTCCGGGCGGAATCGCATGAGCTTGCCCATTTCATCGGATACGCCGAGCACGGTGATCAGTCGCACGAAAGAGTTTTCATCGGCGATGATGTTGGTGAAATCCTTGCCTCGGCTTTGCATCACTTTGATGATGTCCACCAGGTTGCTGAGTGCGATGTCGGGATCGCACGCTTTTTCCAGCGTGGCTAGTAGCAGCCGCATCCTGTCGTCATCGATGCCGTCATTGTGCAGCTCGTCGAACAACGTGCGAGCCCTGTCGAGATCTTGCAGCCCTGCTCGAATCAGATCAAGCGCCCCGAACTTGTGTTGCATGGAAGTCATGGTTTCTATAGTAACCGCTGATAAAACCAAGGGCGGTTGCGAAATACCCGCAACCGCCCTTGATGTTTGTTGCATCGCCTGAAATCAGACGAAGAATGGTTTGACGTTGGACCAAATGCGTCGGCTGACACATGGATGGTTCATCGTGTACAGGTGCACGCCGTCGACGCCCCGCGCCACCAGTTCGCAGATCTGCTCGGATGCGTAGGCGATGCCCGCTTCTTTGAGCAGAGCCTTGTCACCTCCCCATTTATCGAGCATGATGCCGAGTTTTTCAGGAACTTTCGACTGGCATTTGTTCGACATGTTCAGCACCGATTTCGCGTTCATGACCGGCATGATGCCCGCTTCGATCGGCGCATCGATGCCTGCGGCCCTCGCTTTGTCGAGGAATCTCAGGAAGTCCTCGTTGTCGTAGAACAGTTGTGAGATCAGATGCGTCACGCCGGCATCGACTTTCTTTTTGAGATTGTCGATGTCCTCTTCCAGCGTTGCCGACTGTGGGTGCTTTTCCGGGTAGCAGGCGCCGTAGATTTTCATGTCCGGACGTTGCTGGCGGATGTATACGGCCAGATCGCTGGCATGTTCGAATACTCCTGCCGGTTCGGCACCGTCGATGCGGTCGCCACGCAAGGCGAGTACGCCGGAGACCTTGGCCTGTTCGAACATGTCGAGTGCCTGGTCGACGTCATCCTTGTTCAGATACTGCGCGGTCAGATGGGCCACGCTGGGGATGCCGTATTCGCTTACCGTGTGGGCGATGCGCGCGGTCAATGTACGGTCGGATGATTTGCCGGTGCCGTAGGTGACGGAAATGAAATCGGGGTCCAACCCCTGCAGGCCATCCAACGTGTCGTAGATGGTGCCTACAGGGGAGGTTCGCTTCGGAGGGAACACCTCGAGCGAGAACATTGGCGAATGCATGGCTGTCGTCTTGTTCCTAACGTTTCGCCTTATTTGGTCAGCTTGGCACGCACAGCCTGGGCTGCGGCCACGAGGTTTTCGAGGCTTGGCCAGGTTTCGGCGTTGCCGCGGGTCTTCAAACCGCAGTCGGGGTTGATCCACACCTTTTCGACGTCCATCTTCTTGAGGATTTCGTAGATGCGTTCCTCGATTTCGGCTTCGGACGGGATGCGCGGCGAGTGGATATCGTAGACGCCCGGGCCAGCTTCGGTTTCGAAGTTGGCGTCGTGAATGGCGTCGAGCACCACGAGATCGCCGCGGGAGGCTTCGAAGGAGATCACGTCGGCGTCCATGGCGTCGATGTCGGTGATGATGTCGTTGAACTCCGAGTAGCACATGTGGGTGTGGATCTGCGTGGTCGGCTTGACCGCGGAGTGCACCAGTCGGAATGCCGGAATGGCCCAGTCGAGGTACTTCTTGTGCCAGTCGGTCTTCCTGAGCGGCAGCTTTTCACGCAGGGCGGCCTCGTCGATCTGGATGACCTTGATGCCTGCGGCTTCGAGGTCGAGCACTTCGTCGCGGATGGCGAGGGCCAGCTGCTGGGTCTGCTGCTCGTGGGTGATGTCCTCGCGTGGCCAGGACCAGTTGAGAATAGTGACCGGGCCGGTGAGCATGCCCTTCATCACATGGCTGGTACGGGACTGTGCGTAGGCGCTCCATTCCACGGTGATCGGGTTGGCGCGGGACACGTCGCCCCATACGATCGGAGGCTTCACACAACGGGTGCCGTAGGACTGCACCCAAGCGTTCTTGGTGAACAGGAAACCGTTGAGGTTCTGGCCGAAGTATTCGACCATATCGTTACGCTCGAATTCGCCGTGCACGAGCACGTCAAGGCCGATCTGCTCCTGATGCTTGATGCAGGCGTCGATCTGCGCCTTCATGTATTCGTCGTATTCAGTCTTGGTGATTTCGCCCTTGCGCAGTCTGGCGCGTTCGGCGCGCACTTCCTTGGTTTGCGGGAAGGATCCGATGGTGGTGGTCGGCAGCAATGGCAGGTTCAACGCCTCCCGCTGTGCCTTCTGACGTTCGGCACGTGCCGGCTGGCGCACGAAGTCCGAGTCGGTCAGGGCTGCGAGACGTTCCGCCACGTTCTTGTCGGCGGCGACGCGGGTACCGTCGAAGAGCGCCTGGTTGGCTGCCAATGCCCCGGATGCCTTCTTGTCTTCCTCGCTGGCGTCGGCGAGAACCGCGAGGTCGTGCAGTTCGCCGAGCTTTTCAACGGCGAAGGCGAAATGCTTGCGCACATCATCGGCGAGACCGTCTTCACCTTCGGTGCTGAACGGCACATGCAGCAGGGAGCTTGCGGTGGAGACGGCCACGTTGTCGGTGACCTTCTTCAGCGCGTCGACGAGTCCAAGGCTGACGGCGTAATCGTTACGCCAGATGTTGCGGCCGTTGACCACACCGGCGAAGATGGTGGTGCTCTCTGCGACGCCGAACTTTTCAACGGCGGCGAGATTCTCGTCCTTGCCTTCGTTGAGGTCGAGTCCGATGCCGTCGAAGGCGAGCAGGTTGACTGTCTCATACACGTCGGCGATGTGGCCGAAGTAGGTGTTGAGCAGCACCTTGATCTTGCCGTCGCGTGCGGGCAGGATCTTGGTGTACAGGCTCTTGAACAGTTCGACGTCGCCCGGCTCCTTGTCGAGCACGAGGTACGGTTCGTCGATCTGGATCCATTCGGCGCCCAGCTCGGCGAACTTGGCCACGACCTCGGCGTAGACGGCGGCGACCGCGTTGACCAGGCCCTTGTCGTATTCGAGTTCTTCGGCCTGCGGATTGCGGGCGAGCTTGAGGAAGGTGTACGGGCCGATGAGCACCGGCTTGGTGGTGATGCCGAGCGCCTTCGCCTCGTTGAATTCGTCGAACGGCTTGGTGCTGTTGAGCTTGATGTCGGTGGCTTCGTCGACTTCCGGCACCAGATAGTGGTAGTTGGTGGTGAACCACTTCTTCATCGGCAGCGCGGTGACGTCGCCCTTGTCTCCTTGGTAGCCGCGGCCCATGGCGAACAGCGTCTCTTCGGGATTGTCGAAGGCGAGGCGCTGGTAGCGCTGCGGAATGACGTTCAGCAGGATGGCAGTGTCGAGCATTTGGTCGTAATAGCTGAAGTCGTTGCTCGGAATCAAATCGATTCCGGCTTCCTGCTGCAGCTTCCAATGCTTGGCGCGCAGCTCCTTGGCGGTGGCGCGCACGTCGTCGAGCGTTGCGACACCCTTCCAATAAGCTTCGATAATCTTCTTCAGCTCGCGGTTCTGGCCGATGCGAGGGAAACCGGAGACGGAAGTGAGAACGGACATGAATCCTCCATCTGATATGAACAATGCAACCCGCTCAAGCTACCACGAAATCGCCAGCTATAACTCATCAAGAAAATTTAAGTGTCGCTATAAGCACGATTTATATCAGTTGGCATGGCAACATTTCACGCCTCTCAGCATCATGTCGAGAGGCGAAGGAATCATTCAAAATCCTTGGCCGTCAGCAATGCGATGAGTTCGCCACTGTGCAGCTGCCATTGGTTGAATGGCTCATTTGATCCGAACACGGCGAGCGATGCCGGCGACATGCCCAGATTCAGCATGTCGAGCAGCATTGCATCCGATTCGGAGCTCGCCAGCCATTGGCATGCGATCGACACAGTGGGCTCATGGCCGAGCACCAACAGCTCGCGATGCTTCTCCTTGGTCTGGGCAAGCTCGTCAAATACCGACTGCACCCCACCTTCGTACAGACTCTGACGATAGTCGACCTTCGGGTCGTCGCCGAACACCTTAAGCATGCGATCGCAGGTCTGCCTAGCCCTGGTGGCGCTGGAGCACGCAATGCGCGTCGGCACCATCTTGTGCGCGGCCAGGCCTTTGGCGACGGCTTTCGCCTGCTTACGCCCCTTGTCGGTCAGCTCACGCCCGGCGTCGCCACCGTCACCAAACGGCTCGGTTTTGGCGTGACGCATCACCAGCAACACATACTTGTAATCCTTGGCTTTTTTCGCAACCTTCTTGAGGCTCGTTCCCATGGACGAATGCTCCAATCCTTAACGATCCAGCGTATGTACCAACGCAACGCGCTATGACTATTGTCTCAGAACAACGGCAAGAAACACCGTATCAATCGCCGATAGCCTCGACCTGCGCGTCGAGATCACGCAGCACCTTACGCAACTTGCGATCGGAAATATCCCGCAACTCAAGATCTTCGAGCTGTTCGGCACGTTCTTCGGCGCTCAGCGAATCAATATCGGTGGTCGTGTCTTTCGTGGCACGGTCACGCTTGCGCAACGCCTGAAATCCCGGCGCCATAGCCCGCGAAACCATAAGGAAGCCGGTGTGTCCGATCATCTGATGGTCGGGACGTATCGCCAATCCCTGAACCTTCCAGTCGCGTTCCAGAGTCTCCTGGATATCCGGTTCCGTCCAGCAGCCAGCCTCCCTCAACGCCTCCGCCATACGGCTTAGCTGCGTAGTAGTGGTCACATACGCCACGAGCACACCGCCGGGCGCAATCACTCGGTATGACTGCTCAAGACGGTTCCAGGGGTCAAGCATGTCAAGCATGATGCGGTCGAAGGAATGCTCCGGCAATGTGGCGGCGACCGAATCGAAATCACCGATTTTCAGATCCCACCATGCGGGGCGCCCACCGAAATAGACCGTGGCATTCGCTTCGGCCACGCGGGCGAATTCCGAACGCATCTCGATGGTGGTCAGTCTTCCACGCTCCCCCACCGCGTCCAGCAGGTTGACGCTCATGGCGCCGGATCCGGCACCGGATTCCAACACGTTCATGCCGGAACGAATGTCGCCAAGCTGAATCACTTGGGCAATGTCCTTCGGATACATGATCTGCGCGCCACGAGGCATCGACAGCACATAATCGGCCAACCGAGGGCGCATCACCGCGAACTGCCATCCGCCAATGGCGCGCGTTCCCTTCCAAGGCTTGTTGGCGTCGCGTTCCGGATGATCCTGATTGATCTGCGCCTCACGTTTGGCGCTCACCGTCACCACCACGGACCCTTCCGACTGCCCGATCACATCGTCATGCAGAATGATGCCGTGCGAGGTCTGCGTCACACCGCCCGGCACCAATTGGTCGGTGATCTTATTGGATCTGCGATCCGTGAACTGTACCTTCTCACCCGCCGTCAACGGTCCTCGACGCATCAATCACTCCTTCATACCCACACGGATTCCACCATCACGACAGCACGGAACCGAATGACTCCTGTCCGACGCTATTCATGCTACAGCATATTCCGGCGCACACAGCACCCGTTACCGCGCGTACGCGCTCCAACGTCCATTCGCATGCGTCACCTCAAGCTCCAAACCGAACACTTCGCTCAACCGTTCCGAAGTGAAACCGTGTTCCAGATCACCCGAGTACACGATGGTGCCCGGAGCCGGATCGTTGCCTGCGACATTGTCGGCGTAGGCGTCGGCCTCGCTGCCGGTGATCCTGCCCATGATCGCCACATGGTCGAATCCCTGCGGAATCTCCTCAAGACGATGCGTCACCAGCACCACGGCACGATCCGACTGCTCGGCGCCGACACGGCTCAACGCACGAAGCGCAATCTCACGACCGCCCAAATCAAGACCGGTAGTCGGCTCGTCCAAAATCAGCAGATCCGGATCAGCCATCAACGCACGGCAGATCAGCACGCGCGTACACTCGCCTTCCGAAAGTTTGAACATCATTTTACCTTCGAGATATTCGATACCGAATTCACGCATCAGGGAACGCGCCTTGGCATAGTCTTCGTCGGTGTAGGTGTCGCGCCAACGGCCGGTGGTCGCGGTCAATGCGGTCACGATGGCGTCGAGCGGATCTTCTTGGGGAGGGAACGCGCGACTCAGTTCCGCGGAGCTCAAACCGATACGGTTGCGATAGGAGAACACATCGACCTTGCCCAAGCGATTGCCGAGAATGTCGACGGTGCCTTCCGACGGGAATCCTCTGGTGCTCATCATTTGAACCAAGCTGGATTTGCCGATGCCGTTGGGTCCGAACAGCACCCATTTCTCGCCCTTGTTGATTTTCAGATTGACCTTGGTGAGAATCACGCGTCCACGGCGACGAAATTCCACGTCAGCGAGTTCCAGTGCGATGTTCTGCTCCGGCATTCTTCCTCCCCTATCGTTGTTCGGCTTGTAGATATGGAAACGCCTTCCGCCAGCATAATGCTTTCAGCGGAAGGCGTTCCACGCATCGTCTACGTGGTGAACTGGTTATTCGGCGGTTTTGCCCTGCTCGGCAAGCACGTCTTCATAGACCTTGACGGTCTTGTCGGCGATCGACTCCCAGCTGAAGTGGTCGCGCGCACGCTCGTAACCGGCCTGTCCCATCTGCTTCGCCTTTTCAGGATCGGCCATGATGCGGTTGATAGCGTCGGCCATGTCATGCACGAACTTGTCTGGATTGGTCGGAGTGCCGGTGCCGTCGTGCAGCTGGTCGACAGGCACGAGATATCCGGTTTCGCCATCGACGACGACTTCGGGAATGCCGCCGGTCGCGGAGGCCACCACCGGAAGGCCACACGCCATGGCCTCCAAGTTCACGATACCGAGTGGCTCGTAGATGGATGGGCAGATGAACGCGTCGCAACCGTGCTCAAGCGCGTTGAGCTCCGGCTTCGGCAGCATCTCCTCAATCCAGATGATGTTGCCGCGCTCCTCGTCAAGCTTGGCGAACGCGGTTTTGACCTCGTTCATGATCTCCGGAGTGTCGGGCGCGCCCGCGCATAGCACGATCTGGATGCCCGGATCGACGAAATGCAACGCCCGAAGCAGGTATGGCAGGCCCTTCTGCCGGGTGATACGTCCGACGAACAGCAGCGTGGGCTTGTTGCGGTCGATATTGTAGCGTTCGAACACCTTCCAGCCCGGATCGTCGTCGGATGGGGTTTCGAACTGGCTCATGGTGATACCGTTGTGCACCACGACCACCTTGTCGGGGTCAAGATTCGGATAGGCGCTCAGGATGTCTTCGCGCATTCCTGCGGACACGGCGATCACGCGGTCGGCATGCTCGTATGCGTCACGCTCGGCCCACGAGCTCAAATCGTAGCCGCCACCCAGCTGTTCACGCTTCCATGGGCGGAACGGTTCGAGGGAATGCGCGGTGATGACCAGCGGCGTTCCGTGCAGCATCTTGGCAAGGTATCCGGCCAAGCATGCATACCACGTGTGCGCGTGGATAATGTCGGCGTCCACATCGTCGGCGATCTGCAGATCGACGCCGAACGTCTTCAGCGCGCCGTTTGCTTCCTGGAGTTCCTTGGGAACGTCGTATCCGACGACCTTGAGCGAACCTTTCGGATTGTCACCCGGGATTTCGGGAATCTCATTCTCGGCACGTGGTCCGTCAAACGCACGGACCGTCACATCCACGCGTTCCGCCAGAACTTTGGAAAGCTCCTCCGCGTGCACGCCTGCGCCGCCATACACCTTGGGCGGATATTCACGGGAAAGGATGTCAACCTTCATATCTGTGCTCTCCTCTTCGAGTCAGGCAGTTGTTCCATCACTACTGTAAGGCAATTTTTCAATGAAACGCCTGATTGTTTCATTCGTGTCACAAAGTTTTGCATCTTTCCTAAAAATGCAGGCAAGGAGGTCAATAAACCAGGAACGAATAGTGCCGTCATTCGTGACTCGCATGTGAAAGCGGGGCTGCATCCTTCCATCGGATGCAGCCCCGCTTTACGTTCATCGCCTTGCTATCAGACGGCCGTACCATTCTGATCGAGGTTCGGATTATGCTTCGGGTTACCCGCCGTGAAGAACAGGCTAAGCACACCGACAGCGAAGACGATGGAGACCGTGGCGACCAACCACATGGGATGTGACGGCAGCCACATGATCACCAGGAATGCGATTGCGGACAGTGCGATGAGCAGCCAGCTGATCACGCGGAACCATTGGCGTGCGGAATGCGGTGCCTTGAACATCTTCGGGTTCGTGTAGTTCGGGCTGGTGGTCAGCAGGCTTTCGGTTTCTTCGATGGTGCCGCCGGTCGGCTTCCAAGGTCCATCGGTACCGTCTTGCAGTCGGCGGGACTTTTCCTGCAGCTGGTATTCGTCCAGCATTCCGGAACGTGCGCGGCCATGGGTTTGGTCGTACTGCTGCGGCACTCCCCTACGGTTGTTCTTTGCCTGCGCTCGACGTTCTGCACGATTTGGCATTGGGTCACTCCTTTGTTGCGATGTGCTGCAGTTCACTTTACTGCATGACTGCCGGTTTTTCGCCGAACGGCACGTCATTCGGACGTTTATGCCACGTCTGTATTGTTCGAGGTTCCGGGAAGTGGGGATATGAAAAATCGTCCGATTCCGTTTTGGCGGAGAATCGGACGATTTTTCTGTTACGTTAACTGCTTATGTTCAGCGCGGCAGCATCATCGGCCTTTTGGATGCGACGATGGGTGCCGGCAGTTCGGTGGCGCCGGTGAGGTATTCGTCCACGGCGGCCGCGCAGGAACGGCCTTCGGAGATGGCCCACACCACGAGGCTCTGACCGCGTCCGGCGTCACCACAGGCGAACACGCCGTCCTGGCTGGTAGCGAACTTGTCGTTGCGCGCCACATTGCCTCGTCCGTCAAGGTCGACGGGCAGCTGGTCCACGAGCGTGGTGGTGTCCGGGTGCAGGAAGCCGACGGAGATGAGCACCAAATCAGCCGGAATCACGCGTTCGGTGCCGGGCTGACGGGTGAACGGTCCGTTTTCGCCGGGTGCAACGTTCACTACCTTGAGACCGGTCACATGTCCGTTCTCATCGGCCACGAAGCCTTCAGTAGCGGTGGAGTGCTCCACCTTCACCTTGGCCTGTTCCTCTTCGGTACCGACGAAGTTCACAGAATCCGTGCTGTACACGTACTCGGCGCGCTGGGTTTCGAAGCCTTCTTCCATGGAGGAGGTCTTCTGGTACAGGCGCGCGAAGGTCGGCCATGGCTGGTTGGCCGGGCGTTCGCTTGGTTCCTGCGGCATGATCTGCAGCACAGTGACGTCCTTGGCGCCTTGGCGGATGGACGTGCCCAGGCAGTCGGATCCGGTGTCGCCGCCACCGATGATCACGACGTGCTTGCCTTCAGCGGTGATGTCGTTGACTGGCTTGACGCCGTAGACGCGGCGGGTCGCGTCGGGCAGGAATTCCATGGCAAAGTGGATGCCCTTGAGTTCACGGCCCGGAATCTTCATGTCGCGCGGCACGGTGGAGCCGATGGCGACGACCACGGCATCGTAGCGGGATCGCAGATCGTCCCATGAGATGTCTTTGCCGATCTCCACGCCGGTGCGGAACACGGTGCCTTCGGCTTCCATCTGTTCCACGCGGCGGTCGATGAGTCTCTTGTCGAGTTTGAAGTTCGGGATACCGTAGCGCATCAGGCCGCCGATGGCGTCATCACGCTCGTATACGACCACGGTGTGGCCTGCGCGGGTAAGCTGCTGGGCGCATGCCAGACCGGACGGGCCGGAGCCGACCACGGCGACGGTCTGGTCGGTCAGGCGCTGCGGAGGCAATGGCTTGACGTAGTCGAGTTCCCAAGCCTGATCGATGATCGTGCATTCGTCGTTCTTGATCATGGTCGGCGGCTGGTGAATGCCGAGCACGCAGGCCGCCTCGCACAACGCGGGGCAGATGCGGCCTGTGACTTCGGGGAAGTTGTTCGTTTCGGACAGGCGGTTGTACGCGTCCTCCCACTTCTCCTGGCGCACCAGATCGTTGAATTCTGGGATGATGTTGCCCAGCGGGCAGCCGCTCATGCAGAACGGCGTGCCGCAGTCCATGCATCGGGCCGCCTGTTCGGTGGTCCAAGGCTGCAGGCCGGATTCGGCGTGGACGTCGAACCAATCCTTGATTCGCTCCTCGACGGGGCGTTCGGCCAGTTCGCGACGGGTACGGACCTTCAGGAATCCACGTGGATCTCCCATGTCAGCGCGCTCCTTCCATAACCTGCTCGTACACCTGTTCCCAGACGCCGGGCGTATTGAAATCGATGTTGTTCTCTTCGGCGTTCTTCATCGCCTTCTGCATGGCGAGGAAGTGCTTCGGAACGATGTGTGTGAATCGCTTGGATGCGTTCTCCCAGTCGGCGAGCAGTCCGGCCGCGAATGCGGAGCCTGTTTCTTCGGCATGCTGCTTGACCAGACCGTGCACGATTTCGTTCGACTCACTGTCGAGCGGTTCGAACAGCAACGCGCCGTTGGCGGCGGCAGCCGGGTTGACCTGCTTCATGTCAAGGTCGAGCACGTACACGTGGCCACCGGAGAAGCCTGCGCCGAGGTTGCGACCCGTGGGACCGAGGATCACGACGGTGCCGCCGGTCATGTATTCGCAACCATGGTCGCCGACGCCCTCCACCACGAAGGTGGCGCCGCCGTTGCGCACGCCGAAGCGTTCGCCTGCACGACCTGCCACGAACATCTGGCCGGAAGTGGCACCGAAGCCGGTGACGTTGCCCGCGATCACGTTCTCATGCGGATCGAAGGTGATGCCCGCCTCCGGACGCACGACCATGCGTCCGCCGGAAAGTCCCTTGCCCGCGTAGTCGTTGACTTCGCCGTACACGCGGATGGTCTCGCCACGCGGAATGAACGCGCCGATGGACTGGCCGCCCGCACCATGGAACGTCATGTCGATGGTGTCGTCAGGCAGGCCTTCCTCGCCGTAACGCTTGGTGATCTCGTAGCCGACCATGGTGCCGAGCGTACGGTACACGTTACGGATCGGCATCTCGATGCGCACCGGCTCCTTCTTCTCAAGGGCGGGCTGCGCGAGCTCGATGAGCTTGTTGTCGAGCGCCTTGTCGAGCTCGTGGTTCTGCTCGATGGTTTGGTGCAGGATGGTTCCCGGCACCGGTCCCGGCTGCATGAGCACGTTGCTCAGGTCGATGCCGTCAGACTTCCAACGCTTGATCGCTTCGTTCTGGTCGAGGCATTCGACATGGCCGACGGCCTCTTCCAAGGTGCGGAAGCCGAGCTGGGCGAGCAGCTCGCGTACTTCCTCGGCGATGAACATGAAGAAGTTGATGACATGTTCCGGCTTGCCCTTGAAGCGTGCGCGCAGTTCGGGATCCTGGGTTGCGATGCCCTGCGGGCAGGTGTTCTTCTGGCAGGCGCGCATCATGACGCAGCCTTCGACGATCAGCGCGGCGGTGGCGAAACCGAATTCCTCGGCGCCGAGCAGGGCTGCGATCACCACGTCGCGGCCCGTCTTGAGCTCGCCGTCACATTGCACGGTGATGCGGGAACGCAGGCCGTTGAGCACGAGCGTCTGCTGGGTTTCGGACAGGCCGATCTCCCACGGGGTGCCGGCGTGCTTGATGGCGTTGAGCGGAGCCGCGCCAGTGCCGCCGTCGTAGCCGGAGATCAGCACCACGTCGGCATGGCACTTGGCAACGCCTGCGGCGATGGTGCCCACACCGAACTCGGAAACGAGCTTGACGTGCACGCGGGCCTTCGGATTGGCCATCTTCGCGTCGTTGATCAGCTGCTTCAGATCCTCGATGGAGTAGATGTCATGGTGCGGCGGCGGGGAGATGAGCTCGACGCCCGGAGTCGCGTGACGCACCTTGGCGATCCACGGCGGAACCTTGGCGCCAGGAAGATGTCCGCCTTCGCCAGGCTTGGCGCCTTGGGCGAGCTTGATCTGCAGGTCGGTGGCGTGCACCAAGTAGTCGCTGGTCACGCCGAAACGTGCCGATGCGATCTGCTTGATCTTGCTGTAGCGCAGCGGATCATTGATGCGGTCTTCGGATTCGCCGCCTTCACCGGAGTTGGAACGTGCGCCGATGGTGTTCATGGCGATCGCGAGGGTCTCGTGCGCCTCCTGGGAGATGGAGCCATAGCTCATGGCGCCGGTGGAGAAACGCTTGACGATCTCGCTGGCCGGTTCGACCTCGCTGATGTCGATCGGCTTGCGATCGGACTTGAACTTCATCAGGCCGCGCAGCGTCATCAAACGGTTGGAGGTGTCGTTGATGTGCGCCGAGTACTTCTTGAACATGTCGTAGTCACCGCGCTGGGTGGACTGCTGCAGCAGGAAGATGGCTTCAGGGTCGTTGAGGTGGTCTTCGCCGGTACGACGCCACTTGTAGTCGCCGCCGGTGCGCAGGTTGCGGTGCGGGCGGGCGGTCCACTGCGACGGGTAGGCCACGCGATGGCGGATGGCGACCTCTTCGGCCAGTTCGTCGAGTCCGACGCCTCCGACGCGGGAGGTGGTGCCGGTGAAGTATTCGTCGATGACGTCCTTGTTCAGGCCGATGGCTTCGAACAGCTGTGCGCCACGGTAGCTCATGATGGTGGAGACGCCCATCTTCGCCATGATCTTGAGCACGCCGGTCGACAACGCGTTGGTCAGGTTCTTCACCGCGGTTTCGGCATCGACGTTGAGATAGCCCTTGCGGGACAGGTCTTCGACGGATTCGAACGCCAGATACGGGTTGACGGCCGCCGCGCCATAGGCGATCAGCAGAGCGACATGGTGGATTTCACGCACATCGCCGGCCTCGACGACCATGGAGATCTGGGTGCGCGTGTGTCTGCGCAGCAGATGGTGCTGCACCGCGGAGGTGAGCAGCAGCGACGGAATCGGTCCCCACGTGTAGTTGGAGTCGCGATCGGAGAGCACGAGGAAGTTGGATCCGTTTTCGATGGCTTCGTCGACTTCCTGGAAGATCTCGTCGAGACGTTCCTTCAGCGCCTTGCCGCCGCCAGCGACCTGATAAAGACCCTTGACGACGAACGGCTTATAGTAGCCGCCGAGGATCTTGGCGCGGTCGAGGCGCTTGAGCTGCGCCATCTCGTCGGAGTTGAGCACCGGCAACGGAATGAGGATCTTCTTGGCATGCAGTTCGGAATCGGCCAGCAGGTTCGGCTCGGGACCGATGGCGGATTCAAGGCAGGTCACGATCTTTTCACGCTCCCAGTCGAGCGGCGGATTGGTGACCTGCGCGAACTTCTGGGTGAAGTAGTCGAACAGCATGCGGCTGCGGGAGGAAAGCGCGGCCATAGGCGCATCATTGCCCATGGATCCGAGCGGCTCCTTGCCGGTGTTGGCCATCGGGGCGAGCAGCAGCTTCAGATCCTCTTCGGTGTAGCCGAAGGCGCGCTGGCGGCGTTGCACGGACTGGCCGGAGTGGTTGACGTGCTCGCGCTTGGGCAGCTGGCTCATCTCGACGGTGTTGCCTTCGACCCACTGACGGTACGGATGCTGGGACGCGAGGGACTTCTTGATCTCCTCGTCCGGGATGATGCGGCCTTCCTTGGTATCGACGAGGAACATCTTGCCCGGTTCCAGGCGGCCCTTGGACACGATGTGTTCCTCGGCGTTCTCCGGGAGCACGCCGGTTTCGGATGCGAGCACGATGTAGCCGTCGTCGGTAAGCTGCCAGCGGCCGGGGCGGAAGCCGTTGCGGTCGAGCAGCGCGCCGACCTGGGTGCCGTCAGTGAAGATGATGTGCGCCGGACCGTCCCACGGTTCGATCAGCGTATTGTTGTATTCGTAGAACGCCCTGACATCGGGGTCAAGCTGGTCGTTCTTCTCCCATGCCGGCGGCAGCATCATGGAGATGGCATGTGGCATGGAACGTCCGGACAGGTGCAGCAGTTCGAGGCATTCGTCGAACGTGCCGGAATCGGAGTAGCCCGGGGTAGCGATCGGCAGCAGCGGCTTGAATTCGCCGAGCAGTTCGGAGCTTAGGCGGCCTTCACGTGCGGACAGCCAGTTGCGGTTGCCCTGGATGGTGTTGATCTCGCCGTTATGGGCCAGCTGGCGGAACGGCTGGGCCAGCGGCCAGCTCGGGAACGTGTTGGTGGAGAAGCGGGAGTGCACGATGGCGATCTTCGCCTTCATGCGCTCGTCGGAAAGATCCAGGAAGAAGGGCTTGAGCTGCATGGTGGTGAGCATGCCCTTGTAGGTGATGGTGCGTGCGGACAGGGACGCGAAGTAGATGCCCACCTCGTGTTCGACGCGCTTGCGGATGCGGAAGGTCTTGCGGTCCAGTTCGATGCCTGCGAGCTGGCCTTCGGGGTCGGCCACGACCAGCGTCTTGAACGCGGGCATGCTGGCGAGCGCCTGCAGTCCGAGTCCGTCCGGGTTGGTGGGTACGACGCGCCATGCGAGTACTTCGAGGCCTTCTTCGCGCACGATTTTGGCGATGGCTTGTTCTTGTTGTCCGGAGGTGGCGATGTCGCGGTCGAGGAATGCGATGCCGGCGGCGTAGTGGCCTTCTTCGGGCAGTTCGACGCCTGCGGTGGCGCGCATGAATTCGTCGGGCATGCTCATGAGGATGCCTGCGCCGTCGCCGGTGTTTTCTTCGGCGCCTACGGCTCCGCGGTGGTTGAGGTTGACGAGCACTTCGATGGCGTCGTCGACGATTTTGCGTTCGGGGCGCTTGTTGAGGGTGGTGACCATACCCACGCCGCAGGCGTCGTGCTCGGCGCCGGGATCGTACATACCTTGGGAATCATGGATCGTGAGATCTAACGGGGCGTGGAAAGTCACCGAAACCACCTTCAATGTTTTTGGGCAAGAAAAGTCTTGCGGTTCTTTAATGCGTGGTTTAGAATACCGCGCCCCTGTATCAAATACGTTTCGCGTGTCCATATAACGAATACTCGGAAAAGTCAAGACTGTTTTTTCTTGGGAAAATGTGGAGGATATGTGTTGGGTTGTGGTGGTTGCCGGTATCGATGCGTGTCGTTATGCTGGTGGTTGTCCGAAGAGTACAGGGGAGCCGATGTGGCTGAGATGGGCGTTTGCCCGGACCCTTATGACCTGAACAGGGTAGTGCCTGCGTAGGGATGTTACGAACGGTGCGCGTGCGCGTCTTCTCTGTGCTGACGGCTGGTGTTTGGCCGTGTGTTTCGTGGAAAGAGAAGGGATTTGGCGTGTCTGATGCGTCGCAGGTGCCTGAGCAGCTTGGTTCGGGTTCGAAGAAGTTGACTCCGAAGAATGTGCTGCTGGGTTTGCAGCATGTGTTGGTGTCCAATGTGTGGCTTGATCCGGTGTTTGTGGCTGGTGCCATTGGCTTGCCGTTGGCGTTGTCGTCAAATATGGTGAATGCCATTTTCATTGTGTCTGGTTTGGTCACATTGATTCAGGCCACGAGGTTGGTGCGTTTGCCGATTGTGCAGGGTCCGTCCGCCGCGTTCGATGCGTTGATGATCGCTGCGGGCACTGCTGGTTCGTTGGCTGCCGCTGGTACGTCGATTTTTGTCAGTTCGCTGATTTTCTTGGTGCTGTGTCTGACCCGTGTGATTGAGAAGATGCGTTTTCTGTTCGCGCCGATGGTGTCGGGCGTGATTATTTTTCTGGTTGGCGTTTCGCTGTCGCGTTTCACGTTGAGCGAGTTTCTTGGTGGCGCTCCCGGCGATGATGGTTTTGCCGATCCGAAGACGTTGGCCGTGTCTATCGTGACTTGCGTGCTGGTGGTGGCGCTTTCCCAGTTCGGCAAGGGTATGGTCAGGGCGCTTTCCTATCTGATTGCTCTGGTTGCCGGCACTGCGCTTTCGATGGTATTTGGCATGGCTGATTTTTCCGGTGTCGCGTCGAAGCCTTGGTTTGGTCTTCCTCAGATTATGCCGTATGGCGGTTTTGACTTTGATGCGGCGGTGTTTGTGCCGTTCTTCATCGCATATATGGTTGCGATTATGGAGGCGCTTGGCGTGTATCAGGCGGCCAGTGAGATCCAGGGCGTCAAGCTTGAGGATCGTCAGGTTCGTTATGGTTTGGCCGGCGAGGCTGCCGGTTCCGCGATTTCTTCGCTGATCGGCGGTTTCACCACTACCGCGTATCCGCAGAATGTCGCGTTGCTTAAGGTCACGGATGAGGGCAAGACCCGTACCCGTGTGCCGGTGATCATCGCCGGCGTGGTGTTTGTGGTTCTTGGTTTCATTCCGAAGGCCGGAGCGGTATTGTCGTTGATTCCTTCCCCTGTGATCGGCGGCATTTTCCTGCCGGCCGCGGCAAGCCTGATCAGCACGGGCTTCAATACGCTGCGCAAGGTGGAGTCGGACGACCGTTCCCAGGCGGTCATTGGATTGTCCCTGCTGTTGGGCATCGCGCTGCCGAGCGCGTTGAGCGGCTTGGAGGGCGGCGCTCACGTGTTCTTCTCCAATTCGATTCTGGTTGGGGCGTTCTGTGTGGTGATTCTCAAGGCACTGCTGATCGACCTGCCGAATCTGATCAATCGTCGTAAAGGAAACAGCGAAGCTGAAGTTCCGTCGCAGATCTGATTTGCTTTCGAATATCAGTATCGTTTATAGAAAGGAATACCGCATATGACATCAATGTCGTTGGGTGCCGACGCGCAGGAAGTCAAGGCAAACGTGCTTGAGTTCATCGAAAAGTATGGTTGCGAGGTCGCTCCGGATGAGGCGTTCGACGCGCTCGCACATAAGATTTTCGCTTTCCAGTTTGCCCATAACATGCAGTATCGCGCGTATTGCATGTCTCGTAGGGTGACTCCGCAGATGTTGTCGGATTGGATGGATATTCCGCCGATGCCGGTGGATGGGTTCAAGATGCTGACGCTCACTTCGGTGTCTGAAGATGATTGCGAGGCAGTGTTCATGACCAGCGGCACTACGCATCCGGGTCAGCGTGGACGCAACTATCATCCTGATCTTGAGGTGTGGGATGCGTCGATGATCGGCCCGTTCCGTCATTTCATCATGCCTGACCGTGAGCGCATGCGTATCGCGGTGCTCTCCCCTGCCTGGGAGATGAATCATAATGGTTCGTTGGCCCGTTATCTGACGCGTGCGGTGGAGCAGTGCGGCAGCGAGGGCAGCGGCTTCTTCTTCCATGAGGATGGTTTGGACTTCGCTGGTGTGGAAAAGTTCCTTGATCAGTCGGTGGCGGACGGCGAGCCGGTGATGCTGATGGGCGCTTCGTCCGCGTATCTGTATCTGCTTGACTATCTTGCCGAGCGGGGCAAAACCTATGCGTTGGCGAAGGATTCGCGTGTTTTCGATACCGGTGGTTTCAAGAGTACGAAAACCGATATGACCGTCGATGATTTGTATGCGAAGTTCCTTGAGGTGTTTGGCGTCGCACGCACGCATTGCGTGAACATGTACGGTATGACGGAGTTGAGTTCGCAGATTTACGATCAGAATCTGCTGTCGTACTATACGGATGGTTCGTCGAATTATCTGAAGGCGACGCCGTCGTGGGTTCGTTCCGTGTTCCTCGATCCGGCGACGCTCACGCCTGTCGCCGATGGCGAGCAGGGGGTGATCGCGCATTACGATTTGGCGAATTGGAATTCCTGTCTGGCGATTCTGACCGAAGATCTTGGCGTGCGCACCGATTCCGGTTACGAGCTCAACGGTCGTGCGAAGGGTGCGGAGGCACGCGGCTGCTCCATCGCCGTCGACGAGGTGATGGCGGCAAACGCATGAGCGTCATCGACATTTTCCATGCGCCGCGCGGCTTCGTATTTGAGGATTTCGAAACACGCGGCGTTCTCACCGACCGCGGTGAGGCCACGTTGCGTTATCCGGTACTCACGCCTGAGACTGTCCAAGATTTGTGCGAGACAACGCGTTGCAATCGATCGCAGACATTGGCAGCATATTCCGTCGAACACATCGTCGACATCATCGGCGAGGCGGTGGAATTGTGGACGAATCCCGATTATGAGGGTCGCCAGATAGCGGAGTCTCTGATTCCCTCCATCACCGGCTATGACGCGACGATGACGCGTATCGAACTGAAACGTTACATGCGCATGTTCCGCAGACGCGAACTATTGCGTTTTCTTGATGACGAACTGCCAAGCCCGCGCATGCTGGACGAATACCGACCGAACAAGTCCGGCGGATACACGCGCCTGTACGGGCCGGACTTGACATTCCACGTGTTTTCCAGCAATGTTCCCGGCATTCCCGTATGGAGCATGACCATGAGTCTGCTGACGAAAAGCGCGATCATCGGCAAATCATCGTTCGACGAACCGCTGATGCCCGTACTGTTCGCTCGTTCTCTGACACAGATCAACCCGGATCTCGCCGACGTATTGGCCATAGTGCCGTGGCGCGGCGGCACGGTAGAGCTTGAAGACGTGGCGATCGGCGAAGCGAACGCCGTGATCGCCTACGGTTCGTCGCACACCACCGAGGCGATCCGTCCACGCGTGAGCGCGGGCAAACCGTTCCTCAGCTATGGCGCACGCATCGGCTTCTCACTCATCGGACGTGAAGCGCTACGCGCGGACACTCACGTGCAAACCGTGCACCGTATGGCCGTGGACGTGGCCACCTACGACCAGCAAAGCTGCCTGGCGCCGCAAACCATCTTCGTGGAACGCGGCGGAGCCATCTCCCCCGCTCAGACGGCGGAACTGCTCGCCAGCGAGCTCGACTCGCAACAACGCAAATATCCACGATCAACCCCTTCCGACACGGAATCCCTCGCCATCCGCAGGGCACGCTCTCAAACCGAGATGCAAGCGCTGTGCATGACGTCCATGACTCCAGACAGCGCCGCACAGGCCGACCCACAGGCACCGTTCGTCATCGAATCGCCGCAAGGCACCGACTGGACCGTGCTCTACTACCCCAATACCAGCAGTCTCCCCTCGTTGGGGACACCGCTCAACCGCACCATTAACATCGTCGCCGTGGACCAACTCAAACACGCGCTGCCCACACTGAAACCCTACCGCGAGTGGCTGCAAACCTGCGCGATCGCCACAAGCTCATCCAGACTGTTCGCACTCGCGCAACAAGTGGGCGAATACGGCATCGACCGCATCTGCCCCGTCGGAGAAATGAACCGCGCGAAATCCGGATGGCACCACGACGGCGGATTCAACATCCTCGACCTCGTCAGAGCCGTCGACATCGAACGCAATACCGACCGTTACGCCGACACCTTCGACATCGACTACGAATAATCCCAAAGGACCTTACGTGAACCAGCAATCCGAACACCGGACACTCACCGGCAAAACCGCCATCATCACCGGCGCAAGCCGAGGCATCGGCGCCGCAATCGCACTCAGACTCGCACAACTCGGCGCCAACGTGACCATCGACTACCTAAGCAACGACGAACGCGCCCAACACACCAAGCAACACATCGAAAACGAAGCGGACGCACAAGGACGCGTCATCACATGCAAAGCCGACGTGACCGACGAAACCCAAGTCAACGAACTCGCACAAACCACAGCCAACACCTTCGGCGGCATCGACATCCTCATCAACAACGCGCTCAGCCACTACTCGTTCGACCCACGCAACCGCAACACCTTCAGCAACACCAGCTGGAACGACTACGCGACCCAACTCGAAGGATGTCTCAAAGGCACCTACAACACCTGCACGACCGCGCTGCCCTACATGCGACGCCAATCATGGGGACGCATCGTCAACATCTCCAGCAACCTCGTAGACAGCCCGATCGTCCCCTACCACGACTACATCGCAGCCAAAGGAGCACTCATCGGATTCACGCGCTCGCTGGCGCAGGAGGCCGGGGCGTGGGGCGTCACGGTGAACGCCATCGCGGCCGGTTTGACCGTGGGCACGGATTCGAGCCGCGCCACCACCGAAGACGTCCGCGAGCGCATCATCGCGCAGACGCCTTTGGGCAGGCTTGCCACGGCTGATGATATTGCGGGCGGTGTGGCGATGCTGGTTGGCGAGGACGCTCGTTTCGTCACCGGTCAGACGTTGCATGTCGATGGCGGACTCACGATGCGCTGATTACGAACATCCGGTGACAGCCTCGTTCTAGGCTCTATGCCATCGGGCCTGGAATGCAACAACTTGCATCCGAGGCCCGTTTCAATCTGCACACTGTATCCACCCATACCAAGATGGATCATCTAAAACCAATTCGTCAGAGGATTATCGGCATTACAACGAGCAGGCGTCGAAGAAACGCTCGATGACGGTGTCGTTGAGCAAGCGTCCGGTTCGGGTTGGAATCACACGTCCGTCACGGATAACGATAAGGCCTTCGTCTTCCATGGGCTGGATGCGAGCCATATCAACCATGTTTCCAAGGCGACTCAAATCCAGACCCTCACGTATGCGCAGACCAAGCATGATGATTTCTTCGAGGTTCTCCTCGTTGGAGATTCGTTCGCTTCCCGACCATGGCACATTATCATCGTTGATAGCCTGCCCCCACATGCGAGGATGCGCAATATCCCAGCTGCGCAAGCCCGACGATTTGACCGTTTCAGATGTTTCAGCCGACGCGGACTGTTCAACATCCATCACATTGCCGTAATGGCTGTGTGCGCCGGGACCGAGCCCCGCCCAATCAACATTGCGCCAATAGCCAAGATTATGTTGCGATTCATAACCAGGACGTGCCCAATTGCTGATCTCATACCATTTAAGACCGGCTGCGCTCAGTAGATCGTCGGCAATCTCATACTTGGTCGCCTCATCGTCATCATCAGGCGTAGGCAAGGTTCCAACAGCAATCTGACGTCCCATTTTCGTGTTCGGTGCGACGGTCAACGCATATGCCGAAATATGGTCAACACCCAAGTCGATCGCCGTCCGTACGGAAACACGCCAATCGTCGAGACTCTCCCCCGGCGCACCGTAAATCAAATCCACGCTGGAACGCATGCCGACAGCATTTGCCGCTGCGATTCCCGCCGCCACATTGGCCGGGGTATGCGTACGATCCAATGTTTTCAGCACGCTTGGCACAGCCGACTGCATGCCGAAAGAGATGCGGTTGAATCCGCCGTCCGCGAGTTCCTTCACGTAATCGGCGTTCACCGTGTCCGGATTCGCTTCGGTGGTGATTTCCGCATTGTCGGCAATGCCCCACGTGTCACGCACGGCATTCAACATGGCGACCAGATCCGAAGCTTTCAGAATCGTGGGAGTGCCACCGCCGAAAAAGACGGTGGCCGCTTCCGGTTCGTTAACGCCATGCGCGATCTGCCAATCATGGACGATTGACATCTCGCGAATCACCATATTGGCGTAATTGCCACGCGAAGCGCCCGCTCCCATGTCGACAGCGGTATACGTGTTGAAATCACAGTACCCACAGCGCCGTATGCAGAACGGCACATGAATGTAGGCTTCGAACATCAGCCTTCGGTTTTCTGGGCGGCGCGAATCTTGTCTTTGGTGTCGCGGTCGTTGCCTGCGTCTCCGGTCGACAATGCGGCGATGAACGCCTCCTGCGGCACCTCGACATGGCCGAGCATCTTCATACGCTTCTTGCCGGCCTTCTGCTTTTCGAGCAGCTTGCGCTTACGGGAAATATCGCCGCCATAACACTTGGCGAGCACGTCCTTGCGCAGTGCGCGAATGTTCTCACGTGCGATAATGCGGGAGCCGATGGCGGCCTGAATCGGAATTTCGAACTGCTGGCGAGGAATGAGCTCACGCAACTTCTTCGTCATCATCACGCCGTAGGAATACGCCTTATCCTTATGCACGATGGCGCTGAACGCATCGACCTTCTCACCCTGGATGAGAATATCGACCTTCACCAGATCGGCGGACTGTTCGCCGTCCTCATGGTAGTCGAGCGACGCATAGCCCTTGGTGCGGCTCTTCAACTGGTCGAAGAAGTCGAACACGATTTCGGCCAACGGAATGCGATAATGCATTTCCACACGGTCGGCGGAAATATATTCCATAGTGCCCATCTGTCCACGATGGTCCTGGCACAAGTCCATAACCGCGCCGATGAATTCCTTCGGAGTGATGATGTCGGCGGCAACCACCGGTTCGACGATCTGCTTGATCTTGCCGTCGGGGAATTCGCTCGGATTGGTCACACGATGCACGGAATTGTCTTCCGCGGTGACCTCGTATGGCACGTTCGGTGCGGTGGAGATCAAGTCGAGATCGAATTCGCGGCTCAGTCGTTCGGTCACGATTTCCATATGCAGCAGGCCAAGGAAGCCACAGCGGAAACCGAAGCCCAACGCCACGGACGTTTCCGGCTCGTAGATCAAAGCCGCGTCGTTGAGCTTGAGCTTGTCGAGCGCCTCACGAAGTTCCGGATACTGCGCGTTGTCGATTGGGAACAGGCCAGCGTAGACCATGGGCTGCGGGTCACGATAGCCTTCGAGCGGATCGGCCGCAGGCTTGAGCGCGGAAGTGATGGTGTCGCCCACCTTGGACTGGCTGACGTCTTTCGCGCCGGTGATAACATAACCGACCTCACCCGCACCAAGCGCCTTCGTAGGCATCATGTCTGGGCTGATCACGCCGATTTCAATCGGATCATGGGTCATGCCGATACCCATCATGTGCAGTTTCTCACGGGAACGCAACTCGCCATCGACCATACGAATGTAGGTGACGATGCCGCGGTAGGAGTCGTAGACGGAGTCGAAGATCAGCGCACGCGCGGGAGCTTCCGGATCGCCGGTTGGTGCAGGAACGTCGGCAACAATGCGGTCGAGCAGTTCGGTCACGCCTTCACCGGTTTTACCGGACACGCGCAGCACTTCGGAAGGATCGCAACCAATCAGGCCTGCGATTTCCTCGGCATGCTTGTCTGGTTCCGCGCTGGGAAGATCGATTTTGTTCAGTACAGGAATGATGGCCAGATCATGGTCGATGGCCATATACAGGTTCGACAGGGTCTGCGCTTCGATGCCCTGCGTCGCGTCGACAAGCAGCACTGCGCCTTCGCATGCGGCGAGAGCGCGGGAAACCTCATAAGTGAAATCGACGTGGCCTGGAGTGTCGATCATGCCGAGGGTATATTCAGTGCCGTCGAACGTCCACGGCACGCGCACAGCCTGCGATTTGATGGTGATGCCACGCTCCTGCTCAATATCCATACGATCCAGGAAACGATCACGCATCTCACGTTCGGGCACGATGCCGCTGAGCTGCAGAATACGGTCTGCCACCGTGGACTTGCCGTGATCGATATGCGCGATGATGCAGAAATTGCGAATCAACGACTGATCGGTGAAACCGGGCTGGTTATGCTGCTGGCCCACGCCATCCTCCTCTTGAAATATTCGACGCAAACGATTCTAACTGCTAGTATCGGCATGGTGAGTCGCGACACTCCTAAGCCCGTTGGCAATTTATCCGCGCGCCATGTTATCATCATCGTTTGTATGTCCTTATAGAAAACGTCGTTTGGAGAAATAGTGGCAAACATTAAGTCGCAGAAGAAGCGCGTTCTCACCAACGAGAAGGCCCACAAGCGCAACGTGGCCGTGAAGTCCAGCCTGAAGACTGCCGTTCGCGCCACCCGTGAAGCTATCGCCGCCGGCGATAAGTCCGCAGCAGAAGCCGCCTACAAGGTCGCAGCTCAGAAGCTCGACAAGGCTGCTGGCGCTGGCGTGATTCACAAGAACCAGGCTGCTAACCGCAAGTCCGGTCTTGCCGTGGCCATCAACGCTCTCTGAGTTTTAGAAGCTCACAGCTAACGAAAATCCCGCAGGTTTTTCCTGCGGGATTTTTTGTTACGCAAATGTCTTCCGTTTAATTACCATCTCACTGTCGCTACCTACGCTTGTCACACTTGCGTTTGTCGGAATCCTTATCAGAATGAATGACCGGTCGTTTCAAATATTTCGCTTCACTTGGCAGATATGTATTATGACGCACCAACGCTCCCGGAAGCTGAATGTCGAAAATCACCGATACCAATCGCATGCTGACCATCAATGCGACGATCAGCAGATCAAGCACCACTTCGGCTGGAAAACTGACGATTCCAGCGTCCACGCCTTTGCAGACAAGCACCGTCAGTACGCACCCCACGGCAGATGGAACCGCATACCAATGTTTGTCACGAATCACCATCGGCACTTCGTTGATGAGCATGTCTCGAATCAGGCCACCTCCAAGCGCGGTGAACATGCCGAGAAAAACCGCGGTCATGCCTGACGTGTGGTACATCATGGCTTTGCTGGTACCGTTGACCGCATACAATCCCAATGCCAGAGCATCCAACGACAGCATGGACCATTTGAGCCTGTTGATTTCGGGATGGCACACCGCGACGGCCACCGAAGCCAGCAGAGCAACGATCACCAGTCCTTTATCCGACACGCCTACCGGTGGCGCGATGCCCAGCAGCACGTCACGGATGATTCCTCCGCCCAATGCGGTGAGCCATGTGGTGACGAGAATCGCGAAGATATCGTAGCCTTTGCGCACGGCGGCAAGTCCGCCGCACATGCCGCAGCAGAACGTCGCCAAATATTCAATCCCCCAAAAGAAGGCATTACTCTCCAACGCCACCGACATGCTTTCCCATCCTTTTCCCTTCCCTCACTTCCCCCACTCTCGGATTTCGCGACTTCCCATCGTACACAATAAGCCGAGGGGCGGGAAACATGGTGTTCGACCGTAGGCTTGGCCGAACGGCCTTGAGTGTGCCGAATACCATGTTCCCCGCCCCTCGGCGGACTTTGAACTATAAGTCAGTCGCGAAAAATCAGCAGACCTTCCACATCCAGTTGTGCGGATCCTCGATCTCGCCAAGCTGGATGCCCAGCAGCTGGTTGCGCAGGTTCACGGTGAATTCGCCGGAGTTGCCGTCGGCAACGGTCACGTCGAACTTCTCGGACTTGAAACGACCGATCGGGGTGATGATGGCTGCGGTACCGCAAGCGAACACCTCGGTGACTTCGCCGGACTTGATGTCTTCGAGCAACTGGTCCAGAGCGATCATGGTTTCGACCACGTCGTGGCCGTTGTCCTGGATGAGCTGAATCAGGGAGCGACGAGTCACGCCCGGCAGAATGTTGCCGGTCAGAGACGGGGTCTCTACGTGGCCGTCCTTGTGCACAACCATCATGTTCATGCCGCCAAGCTCCTCGAGGTAGGTCTTGGTAGCGGCGTCGACGAAGCAGACCTGCTCGCAGCCGTGGTCGATGCCGGTGTATTCGCCCAGCAGGGATGCGGCGTAGTTGCCACCGCACTTGGCGAAGCCGGTGCCGCCAGGGCCGGTGCGGAACCACTTGTCTTCAACCCAGATGCTGACCGGCTTCACGCCGCCTGGGAAGTACGGGCCGGACGGGGATGCGATCACGCAGTAGTCCACTTCCTGCGGAGCACGCACGCCGAGGAACGGCTCGGAAGCGAACATGAACGGACGCATGTACAGGGTGTACTCGCGGCGGGTCGGAACCCAGTTCACGTCACGCTTGACGAGGGCGGCCACGGAACCGATGAAATCGTCGATCGGCAGTTCCGGCAGGTACAGACGCTTGGCAGAGTTCTGGAAACGCTCGGCGTTCGCATCCGGACGGAACAGCCAGGTGGAGCCATCGGCATGACGGTAGGCCTTCAGACCTTCGAAGCATTCCTGAGCATAGTGCAGAACGGATGCGCCCGGATCCATCTTCAGCGGCGCATACGGCTCGATGCGGCGGTCTCCCCAGCCTTCGCCCTTGGTCCAAGTCATGTGGGCCATGTTGTCGGAGAAGACCTGACCGAATGCCGGCTTGTCGATGAGTTCGGCACGTTTGGCGTCGGATGCCGGGTTTTCGTTCGGGAGCACGGTGAACTTCTCGGTGAGCTTGTCAAGCTCTGCCGGATCGTGATGATTCTGTTCAGTCATTCTTTACTTCTTCTTGTTGCAGCCGCCCGAAAGCGGCCCGCGGTTGTTGGTATCCCAGTGCTTGTGGCACCGGTTCTGGTTAGTAACTTTCCCACATCATAATCTCTTTCGATTACAAGCGTTCGCGATATGAGATAGGAAGAAACATCCTGCGAAAAAGTCGCCGCCCTCACGCCTGATTGATGCTCTATAGACTCGGAACGTATTCTGAATTGTTCAAAAAATGACTGTACCTCATTCCCCAAAACACCATTATGACGTTCAGGTCTCTGACAGCGGGATGTGGGTGAGAATGATGGGGCGAGTAGTTTCGACGTCGTAGTACAACATGCCGCTGTCGCCTATTGGGGTGAGGAGACTTCATGGCGGAAGGCGCTGGAAACGCAGCCTTCCCAACGCTCGTCGCGTTCTGCGCGTTCCGTTCGTCGCTTCCGGTCATGCTGCGATCCTTTCGGGTGAAGCATGCAAGCCAACCCTCCGATGTATTGGCGGATACTCGAAAAAGCAATACCCCCGTCATTAGACGAGGGCAATAAGATTGTTGGCGTCACGATGCTTGCTTCAGCGGCGTTCTCCCGGATTGCGGATCTGCATGGCCGCGCCGTCTTCCATGATTGAGAAGCCGTGCTTCTGGTAGAAGGTGGCGTTCTTGCTTTCTTCCGGCATGACTTCAATATAAAGGTAGTCGCGATATCTCTCTTTGACCATGCCCACCAGGTGGCCTGCGATGCCATGACCCTGATATTCCGGATCGACCAGCACGTAATGCATATAAGCCACCATCTCAGTGTCATCGAGCACGCGCACCAAGCCTACCAAGCGGTCGCCGTCCCATGCGCTGAACACGGTGGACGATCCCATCAGAGCCTTGTACAGACGTTCCGGATATTTGCCTGACACCCATCCGACGGATCGGAACAGTTGCTGCGTCTGTTCTTTGGTGAACTTCTTTTCATCGGTATACGTGATTCCCATAGCCCCGAGCGTGGTTGCATGCTACGCGCGGACTGAAGCCAGTCTCTGCATTCGGACGTGATTTTGGAATCACGTTTACGGTGGCTCAGGCCAGCCAGTAACCGCACGCAACGGCCATGACGGGCACGACGATCGAAGCCAGCGCATAGCCGATGAAACAAGCGATTTTCCCATTGCGCAGGAGCGTAACCGTCTCGTTCATCATGGTTGAGAACGTTGAGAAACCGCCGAGAAATCCTGTTGCGAGCAGTAGGCGGCAGTCGGGGCTTATGGTGTTCGCCGCGAACAATCCCGCCACCAAGCCGGCAAGCAGACCAGCCACAACATTGATGGCAAACGTCGAAAGCGGGAACGTTTTGCGCCACAATGCCTTGATATACGAATCGCAGATATAGCGTGCGGCCGCGCCGACGCCACCGCATGCGCATACGCCGATCGCAAGCATTGCGCTCATCGGATCGCCTCCTTGTCAGCATGTTCGTCTTTGTTTCGTTCCGCCAACCACGAACCGCATAAGGCACCGGCGTAGGCGAGCGAAAAACCGACAATGAACGTTACGCAGCAATAGGTGAGGACTCCGGGAATCGCGTGATCGTCAATCATCATGAATTCTTCCAATGCGAGCGTGGACATGGTGGAAAGGCCTCCGCACATGCCCATGCCGAATCCACGATTCACGTATTCTTTTGCACGGCCTTTCAACAGGCTGGAAGATCCCAGCCATGCGGAAAGCGCCGCATATACGAAGCAGGCCACCATATTGGCCGCGAACGTACCGACATGGAAGCCGCCCACGTCCGCAATGGACGAGCTCGCATACCGCAGTCCCGTGCCGACGCATCCGCCAAGGAATACCACCGTCACCACATCAAGCCGAATAATATGCTTATTCAAATGTTTCTCTCTTCCGCACCGTCTCACTTCGTCTCTCGTGCATTGTTTCCATGCATCGTCAGTCATGCTAGTCGTTATTCGATTGGAATGCTGATGCATGCCACGTATTTGCTGGAATCCTACGTCAGATCATTGTCGATCAGTGTGATCTCACGTGGGAAGCCTACCACCGTCAAATGATGATTCTCGATATAGTCCATTAATGTGCGGCATCAGGATGGCTGCCGGGAAAACGGATCGTCACGCAGTCCGTCTCCGGCAGTACGCAATCGCTCCCTTCGTACCCGACAGTGCCATACGGGTTCACTGAACGTATAGGCGAGTATAGTCCGTATCCACCCGTTGTATCAATATTGCGTAAGGAATGCAGGATTTGCCGTCAGTCTCTTATGTCTTCCAGCTCATAGAACGGGTGTTGCCGGGTATGAAAAAGCCCATGCGCGTCTGAGCACATGGGCTTTTCATCATCTCTTACGGTTGTTCAAAACCGTAGAATGGAAGTTTGCTTCCTTAAGCTATCTGAACTCACTCAGCGTTTTCAGCCGGAGCGGTTTCGACCGGAGCAGCCTCATCGGCAGCGTCTTCCGGCACCTCGACGGTGACGACGGACTCTTCCGGATCCTCGACGTCGAGCACAACGCCTTCCGGCAGCACGACATCCTTGGCGAAGACCTTGGAACCGTCGGTCAGGCCGTCAACGTTGACCACGATCTTCTCCGGCAGGTTGGCGACATCGGCGCGAACCTTGAGCTCCTGAATGTCGACGAATGCGACGGCAGCGCCCTTCGGGGTGCCCTCGACGAACACCGGCACCTCGACGTCGATCTTCTCGCCGGCCTTGACCTCGTAGAAGTCAACGTGCTCGACGATGCGCTTCACCGGGTTGCGCTGAACGTCCTTGACGACGGCCATCTTGGTCTCGTCACCGAACTTGATGGTGAACAGAGCGTTGGTGTGACGCAGGGACAGGGTGGTTTCCTTCATCGGCAGCTGCACGAAGACCGGCTCTTCGCCGCCTGCGTACACGGTGGCCGGAATAAGGTTGGCGACGCGCATGCGGCGGGCAGCGCCCTTGCCGAACTCGGTACGGGCAGCGCCTTCGAGGGTAATGGTGGTAGCCATGGGCTATTTCTCCTTATGTTTTATTCGTTCATTCTGTTTCGGCGCATCAACGAGCCGTGAATCAACCCACAAGGAGCCTACAATCACACGCCGAGTCGATTACGGAAGCCATACGCTTCCCTCGCCAAGACAACAGTTAACCAGTATACGGCGAGGGCGGACATTATCGAAAAACGTCTCACATCAAAAATGAAAAAATCTGTCAAAGCCCACGAAAACGCCGTACGCACGTACAATCGATAGTAATTGTGAACAATCCGTCAATCGCAAGGAAACGAGACAGCAATGAAGCATGACAATGACACAATCGTTCGCGACATTTGCATCGCCACGGGAGCCGTGACGGCTGCCTGTATCGCATCGTTGGCTACGACTGCGAAATACCTGTTCCATTTCTGCATCGATACGCAATGGAAACGTTCCGTTTTCCATCGATCGCTGATTGCGCCGGAGCGTATCGAAAAACTTCAGCAGGGTGAGGCACAGGAAGCAGGAGAATGGTTCGCGCAAGCCAAACAGCCTGTGACGATTACCAGCGATGATGGACTTCGACTGCATGGATGGCTGTTCGATCCGGATTGCACTGCGCCAAAACCACACCTGTACGCAATCTGCATGCATGGTTATACCGGTGTACCGGAGGAAACCGCGAAATGGGCACATCGTTACGCCCGCATGGGCTTCACCGTATTGGTTCCGTCACAGCGTGCCCAAGACTTGAGCGAGGGACGGTACGTCGGCATGGGCTGGCTTGAACGCAATGATCTACTGAATTGGATCGACCTTATCGCGTCGAGTGACGCCGACGCCCGTATCCTGCTGTATGGCGGTTCGATGGGCGCGGCAACGGTGATGATGACGACGGGAGACCCGCGTCTGCCGCGCAATGTGGTGTCCGCGATTGTCGATAGCGGCTACACGTCTGCGCGCATGGTGTTCATCGACAGCCTTCGGCATTCGTCGCGTCTGCCGAAACCGCTTGCCGCGGTATGTGTGGATGCCGCGGGATTGTTCTGCAAACATTATGCAGGGTACGATTTTTCGGAAGCCACCTGTCTGCAGTCGCTCAGACATACTGTCATTCCGATGCTGTTCATTCATGGCGAACAGGACGACATCGTGAGCTCACGTTTTCTCAAGATCAATTACGAAGCGTGCTCGAGCATCGATCGAGAAAAGCTCATGGTTCCCGACGCACGCCATATGGAAGCATCCGTCGTGGATCCCGAACTGTATTGGAACACCGTCAATGCCTTCATCAAACGCGCATTCGAATTGTGAGCCATGAAAACTGTGTCAAGGTTCACATGAGTTTTTCCTCATGCTTATCCCCAAGGTGAACATACACAATGTTCATTTGTTGGAAAATCCAATGAAATCAACGGCTTACCCACTTCTGCCGCCTCCCGGCACGCTCAAGGCCACGGAATACTTCACCATTATCTTGTTGTTTGTTCGTCGCAGGGCGAACAAACAACAGAGAGGAACGAATATTACATGGCCAATCAACATCCTTGGCATGTCGGCCGCCTTCCTTGGACCCTTCGTCGAAAAGGACATCAAGAAATCGGCTTTGATCTCAACGGTCTGCTTCGCCTGCAGGTTCGCCGGTACCGGAGCCAGTATCGCGGCAGGATGCCCCCGGCGTGCTCATCTTCTATGGCGTAATCATGGGCATTGGATTGGGCGTCGGCTATCTGACGCCGGTGAAGAACCTAATGCTGTGGTTCGCCAAAAGTCTCGCCACCGGCATCGCCGTCGCGGGATTCGGTCTGGCCAAGGCCATCGCGGGAAGCATCAGCGTCATCCTGACCGTCGATGCCGTGTTCAACGCTGCCGGTGCTGCTTGAGCAGCACTTTGGCATGAAGTCAGTGTCCACCGTGCACGGACTGGCTTTGAGCGCGTGGGCGTTCGCCGGATTGTCCGGCAACCAGTTGGCATCCTTCGTCGTCTCTCATGCGACGGATGCAGCCCACCGATACAGCGCGCTGATTCCGATCATCACCGTACTGTACGCCGTCGCTCTCGCGTCCATCATCGCCGTGACGCTCGCCACGAAAGGCAAGGGCGCCAACGCCTTATCATCACGTTGAGCGGCATGATACATCGTTCAACACGCTGACACGGCGGATGAGCCCATCAACGCCTTATGCGGATGTTCTGGGCATTCGCTTGTTAGCCGCCCTGCGCCGGGGAACAGACTTTGGTTCCGCTCCCCGGCGAACTTCTTCCCATTGATATATACGATGTATATGATTCCTTCCTTTCCCAATCCATTTCCCCGTATTCCACCGCATCGCCTTCCGATTCACGTACGCTGACGGTAGCCGTGAAAAACAATGGCATCCCCTCCGTTGCGGTCGAATATATGGATCAGATACCACAATTGCAGCAATACCATGACGAACAAGGTTCCCCTGCCCGCGTGTTTTCCGCCACACAGGTACTGTAGTGGGTATGGAACAATCATCTGGAGCTTTCCCGCCGTCCCGCATCGAAGTGCGCGGTGCCTGCGTACATAATCTCAAGAACGTCGACGTCGACATTCCGTTGAACAAATTAGTCGGCATCGCCGGTATCTCCGGGTCCGGAAAGAGCTCTCTCGCTTTAGGTGTGCTATACGCTGAAGGATCCCGACGTTATCTGGAGGCTTTGTCGACGTATACCAGGCGACGTCTCACCCAAGCGAGTCGAGCGCAGGTAGTCGACATACGTCATGTGCCCGCGGCTCTCGCCCTCCATCAAAGACCTTCAGTGCCCGGCGTGCGATCCACGTTCGGCACGATGACGGAGCTGCTCAACAGTCTGCGTCTGTTGTTCTCCCGTTGCGCCTCACATGTCTGCGAGCATTGTGGCGAACGCAACCGTCCCACAATGAACGTGGCGGCCGAGTTGCCTATACGATGCACATCCTGCAATCAACTCATGCACCCACCATCCGCCGAACAGCTGTCGTTCAATTCCGCCGGCGCATGCCCGACCTGCTCCGGAACAGGCATCGTGCGAACCGTCGACCGTGCTTCCCTGGTACCAGACGAGACCAAAAGCATCGACGCCGGCGCAGTATTACCATGGGGATCGTTGATGTGGGATCTGATGAAGCAGGTGTGCGGCGCGATGGGAGTGCGCACGAACATTCCATTCAACCAGCTGACCGACGCCGAGCGGGACATCGTGTTCAACGGCCCGGCCGTCAAGAAGCATATTCTATACAAACCGAAGAAAGGCAATGATTTCGCCGAACTTGACTTCACGTACTTCAACGCCGTGTATACCGTGGAGAACGCGCTCGCCAAAGCCAAGGATGAGAAGGGTATCAAACGCGTGTCGAGATTCCTCAGCGAGCAACCATGTCCGGATTGTTCCGGTACGAGGCTTTCACAGCAGGCTCGTCAACCGCAGATTCTCGGTATTAATCTGGCACAAGCCACGGCAATGACACTTGACGAAACGATACGTTGGGTGCGTTCAGTACCCAAGTCATTGCCGCAGGAGATGCGTGCGATGGCCACAGCCATCTGCGAATCGTTCGAGGATACGGCCGAGCGGCTCGTGGAACTCGGATTATGCTATTTGTCGCTTGACCGCGCAGGTGCGACACTGTCCACCGGCGAGCGCCAACGTGTGCAGTTGGCCCGTTCGGTGCGTAACCGCACTACAGGCGTGCTGTATGTGCTGGATGAACCGTCTATCGGATTGCATCCGGCGAATGTGGATGGACTGTTGGGCGTGATGCGCGATTTGGTGGCTGACGGCAATTCGGTGGTTGTGGTCGATCATGATACCCGTGTGCTTGCCGCGATGGATCATTTGGTGGAGATGGGTCCAACGGCCGGTGCCGAAGGCGGTCATGTGATCGCTCAGGGTGCGGTGGCGGATGTTATGACGGCACCTGGTTCTCAGATAGCGCCTTTTCTGCGTGATGGTGGCAAAATACATGAGCGGGCGCGGCCGCAGATTGACTTAGATGCGATGTTCGCCAAGGGTCGGATTCATTTGGAGACGAATACCGTGCATACGGTGCATCCGTTATTGGTGGACATTCCGCGAGGACGTCTCACTGTGGTGTCTGGCGTGTCGGGTTCCGGTAAGACGACGATGGTATTGGAGACACTGGTCCCTGCGTTGCGCTCGGCCGCTGATGGTACCGTTTCCCCGAGCTCGATTCGTCTGATTGACGCGGATGGCATTTCGAAAGTGGAACTGATCGATGCCACGCCCATTGGAGCAAACATCCGTTCGACCGTGGCGACATATTGCGGTGTTCACGATGATCTGCGTCGTGCGTTTGCGAAGACTTCCGATGCCCATAAGAAGAATCTCAAACCTGGCGCATTCTCATACAACACGGGCAAGTTGCGCTGCTCCACTTGCGATGGAACCGGTACCATTTCGTTGGACGTGCAGTTCCTGCCCGATGTTGACGTCACGTGTCCCGATTGCCATGGGACACGGTATGCACAGACCGCCGATGACATTCGATTGGTTTGCGCGGACAGCGTCGCCCGTTCACTGCCGGAATTGATGTTGCTAAGCGTCGACGAGATGATGCCTCTATTGGATTTCCTACGCCCCGTTCGATCGAAACTGGCCACACTGCATGAGCTTGGCCTGGGGTATCTGACACTTGGCGAGCCGACTCCTGCGTTATCAGGCGGCGAAGCGCAACGGCTGAAGCTGGCCAGCGAAATGGGACGCGGACAGTCCGGTTCGGTATTCGTGTTCGACGAGCCGACGATCGGGCTACACCCGTTGGATGTGCTGGTATTACTACGCGTGTTCGACTCGTTGGTGGCTTCTGGGGCGACAGTTGTAGTAATCGAACATGATCTTGATGTAATCGCGAACGCGGATTATCTCATCGACATGGGTCCGGGCGGAGGCATGGCCGGCGGTCGCATCGTATGCGAGGGAACACCGGAAACGGTCCGTGCCTGTCCTGACAGCGTCACGGGCAGATATCTGCGTGGATGATCCGACGCGAACTCGCCCGTGACGGTTTCCCATAGCTGCTTTCCTCGGGGTTGTCTGGGATACAGTCAGAAATCCCAGTCATCGTCGTCGGTCTCGACTGATTTGCCCATTACGTACGAGCTTCCCGAACCGGAGAAGAAGTCATGGTTCTCATCGGCGTTCGGACTTAACGCGGCAAGGATCGACGGGTTCACGTCGCAGATCTCTTGTGGGAAAAGCGCTGGATATCCGAGATTCATCAACGCCTTGTTGCCGTTGTATCGCAGGAACTTTTCGACATCTTGCGTCAATCCGACAGGCTCGTAGAGGCTGCGCGTGTACTCCACCTCGTTGTCATACAACTCGTTGAGCAGGTCGTAGGTGTAGTCGCGCAGTTCGCCGCGTTTGTCCTCGCTGACCCGCTCAAGCCCTTTTTGATATTTGTATCCGATGTAATAACCATGCACGGCTTCGTCGCGGATAATAAGACGGATCACGTCGGCGGTGTTGGTGAGTTTGGCATGCGCGGAGAAATACATCGGTAGATAGAAGCCTGAGTAGAACAGGAACGATTCCAGCAGCGTGGAGGCCACTTTACGCTTGAGTGGACTATCCCCCTCGTAATAGTCGAGCACGATGCGCGCTTTCCTTTGCAGATACTCGTTCTCCTCACTCCAAGAGAACGCCTCGTCGATCTGTCGGGTGGAACACAAGGTGGAGAAAATCGAGGAATAGCTCTTGGCGTGCACTGACTCCATGAACGCGATGTTCGTATAGACGGCTTCCTCATGCGGGGTAAGCGCATCGGGTATGAGGCTGACCGCGCCAACGGTTCCCTGGATGGTGTCAAGCAAGGTGAGACCGGTGAACACGCGCATGGTCAACGTATGCTCGGCCTCGCTCATTGTGCGCCAAACGGGCAAATCATTGGAGACGGGCACTTTCTCCGGCAGCCAAAAATTGCCGGTCAACCTGTCCCATACCTCAAGGTCCTTGTCATCCTCAAGTTTGTTCCAGTTGATGGCACTCACACGGTCAATGAGCTTAATCCTCTGTCGAGGTACGGATATCGGCGCCATGATGGTCGTCCTTTCTAATCGTCGTCTTATCGTCGCGGCCGTATAACCGCCTGTATTCGTCCGGAGCCGTCAGACGAAGCATCGCGCGGTAAACCAAACGAGACATGTCTTTTCTTTTCCTTTCAAGTCACAGGTTTCACAACATGCAACTGACGCAGCCTTGTACTTCGGTGCCAGACAACGCCTGCTGACGAATGCGGATGTAATACAGCGTTTTGATGCCTTTGCGCCATGCATAAATCTGCGCCTTGTTCAAATCTCGGGTAGTCGCCGTATCGGGGAAGAACAAGGTCAACGACAGGCCTTGATCGACATGCCGCGTTGCCTCGGCATACGTATCAACAATGGCCTTCCATCCGATTTCGTACGCATCCGCGAAATACTGGAGATTGTCGTTGGTCATATACGGAGCTGGATAGTAGATCCGTCCAATCTTGCCTTCCTTGCGAATCTCAATCTTCGAGGCGATAGGATGGATGGAGCTCGTGGAATGATTGATGTACGAAATTGACCCGGTGGGCGGCACGGCCTGTAGATATTGGTTGAAGATACCGTCACGTATGATGTCGTCACGCAGACGACGCCAATCATGCTCGTTGGGGATATGGATGCCCCGCCGTGCGAACAGCGACGCGATTTTCCCGGTCTTCGGCGCCAGCGAGCGCTCGCCGTTCGTATATTTGTCGAAATAGTTGCCTGCGCCTGCAGGCTTCGCATAGGCGGACCGTTCGAAGCCTGCAAACCGTGTTCCGCGTTCGACTGCGAGCTCATGCGAGGCACGGTAGGCATGGTATGCAACGGTCATGAAGTACATGTCGGTGAAGTCGAGGGCTTCCGGTGAACCGTACATGATCGATTCTCTGGCAAGGAATCCATGGAGGTTCATCTGTCCCAAGCCGATGGCATGACCTTCGTCGTTGGCGCGTCGGATGGATGGCACACACGCGATGTCCGTATGTTCCGACACCGAGGTCAATGCGCGAATCGCACGTTCCACGGTTCGTCCCAAATCACCGTCCATCGCTTTGGCGATGTTGAGCGACCCAAGATTGCAGGACACGTCACGTCCCACGTGATTGTAGGACAGATCCTCATGATAGGTGCTTGGCTCCTGCACTTGGAGGATCTCCGAGCACAGGTTGCTCATGGCGATTCGTCCGTCGATCGGGTTGGCTCGGTTCACAGTATCTTCGAACACCATGTACGGGTATCCGGATTCGAATTGCAATTCGGCCAAAGTCATGAAGAACTCTCGTGCGTCGATGTAGGTTTTCCCGATGCGTTCATCGTCCACCATATTCCGGTAGTTTTCGCTGATGGAAACATCGGCGAAGGGTCTACCCATGACGCGTTCGACGTCATATGGGCTGAACAGGGCCATAGGTTCGTGTCTCTTCGCCAGCTCGAATGTGATGTCGGGTATCACTACTCCAAGAGCCAAAGATTTGATACGGATCTTCTCATCCGCGTTCTCGCGTTTGGTATCGAGGAAATGCATGATGTCCGGATGATGAGCGTTGAGGTACACCGCACCGGCACCCTGTCTAGCGCCCAACTGGTTGGCGTAGCTGAAAGAGTCCTCAAGCAGTTTCATCACAGGCACAACGCCGCTGGACTGGTGTTTGATGCGCTTGATGGGCGCGCCGGCCTCGCGCAGATTGCTAAGCAACAGCGCGACGCCTCCACCTCGTTTGCTCAGCTGCAATGCGGCGTTGATGCCACGCGATATGGACTCCATGTTGTCTTCGATACGTACGAGAAAACAGCTGACCGCCTCTCCGCGCTGCGCTTTGCCGAGGTTGAGAAAAGTGGGCGTCGCCGGTTGGAAACGTCCTGATATAAGTTCTTCGAAATACGATTCGGCGGCCGCATGGTCGCCGGCGGCAAGCGCGAGCGCAACGGCGGCCGCGCGTTGCGGGAAGTTCTCCAGGTACTGTTTGCCGTCAAAGGTTTTCAATGCGTATGAGCGGTGAAACTTGAAAGCTCCGAGGAATGTATCGAATTCGAATCCGCAGTCATCCACGTTGCGGTAGAACCTGTCAAGGAATTCGGCATCATATTGGGCAAATACGGATTCGTCGTAATAGCCGTCTGCGATGAGCCGGCTGAGTCTGTCTTGTGTGGAGTTGAAACGGACGGTGTTCGGCAGCACGTGCTTTTCGACGTACTCGCGTACGGCTTGGATGTCTTTATCAAATTGGATGCGCCCCTGCTTGTCGTAGAGATTCAGCATCGCATTGAGCGAGTGCCAGTCATGGGCGCGATCGTAGGAGGCTATGACGTCGGTTGCTGCGTGTGGTGTCGTTGAATCTTCTGGCATGGTTATCGTTGTTCCTGTTGTGTGTATTCGTCGAAAAATCTGCGCAGTCCTTCGCGCACGGTCGCGGTGTCTTCTGAAGTGCCCATCAGTTCGAACCGGTAGAGTAGCGGCACGCGGCATTTAGCCGCGATGATGTCGCCTGCGATGCCGTAGGCTTCGCCGAAGTTGGTGTTACCCGATGCGATGACGCCGATGATGCCACTGCGGTTGCGTTCATCATTGAGGAATCGTTTGACTTGCACGGGCACTGCTTTGCCGATTGTTCCTCCGCCGTATGTGGGTGTCAGCAAGACGTAGGGCTCATCCACATGCAGCTCCGGCTCGTCCGGCCGCAGCGGGATGCGCATTGTATGAATGCCGAATTCATCCAATCGGCATCCTTCGACGAAGCGTGTCGTATTGCCCGATGCCGACGAGAAGTACACCAACGCACTCACCGGCAGCGAGCCTCCAGCTCGTGGATTTTGTCGGGACGATACCCGGACCAGGATTCGTCGTCTGCGATGATGACTGGCATCTGCCGCCATCCTTCGTTCCGCAATCTGTCGGAAATACGTGCGTTGGCCGTAATGTCGACAGTCGTATAGGGAAGGCCTCGTTTGTCCAATTGGCGTTTCGTCGCCGTGCATTGCGGGCAGTTTGCTTTGGTGTATAACGTAATGTTCATGTTCCACGTCCTTTCACGACCGTACGTCGTTGGTATGTGGCACACATTATCCGAACGAAAATAAAAATCAAGACCACAACATACAGTGTCTCGTCACATTTTCAAACACTATATACGGCGTGTTTCCAGTATTGGCAACAGTTTTGAAGTTCTAGAGCAGGACGTGGGCCGGATTTGTGGGATTTTTCACATCGGATGCAATCGTTCTTCACCGAAAGCCCCATGCCATAAAAAGGCATATAGGAACCAGGGTCTTATTCCCTTCGGGAACCCAGCCGTCACTCACTCAAGTTGACCTTGGACACCCAATCATGCACCAACCGCAGAAAAGACAGACATCCCGCACCCCGGCAACGCAGATTCAGGTTTCTTCGCAGAAATCTGCAGAGATTCTTTCGGTACCTCTTCGACCGAGCTGGGAAGTGTCCGACATACCACACCGACCAACGGTATGTATAATGTCGGTGTATTCGACTCCATCATCGAAGGAGAGGCATATGGCGCGCAATGCGCACCCTGAAGTGACGCGACAGCGAATCCTTGACGCCGCGAAAAAGCTGTTCGCGCAAAAGGGGTATGAGCGCACCACGATTCAAGATATTCTCGACGAGCTCGAAGACCTCAGCAAAGGCGCTATCTACCATCATTTCAAAAACAAAGAAGCGATGCTGCATGCCCTGATAGATTCCGACAACGAACGACTTCTTCCCCAGGCAAATCAAGAGGATGGCTCACGAAACGGATTGCAGAAACTACGCAATTCGCTCATGATGCAGATTACCGACACCGAACATATGACCCTCATGCGCGATGCGTTTCCCCTGCTGAACGACCCGAAAATCCTCGCCGAAAATCTTCGCATCTGGCGAACCGACAGCACCAAAATCGCGTACGACTTCATCCAGGAGGGGTTAAGGGACGGTTCAATCACAACCGAATACCCTCAAGAAGCCGCGGAACTTTTTTCACTGCTGTTCAATTACTGGCTAGCCCCAAACTTCTACCCCATCACTACCCTAAGTGAATTCAAGCATCGCATCCACTGTCTTGGATTGATTATGGACTCGCTCGGAGTTCCACTTATCGATCACGACAGTGATATGGAAGATCGGCTTGCGGAAGGCTTCTTCCTACTCGCCAGTAATCCGCAATAAAAGCTCGGCAATGTCAATCTATCTTTATTTGTACCTTTTTTACATACCGTCAGTCGGTATCGAAAGGAATAGTCATGAAAAACTCGTCAGCAAAGACACTCCAATCCAGCTTGCGCTCCGCAAACTTCATCCTGCTTGTACTCGGTCAAGGCATTTCCTTGTTCGGCAATACCATGCTCCGATTTGCCATGTCCATGTGGGTACTGGACGAAACCGCATCATCCACGACCTTCGCCACCGTGCTGGCCATATCCGTCATCCCGACCATACTTATTAGCCCATTCGGAGGTGTTATGGCCGACCGAGTAAGCAAACGTGCCATGATGGTGGCGCTCGATATCATCTCAGGAATCGTCACACTGCTCGCGACTGTGTTTTTCGCACTATCCGGATTCAACATTCTCGCCATCGCCATCATGCAGGTAGTGTTGGCAGTACTCGATGCCATGGAAACTCCCGTCGTGCAATCCGCACTGCCACAAATCATCGGAAGAGAGTCCTCCACTGATCTTCGCCGAGGCGCGGCCATCATCAACCAAGTGCAGCAGCTCAGCCAATTACTCCCGAGTTTCCTAGGTGGCGTGATGTACGGGCTGGTCGGCATTCGACCGATGATGCTCATCACCGCAGCATGTCTTATGTCGGCAGCCATGGTTGAATGCTTCATCAGACTCGCAAAGCCCCTATCGAATCAAGATGATGCCGGCATCTGCCTGCTCGACGTCATCATTGGCGATATGCATTCGGCGACCGCTTTCCTGCTTCGCAAGGAGCCGACCGTAGCACGATTAGCCGGTGTTTGCACATGGATCAATCTGATACTGACTGGATTCAGTTCAGTAAGCTTTCCTTACATTATTCGAACTACGTTAGGCTACGATGCGGCGACATATGGTCTATGCGATGGCATTATCGGCATTGCCGGCATAGCGGGAACATTCATCGCTGGCTGTTTCGCCAACCGTTTGAAATCACGAAACGCCCCTTCGTTGTTGTTCGTGGAAAGTCTTATGCTGCTCCCACCGGCCATCGCCTTCCTGCTTCCATGTTCAACGCAAACCAAGCTCATCATGCTGGTGCTCTGCACTGCGGCAGTCATAATCGCCGTTGATTTCTTGAACCTCATTCTCGTACCATCTATTCAGATGAGGACACCAACCGCGCTTACAGGCAAGGTCATGGCCATTATTTCATCATTGACGATATGCGCCCAGCCACTCGGGCAAATGCTTTACGGATGGCTGCACGCACATTGCACGGTTTGGCTTATACTGCTGATTTCAGCACTGGCATCACTACCCTTGGCATGGTTGGCTCGCCCACTGTTTGCGCACCTTGACGATACGATTTCCAAGTAAGGCAGGGTAATGAAGCCGATATACGAACGTCCGTATGCTGAGAATGCCGCCCAACATATTGCGATTCGGCTTGAAATCAGCCTTCCTTAAACGAATGCCTTTCTGCTTGCAACGAATCACCACCAGCGCGACGATCACACTGATGGTCTGTGCAAAGATTGTGCCAAGGACCGCATCTGCCGGACCAAGCTGAAAATGCCCCATGAACAGGTAGACGAGTGCGATATTGAAACACTGATTCCCAAGCTGGCAGGAACCACTTGGCTGAATCACTATCTTGAGAGCCTGCCAAATCTGGAAGCCCAGAAACAGATGTGCAGACAAGTTATCAGCATGCGATGTTCAACGGCTGACATCAGTTATACAGGAATGTTCGATCGGGGTTCTTTGGCACGGCATGTCCAAAATTGTTACGCCTATGCGGATTGGACGTCCACGCTGGTGGAAGTGAATTACGTAAACGAGAACTTCTGTCTGTCATTCACACAGAAGTTCGCCACAGATAGATACGTAAAAGCATTTCGCGAATTGTTGGAGCAATACGGCATAGCATGCACCGAGATCGAAGAGACAAAGTTCATCTGAACGTTCCGCCATTCAATCTCGGCACAACCATGATGCATACGCTTTGACGTTCGCGATCTGAGAGGCCGATCAGTCGCCGATTGAAACCGGCCTCCCCTCGTTTCCTCCCGTCTCATCCGCGCTTCCCATGTATGGACCCATCAGATCGATATATCCCTTCGCGTCATGAGCGAGAAGCGCACGCGTTGCACGCAGGGATTCGATATCCCTTGGAAAACGGTAGAGCGCAACCATTGCCGACAAATCCCTAAGCCCGTTACAGGCGTCCATTAATCGTTTCTTCTCCTTTCGCGGTGCGAAAAGCGCATCATCCCTACTTTCCGGTTCCGGGAAGCAGATATACCCTCCCAATGTCATCGCCAACCCCATCCCTTTAACGGATTCAGTCGTTCGTCTCAGACTTTCCACTCCCTGCTGGAACATCTTGTCATCACGAGTCCGGAACCCTTCAGTAAGGGGCCGCGAGCCGACTGCCCCCAACAGCGACAGGGCAAGATCATGCAGGTACAGCGGATCCTCCCAAATGTTCGTCACCTGATACGCGCCCTTCTGGTAAACGCGTTCCATGATTTGCGAAGCTGATTCAGTCTGCTTGTTCCACAAAGCACGATACGCTTCCACGATTTTCCCCGCATCGTACAGATATCGCGCATCCATACACGCGGGATATTCAAGCAACATGGATTCGGCAAGGTCGGCATTGCAAGCATAGTCCAGATCGGCTTGAATTCTAAGATCGCGCAGATGGTCGCACAGATTTCGATAGGAGAAGTCTTCATCGCATCCGGAATCCACTACTTTCGGATCGTCCCTCAGCATGCACATGCCGATACCGCCATATCCAAGCACCATCAACGCAACATCGGCCGCACGCGGCTCTTCCTCACCCCAACGTAGCAGACTGTACGCGGCCAGCCAATATACTTCCTGCAAATATTCAGCCATGCAGGCCAGTCTCTTCTTTTTGCTGGTAGCGTATTTTCCACCCTTTTTCTTGCTTCTCCGAAACACATCCTTGGTGTAGGTCAATCCAATCTGGAATGGCATTCTGCTGCTGGGCCTTTGCAAAGCCACCGCTATCGAAGCGTCATTGATCATTTCATAGAGCCAAACGCTCATACCGTACTTACGCACGATGTTACGGCATCCATCAAGAAAATTCGCATCATGCTCAACCAGATCATAATCGAACGAAATCATGGCCCACGCCAGATTCGCCACCCATGATGTGCTGCAGAATAATTCCTTCCCCAGTTCACAGACTTTTTCGTCAAAAAGCGAAAGAGATCCGATCTCACCGTATTCATCGTGGATTTTTCCCAATTCCGCAAGATATTTGCCAGAACTGTATCCATCAAACCGCTTGATAAGTTCTTCGATCGTTGCCAAAAATCCCTGTTCATCCATATGGAACGGGCCAGTGATTATTTCCGCCATGTGCAACTCCTTTGTTGTAGGGTGCACCTACTGTCTCATATTCAAATCATCTTGCGCCACCGAACCTTGAAAATCTGTGGATATGTGGAAAACTCCACCCATATCCACAGGCGAATAACGACTGTGGATAACTCACAATTCGCATGCAACAGACCTGATCTTACGAAAATCACCATATGCAAAAAGGTCCCTTCCCTCACCGGAAGAGACCTTTCAGGAAAAGCATCAACGCAACGTTTCAGCTGTTAGTTGATGAGCTCCTTGACTGCCGCGATAACGGCCTGCAGGCTTGCCTTGGCGTCGCCGAAAAGCATCTGCGTGTTGTCTTCGAAGTACAGTTCGTTCTGGATACCGGCATAACCGGTACCGCGACCGCGCTTCATGACCACCACATTCTGGGCCTTGTCGACGTCGAGGATCGGCATGCCGGAGACCGGGGTGCCCGGCTTGCGTGCGGCCGGGTTGGTCACATCGTTGGCGCCGACCACAAGAGCCACGTTGGCCTGCGGGAACTGCGGATTGATGTCATCCAGATCGACGAGCTCCTCGTACGGCACGTTGGCTTCGGCGAGCAGCACGTTCATGTGGCCAGGCATACGGCCTGCCACCGGATGGATGGCGTAGGAGACTTCGACGCCGTGGTTCTTGAGGAGCACACCAAGATCAGCAAGCTCGCGCTGGGCCTGAGCCTGGGCCAGACCGAAGCCCGGCACGAAGATGACCTTTTCGGCGTATACGAGCTGTACGGCCAGATCGTCCGCGGAAGTTTCCTTCATGCTGCCTTCCGGACCCTCACCAGCGCCAGCGGCGGCATTGGCACCACCGAAACCGCCTGCAAGCACGGACAGCAGCGGACGGTTCATGGCCTTGGACATGGCGATGGACAGGGTCACACCGGCGGCACCAACCAGTGCGCCGGCCACGATCAGAGCGATGTTATTGATAGCCAAGCCGGACATGGCCACTGCAGTACCGGTGCAGGCGTTGAGTACGGAAATGACCACCGGCATATCGGCGCCACCGATCGGGATGACGAACACGAGACCGTAGCACAGCGCGAACACGGTGGTGAGCACGGACCACAGCAGACGCTGGCCCGGCTGCACGCACAGCATGACGAAGGATACGACGGTCAGTACGGCGAACAGAATGTTCCAGAAGCCCTTGCCCGGCAAGTTCAGCTTCTTCACCCACTTGATGCCCTGCAGCTTGCCGGCTGCGATCAGAGAGCCGGAGAACGTGACGGAACCGATCATGATGCCCAAACCAGCGGTGATCAACACCACGATGGAAGGCGTGCCCTCGGAGGTCAGAATGTCGTTCAAAGCCACAAGCGCGGCGGCGCCGCCACCCACGGTGTTGAATACGGAAACGAGCTGCGGCATGTCGGTCATCTTGACCTTCTTGGCGGAAACCACACCGGCGACGGCACCGATGATGATGCCGGCTATCAGCAGCACAACGGCAACGCCATGCTGGAATCCGTTGGAGATCTCACCTGCGAACAGCACAATGAACGCCATGACCACGGCAAGGATCATGCCGACAGCGGAGACCATATTGCCCTTGCGAGCGGTCTTCGGAGAGTTCATCAAGTGCAGGCCGATAACGAACATCACGGCGGCCAGCAGATAGACGAACCATTCGATGACGCCGAGCGGCGTGCTCAGCATTTCAGCCATGGTACCCATTTACTTGGCCTCCTCTTCCTTCTTCTTGCCCTTGTCGGACTTGAACATCTCCAGCATGCGGTCGGTGACGACATAGCCGCCGACCACGTTCATCGTGCCCAGCACTGCAGCCAGGAAGATGAACACCCAGGCGAGCGGGCTGGTGGCATGCGCGGCGACGATAACAACGCCGGCGATGACGATGCCGTGGATCGAGTTCGCGCCCGACATCAACGGAGTATGCAAGGTGGCCGGCACCTTGCCGATAACCTCAACGCCGATCAGCAGCGCGAGGACGAACAGAGTAATCGCAACAACGATATCCATTGCTTACTCCCCTTCCTTCTTGGCTTCCTCGCCGCGGCCGGCCACGACCATGGCGTTGTCAAGCTCTTCGTTCAGATCGATGGCCAGCTTGCCGTCACGCACGAAATGCGCAAGCACATCGGCCACATTGCGGCTCAGCAGGTTGGATGCGGTAGTGGAAACGCCGCTTGACAGGTACGGAGCGCCGATGATGGTCACGCCGTTTTCAGTGACTTGGGTGCCGACGGTGGAACCTTCGACGTTGCCGCCGAGGTCGCTTGCCGCGCAGTCGACGATCACAGCGCCACGGTGCAGTCCGGCCACGCCAGCCTTGGTCAGCAGAACCGGAGGCTTGCGGCCGGGAACCTTGGCGGTGGTGATGACGATATCGAAGCCGGCAGCCTTCTGATCGACGGCAGCCTGCTGCTGGGCCTGCTCTTCGGCACTCAGCGCACGGGCATAGCCGCCCTCGCCCTGACCCTTGGAGAAGTCAAGACCCAGATCCAGGAACTTCGCGCCCAAGGATTCAACTTCGCCCTTGGAAGCCGGACGCACATCGTACGCGGTGACAACCGCGCCAAGACGCTTGGCGGTGCCGATGGCCTGCAGACCCGCGATGCCTGCGCCAAGAATAAGCACCTTGGCCGGGCGGATCGTGCCAGCGGCGGTGGTCATCATCGGCAGGAACGAACCGTACGCGTTGGCCGCCACGATGGCCGCCTTATAACCCATTACGGAATTCTGAGAAGTCATCTCGTCCATAGACTGCGCGGAGCTCAACTGACGCGGCAGCTTCTCCATGGCAACACCGACCAGACCGGCCTTTTCAATCGCAGTGACATAATCGGCGTCGGTGAACGAACCGAGCATACCGATAATCCAGGTACCCTGCTTAACGCGTCCGAGCAGCGCGCTGCTCGGACGATCGACGAAACCAAGCACGTCGGCACGCGCAATCACTTCATCGGCGGAGACGACCTGCGCTCCGGCCTTACTATAATCCTCATCAACATAATGCGATGCGACGCCCGCACCGGATTCGATCAGGCAGTTAACACCCGATTTACGCAACCTCGTTACGATATCCGGTGTCAGAGCAACACGAGACTCGTGTTCGGAGGTCTCATTGAGAACTCCGAAGACCACGGTGGCTTCAGCTGTTTCAGCCATAGGTGCCCTTTCTTCCTCGTTAAAGAAATCAAAATGAACAGATACAGCGCACCAGTGTAACGTAGGTCACACCTTTGTATGAAGAAAAGTTCACCTATTGAATGGCATCGCATGGCAATTCCTTTACGCAGGCCCCGCTGGATGCGCACTTTCCCTACGCTACCGTAAGGTGACGTGTCGCATTCATGGGTCTATCATTCCTACAGATATTGGATTTAAATGTGTAGGAGAGTCACGTGTCTGTCATCACCTCTTTGAACAAGCGAGCTGCAAATCTTGCGCAGAAGGCACTGCGTTTGGGAGGTGACTTCGTTCACCCCGTCAGCGACGATTCCGGCAACACTCCGGATTACAACGATCCGAACAACATCATCTCCCCCGACGGCCATATCGACCTTCCGCACACCGTCGAATGGGGCGAAGGATTCCCATCCACCACGTTCCTCGATCCGGAAACCGGTCTGTTGACCACCAAAACCGAGGGCAAGCCGCCGCTGGACGAGGGCACCACCATCTACGATATTTACGCCGATCGAGCCGAGCGTATGGGTGACGAGCCGCTCTACACCTATAAGACGAACGGCGAATGGGTGACCAAAACCGGCAACGAGGTGCTCGCCGATATTCGTCAGATCGCCAAGGGTCTGATGCATTACGGTCTTAAGAAGGGCGACGGCGTGGCGTTCATGTGCCGTACCTCGTACGAGTGGGATGTGTTCGACGCGGCCGTCATGGCATGTGGTGGTGTGCTCGCCACGATCTACGACACGGATTCCGCGGAGCAGATCCGTAATATCGTCAATAATTCCGATTCCCGCCTGCTGGTGGTCGAGACCACCGATATGCGCGCCAAAGCCGATGGTGCCGATAAGGAATGCCCGGCACTGGAACACATTATCTGCTTCGAGAACGGCGGTCTCGACGAAATCATGGCCTACGGCTCCGGCGTGAGCGACGAAGAGCTTGACGAGCGCATCGCTTCCATCAAGAAAACCGACCTGTGCTCCATTGTGTATACTTCTGGTTCTACCGCCGCGCCGAAGGGTGTGGAGATGACCCATGAGCATTATTGCACCACCGCGTTGAATCTTCCGGCGTATATGCCGAAACTGCTGCATGAGAGGAAGAACAGCGTGCTGCTGTTCCTTCCACAGGCGCACTCTTTCGCACGTGCCATCAACTACATTTGCGTAGCCAGCGAACTGCATATTTACATCGCGCAGGGCATCAAGACGCTGATCGCCGATCTTCAGGTCGCCAAGCCGTCCGTCATGATCGTTGTTCCGCGTGTTCTTGAGAAGGTGTATAACGCGGCCTCGCAGAAGGCTGGTCATGGCGCCAAGGGCGTGGCGTTCGCCGCAGCCGTTGTGGCAGCCCAGAATTACATGAAGGAGGTCAGTGCGAAGGGTAAGGCCGGAGCTTTGGCCAAGGCTCGCCGTATGGCGTTCGACCCGGTGGTCTACGCTTCGCTACGCGAGGTGCTCGGCGGACGTGCCCAGTGGATCGTGGCGGGCGGCGCTCCTCTTGACCCGGAACTTATGGCGTTCTTCCGTGGCGCCGGAGTGCCCGTGTATGAGGGTTATGGCTTGACCGAGACCACGGCTCCTTGCGCGTTCAATCCGCTTGGTGTGCCCTATCATCAGGGTTCCGTCGGCGTGGCTTTCCCTGGCTTCGAGCTGCGTATCGCCGAAGATGAGGAGATTCAGGTCAAGGGTACCGCCGTGTTCCCGAAGTACCACAAGAACGAGGAAGCCTCCGAGGATTCATTCACTGAAGACGGCTGGTATCGTACCGGCGATTTGGGACGTATCGACGATGACGGCTTCCTGTATATCATCGGACGTAAGAAGGATCTCATCATCACCGCAGGCGGCAAGAATGTCTCGCCCGGTCCGATCGAAGAGGTTATCAAGCGTTGCGAATTCGTTTCCCAGGCCTTGGTGCTTGGCGACAAGCGTCCATTCATTTCCGCACTTGTTACGCTTGACGAGGAATCCTTGCGTCCGTGGTTGGAAAGCAAGGGGCTGAATCGCGACATACCCATGGAGGAGGCCGCCAACAATGCCGCCGTCCGTGCGGAAGTGCAGAAGTGGGTCGATCAGGCCAACGAAGGTGTTTCCCGTGCGGAGTCCGTACGTAAGTTCATCATTCTGCCGGAGGAATTCACTCAGGAGAATGGTTTGATGACCGCTTCCATGAAGGTGATTCGTCCGAAGGTCATCAAGCGTTATGCCACTTTGCTGAATACGCAGATGTACACCAAGAAGAAGTAGTCTTCGAAACAGCAGAATGAGGTCTGACTCCTACGGGAATCAGACCTCATTTATTATTTTCCACGCAATCGTTGCGAAGCGGATCCTAAGCAGATCAGAAGCCTAGCTTCTCGAGCTGTTTGGCTGAACCGTCAAAAGGACAGTCCAGTGGACTGTCCTTAGGTGAAGTGAGCAGCTTCGCTGCGAAGCGGATCCTAAACAGATCAGAAGCCTAGCTTCTCGAGCTGTTTAGGATCCGACTGCCATCCCTTGGCAACCTTGACATGCAAATCGAGTTTGGCTTTCTGTCCAACAATACGGTTGACCGGCGTACGCAACTTCTTCTTGACACGCACAAGATGTTCCGCTCCCTTGCCGATGATGATCGGTTTCTGGGAATCGCGTTCCACATAAATCGACACAATCACGTGGGCTTTGCCATCGTAAGCTTCGCCACTATCGTTGTCTTCCGGATATTCGATGGAATCCACGACTACGGCCAGTGAATGCGGCAACTCGTCATCCAATTCTTCCAGGAAAGCGCCACGGACCAGTTCCGCAATGGTTTCTTCCGGACGCTCTTCGGTGATCTGCTCGGCCGGGTACATTTGCGGGCCTTCCGGCATGTTCTCGATAAGCACGTTCTTGACTTCCGCAAGATTGTCATGCTTCAGCGCGCTGACTGGCACAATATCGGTGAAGTCGGCGAATTCGTTGATTTCAATGAGCTTATTGATCAGCCCGTCACGGCTTAATTCGTCAATCTTGGTAACGATGGCAACCAGCGGCACCTTCCATTTGAATGTGCCATCATCTCGCTTGACTGCGAAATCAGAACGCAGACGGCTCAAAATGCGCTTGTCGCCGGGACCAATCTCCTGATTACCAGGCAGCAGGAAAGCAACGGCGTCCACGTCGGCGAGCGACTCGTCCACAACATCGTTCAGACGCTGCCCAAGTAGTGTGCGCGGTCGATGGATGCCAGGCGTATCAACCAAAACGATCTGCGCATTATCCGTGGTTAAAATGCCACGAATGGCTTTACGAGTGGTTTCCGGGCGAGATGATGCGATGGCGATCTGCGTACCGATCAACGCGTTGATCAACGTCGACTTGCCCACGTTAGGACGCCCGACCACGGCAACGAAACCGGACCGATATGGAACGGGCGTGGCGGAATCGGAATGGTCGGAAGTCGTCTCGGTTGTTGCTGCGTCAGTCATGCTTGTCTTTGGAATCCTTATCGTTGTCGGATGCCTTTTCGGCATCATCCGCATGTTCTTCGTTACGTGTTTCAGTTTCGTCCACGCCCTCGACGTGGGCCGGCTCCACCACAATGGTCGACACTTTTTTGCGGCGTCCTGCGGAGTCGACCGCGGTCATGCGCAAGCCTCGAGTGACTGCGGAGGATCCGACGATCGGCACACGTCCCAACAGCTTGGTCAGCAAGCCGTAAACGGTGTCGACATCATCCTCGTCAATGTCGATTTCGAAAATCTCTTCCAAGTCGGCGATAGGCGTGCGTGCGGGCATGCTCCATTTCTTGTCACCGATCCGTTCCGGATCGGCATGTTGCGTGCGATCATGTTCGTCTTCCAGTTCGCCCACAATCTGCTCGATGGCATCTTCGATGGTGACCATGCCCGCGATTCCGCCATATTCATCCACCACAATGGCGACATGCTGGCGTGTGCGCTGCATTTGGTGGAAAAGATCATCGACCGGCTTGGATTCCGGCACGAGCATGGGGTCACGAACTATCGATTCGACTTCTCGTGTCATCGCCGCATGGTTGAAGGCCGTCGCGCGCACGGCATCTTTCAAATAAGCCACGCCGACCAGATCGTCCACATCGTCGCCGATGACCGGCACACGTGAGAATCCGGAACGGGAGCAAAGCTTAAGCATATTCTCCAACGTTTCGTCTCGCTCGATGCAAATCATGTCGGTGCGCGGCACCATGATCTCGCGAGTCAGCGTTTCGGAAAGCGTGAGCACATTGCGCAGCATTTCGGAAACTTCAGGATCGAAATCGTTGGCTTCGACCAGACGGTCAATGGTTGCCCGTCCTTGTTCGATCTGGATTTTTTCGAGCTCCTCGTCGTCGGAAAGATCACTGCCGCGACGCTTCGCGCCTTTTTGCCCCCCGATTTTTGCGAATGGGGTTAATAGAACCGCAATGGAAACAGCATCCACATGCTGCAGCATAATGTCGGCTGGCTTGGATGCCCCGGCGCTACGCGGACGCACCAACAGCGAAATCACCGCAACGACGATGGCAAAAACAAATCCGGCAAGCAATTCGGCCCATAGTGGAGCGTCCAACATGCCCGCAATCACCGTCACGAGCACACCATCAACCACATTGCAGCAGATGCGGAAGAACGCGCACGATCCGGCGGTGGCATAGCGATCGGCCACCAACCGCTGAACCTTATGAATGCGCCTGATTTTCTTGTCGCGTATGAATTGCGAAAGCTCGGCATCCGTTTGAATTTCGAGAATAAGGTTATTCAGGCTCGCCCTGGTCACACGTCCCACAGCGCCTTCAGTCGCGGCCATTGAAAGCGACAGCCAGACCAACAGCAGCGCCACCACGGCGAGCACCACGATCATCGCAATCATTGTTGCCTGCATAATTCAGCCCCCATCATGCCGGACGATATGCTACCGGCAACGTCAATCATTATTTGGCGATCTGCCGTCCCGTGCCATGCTGCCTATCCCATTCGGCGAGCGCGTCCGGCGTATCCGGCGGAAGGATGGCCTGCGTCCCCGCTCCCTGGCGAAGCGCGAAGAAGGTGAGTAGCAGCTGTCGCTGCAGACCGAACATCTGACGCTCCTGTTCTGGGGTGGCATGGTCGTATCCGAGTAGGTGGAGGATGCCATGAATCGTCAGCAGCATCATTTCCTCCATGGTGTTATGTCCGGCCGCGAGCGCCTGCTGCGCAGCCACCCACGGGCAAATCACGATATCTCCAAGCACGCCTTCCATCACAGTTCGGCCGTCTCCTGGGCGCAGCTCGTCCATGGGGAAGCTCATCACGTCGGTGGGGCCTTCAAGATTCATCCAACGCATGTGCAGTTGGGCGATGGGATCGGGGTCTACGAACATGATGGTCAGGTCGGATTGCGTGCTGACCCGCATTTGGTCCATCACCCATATGCCAAGATCGGAGAACACCTTGCCGTCAATTTGCCAGACGGTTTCGTTGGTTACCTCGACGCTCATTCAGCGTTCCTTTCGATTTGCTCGCTTGTTTGCCTGGATGTGGTTTTGCCCGTGGCGTGTCTGCTGTGGTCGCCGGCAATGGCCGCGTGTCGGTCGTACGCTGCGACGATTTTGCCGACAAGCGCGTGTCGCACTACGTCTTCCGGTTTGAGGTGGGCGAATGCGATGTCGTCAATGCCGTCAAGGATGCGTTCGATGGTGGCGAGCCCGGATTTCGGTACTGTCAGATCGACCTGCGTCACGTCGCCGGTGATAATCATTTTCGTATTGAAGCCTAGTCGGGTCAGGAACATCTTCATTTGTTGTTCGGTGGTGTTCTGCGCTTCATCGAGGATCACGAATGCATCGTTGAGCGTGCGTCCACGCATGTATGCGAGCGGTGCGACTTCGATGGTGCCGTCGTCCATGTAGCGCTTGAGCTGGTCCGCCCCGAGCATGTCAGAAAGCGCATCATATAGCGGACGCAGATATGGATCGACTTTTTCGTTCAATGTGCCGGGAAGAAAACCAAGGCTTTCTCCCGCCTCGACGGCTGGTCTGGTCAGGATAATGCGGCGCACCTGCCTATCTTGGAATGCGCGTACCGCTTTCGCCACTGCAAGGTATGTTTTGCCGGTGCCTGCCGGTCCGATGGCAAATGTGATGGTATGTGATTCGATGGCATTGACATATGTGATCTGACCAGCCGTTTTGGCACGCACCGGCTTGCCGAGCGCAAAGGTGATCACTCCGGGCACATGCGGTTTGCGTCGGTCCGCATGATTCTCGCGATTGGAGGTATGCTCCTGTTGCCGATCGGCCAGCCGTAGTTCCTCCACTACACGTCCATGGCCCGGGCGAGTAGCACGCACAGGATTTTTCAACACGTTTTGATCGAGCATGCGTCGCACCGTATCGGCGTCCATCGGAGCCGTATATGCGGCTTGGATGATGTTTTCGATCACATGCTCGGCCTGTGCGGCTTGGGATTCGGATTTGCTGGAACGTGACATGATCGCGATGCGGTTGCCTCTGACGATAATGGTCAAGTCGGGGAACGCACGTTCCACTTCCCGAAGGACCTCGTCGACCGGTCCGAGCACGGTCACCGGGTCAAGCTGCTGCGGAATCGCGATGGTACGTGTAGTAGTGGCCACAAAACCTCTTCTGACGTCGATATATGGGGAAAGGGAAGATTATTCGTCAAGCTTTTCGCCGGTCAGCACGTGAGCATGCACGTGGAATACCGTCTGGCCAGCATCAATTCCGGTGTTGAAGATCAGGCGGAAGGCACCGTGGAATTCCTGGTCGGCGATATTTTGCGCGACCTGAGCCATGTGGGCGAGCTGCTGGGGATCGGCCGCCGCAAGCTCGGCCACGTTCGCATAATGCTTGCGAGGCACCACGAGCACATGTACTTTGGCTTTCGGATTGATGTCCTTGAATGCGTAGGTGGTATCGTCCTCATACACTTTTTCGCTTGGAATTTCTCCTGCGATGATCTTGCAGAACAGGCAATCCTTGTCGCTCATAATGCTCCTTAATGCTGGTTGTCCTTCGGTACCCATGCTATTGCGCAACCGGGATAATCCGCCGCATTTCGCCGGCGTGTGGCGTCAGATGAATCGTCCCAACGCCCGTGCGAGCAGCGATAACGCGACGGGACCAGCTGTCGACGCTCGCAGAATATTGCTTCCAAGCACGCATGCTTCAGCTCCCGCATTGGTGAAGGATTCGATTTCAGCATCGCTGATGCCGCCTTCCGGGCCGACCACCACGTACACGGTACGCTGGCGCCCGTCCTGCAAGCATTTGTCGGAAAGCACCGCGATCGCTTCCTCCAGCTGGCTCCAAGTTTTGGTAGCATCCTGGTGCAGCACAATCACCATGTCGCCGTGCACACAGGCACGCTTGCAAATGGCAATCAACTGCTTGCTGGTCACGCACTCCCCCAATTCCGGCGTCCAGGAGCGTCGGGATTGTTCAGTGGCGGCATCAAGCACTTGCCGCCACTTCTTATCGGTGCGCCCCGCCTTCCATTTGGCGATGGAACGATCAGCCTGCCATGGAATCACCTCATCCACACCGATCTGCGTTGCGGTGTCGATGGCCTGCTCATCGTGTCCTGTTTTTGCCAGCGCTTGGATCAAAGCGAGTTTGGTGGTAGGCTGCGGTTCTTTGCCGAAGCTCGACACTTCCGCGATTCCTTGTTGCGCATCGCGCAACACCGCGTGGATACGTAGCCCTTTACCGTCGGAAAGCTGCAATTCGTCACCGTCTTTCAGACGCATGGCCTGAATGGCATGTCGACGCACCGACTGGGGCAACGTCAATTTCCATCCGGCGTTCAATTCGTCACTGTTCACCGGCACATCATCATGTTCCGTATCAAGCAGGAAAAGGGCATCAGTCATAGTTTCAGAGCCTACCAGCACCTCGGATACCAATGGCGTAATTCCGCGCGACACGCCGAGACTTGCATCACACCGAGCATCTGCTATAGTTTTCGTTTGTTGCCGCTGAGCAACGCACCTGTCCGGGTGGCGGAATGGTAGACGCGCTAGCTTGAGGTGCTAGTGCCTATTTATACAGGCGTGCGGGTTCAAGTCCCGCTCCGGACACCAGCAAACCCCTTGGAAACAAGGGGTTTTCTTGTATCTGAAAGCTATTCGGCGAAAGATCGATCACATGCAGTTCATCCATCTTGATTCCATTGACGACGAGCGCGTGTCGGCATACACGAATCTCACGGAAATCCAGCTTCGCAACAAGCTTGAACCCAGCAAGGGCCTGTTCATCGCGGAATCGCCGAAAGTCATCGATCGCGCGCTGACCGCCGACCGGGAACCGATTTCCCTGCTTGTCGAAGAACCGTGGATCGGAGGCATGTCGGAAACCTTCGCACGCATCGACCAACGTTGGGGCACCGACATTCCCGTGTACGTGGCATCCCCTGAACAGCTCAAGCAGCTGACCGGCTACCGCTTGCATCGTGGCGCCCTGGCCGCGATGAAACGCTGGCCACTGCCCAGCGTCGAGGAGGTGTGTCGCGGCGCACGACGCATCGCGGTCATGGAAAACATCGTTGACCACACCAATGTCGGAGCCCTCATGCGATCAGCCGCCGCGTTGAACGTCGATGCAGTGTTGGTGACGCCCTCCTGCGGCGATCCATTGTATCGACGCGCCGCCCGCGTGTCGATGGGCACGGTGTTTCAGATTCCGTGGACTCGTATTGGCGGAGATGATAAACACTACTGGCCATTCACCGGCATGCAGGAATTGCGCGATCTTGGGTTCACCACCGTTGCGATGGCCCTTGAAGACGATTCCATTTCGCTGGAGGAGCTTGTTCGTCGTTTGAACAACGACAACGGCGAAAAGGACCATATCGACAAATTGGCGCTGATTTTCGGCACCGAAGGCGACGGTCTGTCGCATCACACCATCTCCCGCGCCGACCTGACGGTCAAGATTCCCATGAGCCACGGAGTGGACAGTCTTAACGTCGCCGCATCGAGCGCCGTGGCCTTCTATTCAACAGCTGTTCACTGAAACAGTCAGCAAATTTTCAAGACTCGCGATGCAAACTCCTTGCATGTTGCAAAAAATATGCAATTATTGAGTGCGTAAGTGGTTTGCGATGATGCAGACCGACCAATGTGTGCGGTGTCGTAACGACGCTCTAGGAGAGGAGTTCTCATGGCAAAGAATCCGAAAATTCTTTCCATCGTGCTTGCAGGAGGCGAAGGCACTCGTCTAATGCCTTTGACCAGAGACCGGGCAAAGCCCGCCGTCCCGTTCGGCGGCGTGTTCCGTCTGATTGATTTCCCGCTGAGCAATTTGGTCAATTCAGGCTATATGCAGACCGTGGTGCTCACCCAGTACAAGTCCCATTCGCTTGACCGTCATATTTCCACGGTGTGGCGTTTTTCGCCGTTGCTCGGCAACTACGTCTCCCCTGTTCCGGCTCAGCAGCGACTTGGCAAGCACTGGTATCTCGGCTCTGCCGACGCCATCTACCAGACCATCAACATCATCGAGGACGTGCAGCCGGATATTGTGGTGATCGTCGGCGCCGACCACGTCTACCGCATGGATTTCCAGCAGATGGTGCAGCAGCATATCGAATCCGGCGCGGAGTTCACGGTAGCGGGTATTCGTCAGCCGATCAGCCAGTCCAACCAGTTCGGCGTGATCGAGGTTGATCCGGAGCACCCGAATATGATCAAGAGCTTCCAGGAGAAGCCGCAGACCACGACCGGCCTGCCAGATGATCCGAACTCCATTCTTGCTTCCATGGGCAACTACGTGGCCAACACCGACGCCCTGTTCGAAGCTTTGGCGCTTGACGAGAAGGCCGAAGACACCAAGCATGATATGGGCGGCGATATCGCACCGTACTTCGCGGCCCGTAACGAGGCTGGCGTGTACGACTTCAACTCCAACGAGATTCCGGGAGCGACGCCGACCGATCATGCCTACTGGCGCGACGTGGGTACTCTGAAGCAGTTCTACGATGCGCATATGGATCTGATCTCGTATGTGCCGGAATTCAACCTGTACAACACCGAATGGCCGATTTACACGCTATCCGGCAATCTGCCGCCAGCGAAGTTCGTCCATGCCGGTCGCGACCGTCTCGGACACGCCACCGACTCGATCGTCTCCCCTGGCGTCATCGTATCGGGCGGTGAAGTGCATCATTCCGTGCTTTCGCCGAACGTGCGTATCCACTCGTGGTCCCAGGTCGTCGATTCGATTCTGTTCGACGGCGTGACCATCAATCGTCGAGCACGCGTCTACAAGGCGATCCTCGACAAGAATGTTGTGCTTACCGAGAATTCGACCGTCGGTATCGATACCGAACATGATCTGGCCCGTGGCTTCACCGTCACGCCGGAAGGCATCACCGTGGTGCCGAAGGGTACCGTGGTCGACGACTGACGTTCTGCCGCACACAGAACAAAAGCGTGCTTCCCGGCGTCGGGAGCACGCTTTTTCTGTGCCATTTTTCTTGATGATGATATCCAATCAAATATCATCAAAATCTGTTTTACAAAAAAAATTCCGCAACGAACATGCAGTTTCGCTGCGGAATCAACATATCAGCAATATCAGGTTGATATATCACAGATTTTCTGTCAGTATTTTGGCAGATTGTCGAAATTGAAGCCGAGCGCAGCCAACTGCTCGCGACCTTCCGGCGTGATCTTTTCCATGCTCCAACGCGGTTGCCACGTCCAGTCGATGCGGAATTCCTCGACGAGGCCGGCAAGCGTGCTCGCGCACTCGTCTTCGATCAGATCAGTCAACGGGCATGCCGGAGTGGTCAATGTCATCGTGATAATGGCACGACCAAGCTCATCGATCTCAATGCCATACACCAATCCCAAATCAATCACATCAATGCCAAGTTCAGGATCAATGACCTGATGCAACGCTTCCTTCACGTCGGCCGCAGTAGCTCGACCAATGTCGTCAATAGCCTTCAACGCGATGCCGTCATCCTGTTCTTCGGAACAACCGCATGCTCCAGCCTGATTGCCGCAGCCACAAGCGTCCTGCTTGGTGTCTTCGTGTTCGATTTCCACTGGTTTGCCGTCCTTGAATCCTTTGGCGAGATTTGGGTTAAGCATGACGCGACGCGCCGCGGCCTCGTCATTGCCCAATGCCTTGGCCACGGAATCGAAAATCGAGGCTTGCGGTTCAGGTACCAAGGTATCGCTCATTGTCGCTCCATATATGATTCGAATATGTTCCGTTGAGTAGCCTATCGCGTTGGCTGGAGTTTGTCTCACGTGTTTCGCCCGTTGTAGAACGCGGCGCACGAAGCACGGGAGACATCCTGCTTTCCACCATAGAACAATACTTGTCAGGCTTTCGCGGCCAATGCCTTGGCCACGGAGTCCTTCATGCCTTCCCATCCGAGCAGCGCGCACTTGATACGCATTGGATACTTGGACACTCCTTGGAACACGATGCCGTCTTCCAACGATTCCTCGGCGGATTCATCGTCCAAGCCTTTGCCGCGTGATTCCATGAGCTTATGGAACGTTCCGGCCAATTCCATGGCCTCATCCACGGTTTTGCCTTCCACCAGATCCACCATCACCGAAAGGCTGGCCTGTGAAATGGAGCAGCCGTGACCGTCCCACACCAGTCGTTCGATAACGTGCGGCTCCTGGTCGGAAACCTCCACATGCACGGTGGCCTCGTCTCCGCAGGTCGGATTGAACTGGTGGGACTCGCCGGGAGTGCAATACTCGTGGGTTGCCTGAACCGTGGTCTTTCCCGCCTGGGAGGCGTTTTCGGAAGCCAGATCCGGAGCGAAATGCTCCTTGCCATGCGGATTCTTCGAGGCTTCGAGAATGACCTCTTGGTACATCTGCTCGAGATCGTCGCCAGACATTGCAAAATCACTCATATGCGTTACTCAACTCCAAAAAACGGACGGACCTTCTTCAACGCCTCAACCAATGCCTGCGCGTCTTCGACGGAATTGTAGATGCCACTGGATGCGCGGTTGGATGCGTACACGCCGAAGTGACGGTGGACCGGCTGTGCGCAATGATGTCCGACACGAATGGCGATGCCCTGCGCATCGATGAACTGTCCAACATCATGCGGATGCACGCCGTCGATTTCAAAAGCCACCGTGCCGATGCGCTGCTCGTTGGTCTGCGGTCCGAGAATGCGCACGCCGTCGATCTGCCCCATCTTGAGGAGTTCGCCTGCGATAACGCGCTCGTGGGCTTCGAGATTCTCCATGCCGATATTCATCAGCCATTCGGCTGCGACACCGGCCGCAACGACCTGCGCGACCGGCTGCGTGCCCGCCTCGAAACGCGCAGGAGGAGCCATGTATTGGGCTTCCTGATCCATCCAGGCAAGTTCCACCATGGATCCACCGAAATTCGCCGGTGGCAACGCCTCCAACATGTCGCGCTTGCCGTAGAGGAAGCCGACACCGGTCGGGCCGTACATCTTATGCGCGCTCCATGCCGCGAAGTCAACGTCCAAAGCGTGGAGGTCGATCTTCAGGTGCGGTACGGACTGGCATGCGTCGAGCACAACCACCGCGCCTACCTCGTGCGCACGTTTCACCATCGGCGCGATGTCGGTGATGGCACCGGTGGTGTTGCCCACATGGGTGACGGCCACGATCTTTGTGCGTTCGGTGATCACCTCGTCCGCAGTGTTGGAAAGGATGCGACCTTCACTGTCCAGATCGAACCATTTCAATGTCGCTCCGGTACGCACGGCAAGCTCCTGGAACGGCAATAGCACGGAGTGGTGTTCGGCCTTGGATACGACGATTTCGTCTCCCGGCTTCACAGCGAAACGTCGTGCCGCTTCTCCCCCACGCCCTTGGGATGCGTTGCCGAATGCGGTTGCTAGCAGATTCAGTCCTGCGGTGGCGCCGGAGGTGACAACGATCTCCTCTTCGCCTTCAGCGGAGTTGGCGCCGACAAGACGTGCGACTTTGGCACGTGCCTCTTCGAACGCCATGGTGCTGCGTGCGGCAAGCTCATGCGCTCCACGATGCACGCCGGCGTTGATGGTGCGGTAAAAATCGCTTTCGGCGTCGATCACGCATTGCGGCTTCTGAGAAGTCGCCGCGGAATCCAAATACACGAGCGGATGGCCGTGGATCTCCTGATCAAGGATCGGAAATTCCTTGCGAATCGCTGCAAAATCGGTCATGCCAGCGCGCTTTCGGAATCGGATCCTTCCGGCAGGTATGCGTCATAGCCGGATTCCTCGAGCTCATCGGCCAGTTCAGGGCCGCCGGTCTTGACGAAGTGACCGGCTGCGAACACATGCACGATGTCCGGCTTGATGTACTTGAGGATTCGCGTGTAGTGCGTGACCATGAGAATACCGAACTGGTTGGCTTCCTTGGCGCGGTTCACACCTTCGGAGACAATGCGCAACGCGTCAACGTCAAGGCCGGAGTCGGTTTCGTCGAGGATGGCGAACTTCGGCTTGAGCAGTTCGAGCTGCAGCACTTCGGCACGCTTCTTCTCGCCGCCGGAGAAACCCTCGTTCACGGAACGGGTGGCGAACTTCGGATCCATCTTCAGGCGCTTCATCGCCTCGGACAGTTCCTTGGTCCACGTGCGGATGGCCGGAGCCTTGCCGTCGACTTCGGTTTTTGCGGTGCGCAGGAAGTTGGTCATCGACACGCCCGGCACTTCGACCGGATACTGCATGGCTAGGAAGATGCCTGCCTTGGCTCGCTCGTCCGGGGTCATCTTGAGGATGTCTTCGCCGTCGAGCAGCACCTGTCCGGAATCGACCACGTACTTGGGGTGGCCCGCCAGCGTGTAGGCCAGCGTGGATTTGCCGGATCCGTTCGGCCCCATGATGGCATGGGTTTCACCGGAGTTGACGGTCAGGTTCACGCCTTTGAGGATCGGCTTGATGCCGTCCTTGGTTTCGACGTGCGCGTACAGATCTTTGATTTCAAGAGTTGACATGGTTTTCGCTCCTACGTTCTACTTCTCTTCCAACACCTGGGCGATCGCGTCGTTCTCGCCGCGTGCCAGGCGCTTGTCGATAACGTTCATGAGATGTTCGCTGATTGCGGGAATGCCGATTTCCTCGACGAGTTCGCCAAAAAAGCCTCGCACCACAAGTTTGCGGGCTTCGGTTTCCGGAATGCCGCGAGACTGCAGATAGAACAGCTCCTCATCGTCAAAGCGCCCAACGGAAGAGGCATGTCCGGCTCCGATGATGTTGCCGTTTTCGATTTCCAGATTCGGTTCGGAATCGGCGATCGCGCCCGGAGTAAGTACCAAATTGCGGTTGAGCTCATACGAGTCGGTACCCGGCGCGGTCGGAGCAATCAGCGCGTTGCCGACCCATGTGGAGTGCGCGCCCTTGCCGTCAAGAGCGCCTTTATATACCACACGACTCTTGCACTCGGGATGGTTGTGCACAATCATGGTGCGATGTTCGATATGCTCGCCCGGATCCACAAAGTAGATGCCAAGCATGTTGAGATCGCCTTGATCGCCGCCAAAATCCTGATCCATACGAATCCGAACGACATCGCCGCCAAGCGTGACCACGGAATGGCGCAGGGACGCACCCTCCCCCAAGTGGATACGCTGGTTGCCCACATGCTTGGAGCCCTTGTTCCACTCTTGAATGAACGTGGTGGACACATGGGAGTCCCTACCTGTGAGAATCTCCACACCTTCGGCGATACGTGCATCGCCGTCATGCTCTACCACAACGTCAGCGTGGGCGCGATCGGCGGCAATGATCACCAGGTGGAATGCGTCCAGATCCGTTCCGGCACCATGAATCTTAACGAGTATCGGCTGGCTGATTTCACCGTCGATACGCAGAATTCCGGCACGGGAGGCGGAGTTCCATTCCACTGCGGACACACGATCGCAGGGCTTGGAAACGATGCCCGTATCGGCGTCTCCCGGCTTGCCCTCGCTATAGGTCACGCCTTCAGTAAGAGCCGTGCCGTCGATCATAGTGACGGCAATCTGGGTTTCGTTCGACGGCGTGAACGCGTTGAAGAACTCTTCGACACGTTCCACAGGGGTATAACGCCAATCATCCTGCTTGCGGTCGGGCACTTCAAATGCGTCCACATCAAATGACCGCGGCGAGCGATCCGCCGAAGAGGGCATGGCTGCCGGATTCGCATACGGATCGTTCGGATCCGCAACGGGAATATTGATTTCCTGAGTTTGTGCCATGGTAATCAGCCCACCGATCCTTCCATCTGCAATTCCACCAGTCGGTTCAGTTCAAGCGCATATTCCATCGGCAGCTCACGGCTGATAGGCTCCACGAAGCCTCGCACGATCATGCCCATGGCCTCCTCTTCGGAAAGACCGCGGCTCATCAGGTAGAACAGCTGGTCTTCGGAAACCTTGGAAACCGTAGCCTCATGTGCCATGGAAACGTCATCTTCGCGCACGTCCACATGCGGGTAGGTGTCGGAGCGGCTGAACTCATCTACAAGCAGTGCATCGCATACCGTCGAGTTGGACGATCCTTCGGCACCCTTGACGATTTTGACGAGACCACGGTATGCGGAACGTCCACCGCCGCGGGAAATCGACTTCGCCACAATGGTGGAGCTGGTATGCGGGGCAAGATGGATCATCTTCGCACCGGTATCCTGATACTGGCCCTTGCCTGCGAAGCCGAGCGACATGGTGCTGGCCTTCGCATACGGCTCGGCGAGAATGCAGGCCGGATACTTCATGGTTGCCTTGGAACCAATGTTGCCATCGACCCATTCCATGGTGCCGCCTTCACGCACGTAGGCACGCTGCGTCACCAGATTGTAAACGTTGTTCGACCAGTTCTGCACGGTGGTGTAGCGCACGCGGGCATGCGGCTCGACGAAAATCTCCACCACGCCGGAATGCAACGAATCGGTCGAGTAGATCGGTGCGGTGCAGCCTTCCACATAATGCACGTACGATCCCTCGTCGGCAATGATCAACGTGCGCTCGAACTGACCCATATTCGGCGTATTGATACGGAAGTATGCCTGCAACGGAATATCGACATGCACACCCTTCGGCACGTAGACGAACGATCCGCCCGACCATGCGGCGGTGTTCAATGCCGAGAATTTGTTGTCGTTGCTCGGAATGCACTTGCCGAAATACTTCTTGACGATTTCCGGATACTTCTGCACCGCGGTGTCGGTGTCGACGAAAATCACGCCTTGGTCTTCAAGATCCTTCTGGATTGAGTTGTAGATGACCTCGGATTCGTACTGTGCCGCGATGCCGGAGACAAGACGGCTTTTTTCCGCTTCGGGAATACCGAGCTTGTCATACGTCGCACGGATCTCGTCAGGCAATTCCTCCCAAGTCGTGGCCTGCTTGTCGATCGGCTTGACGTAATACTTGAAATCGTCGGCGTCGAAATCCTTCAGATCGACACCCCATTGAGGCATCGGACGGTTGATGAAATCGCGATAGCCTTCCAATCGCTTTTCCAGCATCCATTCCGGCTCGTTCTTATCTGCGGAAATAGCGCGCACGACATTCTCGTCAATGCCTTTTTTTGCCGCTTCTCCGGCGAAATCCGTGTCATGCCATCCGTACGTATAGTCGCCGAACTGCTGGATGATCTCGTCATCCTGCTTGATCTTGTCTTCATTCACTCGCGTGCGATCAGCCACATACTGGCTCATCTCCACGTCAGCCGCGGCGTTGGGCGCTTGGTTCTCTGCCACCGTACGCTGCCTCCAATCACTCGTTTGTACCTATGACAACCTAACAGAACGTGGGGCTAAACACTAGCGCCCCTTTCGCTATTCGGCAATGATTTGTCGTGATTTATCTTACATAGCGTAAAGGCGGAAACCGAACATTCAGTCTTCCGCCTTTGCGTCTTTCTGCCGTTAGCCCGCATATCAGGCCTGAACGTGAACCGTCGTTCCCATCAGGCACCAATTGTAGAACCATTCAGCCTGATCCCAGCCGACGCCGACGCAACCATGGGACGTGTTCTTCCCCATAGCCTGAATACTGCTGTCGTTAAACGCACTTTGAGTGGCGATGCGATGAATCGCGCAACCTGTTTTCGAGAAATAGTTGACGAATCCAACATCCTTGACATCCCACTTCTCGGTGTTTCCATCCGATAGGGTAAGGGTGCCGCTCATATCTTGGGACTGGTACTTGAGCCACACTTTGAAGTCACCGTCAGGCGTGCAGTTGTCGTAGGAGTTCGGATCGCAGTAGGTTGGCGTGCACAAGTCGCCGCTCGGCTGGCACTGGCCCGTCTGATAATCATTGCCCTGACCGGCAGACATATGCATGACACGGACGGTCTGCCCATTTTCAATGGCTGTAACGGTATGCGAAGACAAGCTGACTACCACGGTACGCGTGGTTTTTTTCTCATTCTGTGGGTCGCAAGTGCCTTGAATACTTACTGAATCAGAACCTTTGGCAAACGCCTCAGCGGCATCACGGCCAACATTGGTGTCGCTACCATCAGTAACGGTTATACCATCATGCCCAGCTACATTGGTTTGCAGCACATCACCGACACTATTAACGATGACATCACCGTCAACTCGATCAGCATGGAAGTTCGATTTGATGGAATCGTTATAGTATTGCTGCAATTTGTCACCATCGATAATCAAAGAGCCATTTCGGGTTTGATTATCGCCGAGCTTCTCACTATCCGGTCCAAGCGTGATGGCCGATGCAATGGACTGCGCACCGAATTCCGCCACTTTATGGTCGCCGATCTTGATAGCCACCGGCTTCGCTATCCACGCGTCAGCAGAAGCCTTGGCCTCGTTGGCTTGGTCATCCGTGATGGCGGGATCAGTAACCTTACTTTTAAGAGTCACCATTTGAGCGGTCTGCTTGCCAAAGGACTCAAGCACGTTCTTGGCTTCTTTGACGATATCCGTCACATCGATACCAGTCCCCTGCTGACCTGGCGTCACATCGAAAGCGGTACCATCCGCGTTGAGCTGTAGCGACGGGTTGGTGGCGGACACGGACTGCACTCCCAACATGTCACCTACCGTCTGGGCGCTGACTCGAGAATCATCGAAAGACTCGACGTCGACATCCTCACGGGTCCAGAATGCATACTTCTGAAAGAAGGAATCGTCACGTTTCGCATTCATCACATTTTCGGCGATGGATTCCGCGTCAATGGCGACGCCAAGATCCTTCAACGTGACTTTCTTGCTCGTTCCCTCATAGGAAACGGGAACCGTTAATGATTCCGCCGTATCGGAAATCTCTTGGATGATATGATCTCGGGATTGTCCTGTCATGGACTTGCCCCAGAGCGTGACACCTGGCAACGCATGTGACTGGAAGAACCAGTATCCGCCGCCGGCCACGGCACCGAGAAGAAGCATCACCGCAAGAACAATCCACAGCCACAACAGGTGGCGCTTCTTGCTGGCATTCACAGTCAACGCTGCACCATCATCAATGGAATCGGCCGTTTCGGCAAACGAATCCAAGCTCACCTGCGAGATGACTTTTGGTTCATCGCCCATGTTCGGGAAGGCGAACTTACCGTTGCCGCTTTCCGGAGAATCCATATCGTTCAAGCTCATGCTCCCTCGTAAAGGTTTTTCATTACGAATACGTCTTGTTGATAATTCAAGGCCAAGCCCTTATTATGCAACATGGCCATGAACTCCTTTGGACTCATGACCATGTTGCATATCGGGTTATCCGACGTTAATCACAATTCGTCGATTTAGCGCTCCTGCTGGTGGTCCAGAGCGGCCTTGACCAGACCTGCGAACAGCGGGTGCGGCTTGGTCGGGCGGGACTTGAACTCAGGATGAGCCTGAGTGGACACATAGAACGGGTGCACCTCGCGAGGAAGCTCGACGAACTCGGTGAGTTCGCCGTCCGGACTCTGGCCGGAAATGCGCAGACCCGCTTCACGCAGACGGTCCTTATATGCCACGTTCACTTCGTAACGGTGACGATGACGTTCAGTGACATGCGTGGTGCCGTACAGTTCCGCGACGATGGAACCTTCTTCAAGCTCAGCCGGATAGGAGCCAAGACGCATGGTGTGTCCCATGTCACCATTGCCGGCGACGATGTCTTTCTGCTCCTCCATGGTTGCGATGACTGGGGTCGCGCAATCGGGCTCGAACTCGGTGGAGTTCGCGTCCTCCAAGCCGAGGACGTGGCGGGCGTATTCGATGACCATGGACTGCAGGCCGAGGCACAGGCCGAGGGCCGGCAGCTTGTTCTCACGGGCGAACTTCAGGGCACCGATCTTGCCGTCGATGCCACGGATGCCGAAGCCTCCGGGAACGACGATGCCGTCGACCTGGTCGAGCGCGGCGGCCGCGCCCTCCTCGGTCTCGCACTTATCGGCGGCGACCCACTTGACGTTCACCTTGGCATAGTTGGCGAAACCACCGGCCTTAATGGCTTCGGTGACGGACAGGTAGGCATCCGGCAAATCGATGTACTTGCCGACGATGGCGATGTTCACCTCATGCTTCGGGTGGTGCACACGCTCCAGCAGGTCCTCCCACTCGTCCCAATCGACATCGTGGAACGGCAGGCCGAGCTCGCGCACGACATAGGCGTCGAGGCCTTCGTCGAACAGGGTCTTCGGCACGTCATAGATGCTCGGGGCGTCCACACAGTTGACCACGCCTTCGGAATCCACGTCGCACATCAGGGAGATCTTGTCCTTGATGGACTGATTCAGCGGGCGGTCGGAACGAAGCACCAGCGCGTCCGGGGAGATGCCCAGCTGACGCAGCATCATGACGGAGTGCTGGGTCGGCTTGGTCTTGAGCTCATGGGCGGCGGCAATGTACGGTACCAAGGAGACGTGCACGAACATGCAGTTCTCGGCGCCCAGATCGCGGCGGACCTCACGCGCGGCCTCCAGGAACGGCTGGGATTCGATATCGCCGACGGTGCCACCGATTTCGGTGATGATCACGTCGACGTCATCGGACGCCTGCGCACGCATGCGGGACTTGATTTCGTTGGTGATGTGCGGGATGACCTGCACGCATTGTCCAAGGTATTCGCCGGCGCGTTCCTTGCGCAGCACTTCCTGGTAGATCTGGCCGGTGGTGACGTTTGCCTTCTGGCTCAGGTACACGTCAAGGAAACGCTCATAGTGGCCGATGTCGAGATCGGTTTCGGCACCGTCTTCGGTGACATAGACTTCACCATGCTGGAATGGATTCATCGTGCCCGGATCCACGTTGATGTACGGATCGAGCTTCTGCTGCAAAACCTTGATGCCGCGGCTACGAAGCAGGCGGCCGAGGGAGGAGGCGGTCAGGCCTTTGCCGAGAGAGGAAACGACGCCACCGGTGACGAAAATATGCTTGGTAACGTGCTCTTGAGAATTGCCATGTTGTCTTCTAACCATGGAACTTCAGTCTATCAGCGGCATGAGACGCGGCGTGTTTCCTTCAATACAAAAAGGCGGGGCCATCATTGCCTTGATGGCCCCGCCTAGCAGGAATAGGAGATACATTCAGTCAATCATTGGCTTATGAGATCAGTCCTCCTTTCTGCGGGAGGCCGCGAACGCGAACACGGATGCGATGGCAAGAGCCACCGCGGCCAGTGCGAAACCGGTGATGGCGGAACCAGTATTCGGGCTTTGCACAGCATCGCTCTTCTTGTCGGGAGCTGGCTGGACCGCGGGTTTGCGCACGGTTACCGTGCGCGTGAAGGTGGCGGTCTTGCCCCTGCTGTTGGTCACCGAGTACACGAGCGTGTATTCGCCTTCCTTAGAGGTATCGACCGAACCTTCGACCGTGATCTTGTCGGTCAGATCGCCGTCAACCTCATCCCATGCGCTGACGCCGGACATCGGATCGAACTTTGATCCCAGAGTCACGCTGTCGGAAGCCACCAGACCCTTGATGACAGGCGCGCTGTCGGTATCGGGCTTGGTGCTGCTGTCGAGTTTCAGCACAGTGGCAGACAGTGCGCCCGCTTCGTACGAGGCCCCTTCGGCGAGATCGACATTGGCGATAGCATCATCGGAGTAGACCTTGCCGTCGGCTGCAAGCACTTGGTAGGAGCCGTTTGCCAAGCCTTCGATCGCGGTCTTGTCTGCGTTGGCGTTGAAGATCACCACGTAGGTGCCGTCGGACTGCTCGGCCTGGTAGGCCACGACGCCGTCAGCGGACTTGAGCATCGTCACGTTGGCGTTGATGTCGTTGTAGTCGGTCAGACGCAGCGCGTTGATCTGCTTGCGCAGCTTGATCAGGCCCTTGACGTAGTCGACGGAATCGGCGTACTGGGTGGTGCGGTCCCAATCGATGGCGTTCACCGCGTCGCCCGTGTTGTAGCTGTTGCCGTCTCCGCCCTTGGTGCGCAGGAACTCTTGGCCGAGCTGGATCGCGGGGATGCCTTCCGACAGATACACGACGGAGTCGGCAAGCTTGGCACGTGCCACGGTCGTGGCGTCGTCATCCGTCGGGACGGACTTCCTGAGCTTGTCGTACAGGGTCATGTTGTCGTGGATTTCGGCATAGTTGACCACCTGTCCGGCATCGGCGTAGTGATCCTGCGCGTTGCCGTTCCAGCAGGTCGTGGTCGCGTTCTCGTCGTACTGGCAGCCGAGCACGTTGTGGGCGATCAGGCTCTCCTGGTCGGCCTTGCCGGAAACGAAACCGGTGTCGGTGTCGGAGAACACGGATCCCTTCAAGCCGTCACGCACGGAATCGTTGAAGAACGCGATGCCGTTGTTCGTGCCGTCGGACGCGACTTGGTACGCGTTCGGCTGGATGGTCATCTCGCCCTCGTCCATGGTGGTGTTCATATCCCAGCCTTCGCCGAGGATGATGATGGACGGGTCGATCTCGTCGAGCGCTGCACGCACTTCCTTCATCGTTTCGGTGTCGATCAGACCCATGAGATCGAATCGGAAGCCGTCGACGTTGTAGTTCTTCGCCCAATACGTCACCGAATCGACGATGTACTTGCGCATCATCTTGCGCTCGGAGGCCGTATCGTTGCCGCAGCCGGAGTTGTTGACCAGGGAACCGTTGTCATCATAACGGAAGTAGTAGCCGGGAACGGTCTTGTTGAACGAGTGGTTGGCGGCATTGTAGACGTGGTTGTACACCACATCCATGATCACGCGAATGTCGTTCTCGTGCAGTCCCTTGACCATCTGCTTCATTTCGGTGACGCGAGAGGCGGGGTCGGATGGATCGGAGGAATACGAGCCTTCCGGCACGTTGTAGTTCTCCGGATCGTAGCCCCAGTTCTGCGCACCTTGCGCGTTGTAGCTCAGATCGCCGGTCTCATCAACGGAACCGTAGTCGTACATCGGCATGATCTGCACGTGGCTGACGCCCAACTGCTTGAGATAGTCAAGACCGGAGGTGGCGCCGTTCGCCGTCTTCGTTCCGGATTCCACAACACCCAGATACTTGCCCCGCTTGTCGGCTGAGATTCCGGAATTCGGGTTGATGGAGAAGTCGCGGATGTTCATTTCGGCGATGGTGGCGTCAGTGGTCTTGCCGAATTCCGGCATGCGGTCGCCTGCGGAGCCCATGTCTTCGCTGGAGAGCACCACGGAACGTTCGCCGTTGGCGACCGCAGCGGTCGCGTACGGGTCGGCGGAGACGTTCACCGTGCCGTCCGCGAAGGTGAGCTTGTAGGAGTAGGCCGTGCCGCTAGCAAGGTTCTTCACCAGGGCGCTCCACACACCCTTGTCTTCAGAGGCCATGTCGATGGTCTTGTCGACTTCGGCATTCACATCGTCGGACTGGTAGGTGACAAGCTCAACCTTGGTGGCGGTTGGAGCCCACACCTTGAATCCGGTCTTCGCGCTCGTGTAAGTGGCGCCCAGATCGTCGCCGTCATAGGCGTACTTCTTGTCGAAGGCATCCGTACGCACCACCGAGCCCGCAATGGCGTCCTGCGAACCGAAGCCCTTGACTTCGACGGTGTACTTGCCTCGCACGTCAAGATCCTTGGCCGTGGTGATGATCACCTTGGTGCCGTCGGTCTTGATGTTCTTGACATCTACAGCCTTGCCGTCGGCGTCAGTGACGGAGACCTTGCCTTCAAGCTCATCCGCAGTGACCTTTTTGGACAGTCTTGCGGTCAGCTTGTTGACGTCGGAGATTTCAACGGACTTCATGGACGCTCCCAACGATGGACGTGAGGAATACACGGTGGCGTCGCCGCCCATCAGCCACACTTCGGCCGATGCGGTGCCGTCCGATTCGTTGAACACCAAGGCGTTTGACGGGATCTTGTAATCGGCGTCATCCGGATCCTTGGCCTTCCACGCATCCTTTCCGTAACGGCGCAGCATGCCGATGTCGGAGGCTCCGTCGACGTTGTAGTAGGTGTAGTTGGTGAAGGAGTATTCCGCGACCTCGCCCCAGTCATCGTGGGTGGTGAAGGTGGCGGCTCCGCCGTTCCAATTGGAAGCCCAGGTCCAGATGTCCCACTGGGGAACGGTGACCGAGGTGTCTTCGGCGTTGTAGTACAGGCCGTCATCACGGTTGTAGTGGACCTTCACGGTAACGGTGTTGGCCTTGCATTCGTAGTCGCTCGGAGCGGAGTCGAGGGTTTCGACGGTGGTCGATTCGCCTTGATCCTCATATTTGGTGCCGTCGATCCACACTTCGGCTGTGCCGTCGGCGTTCACCGTGGCGCTACGGTCGCCACCGTACTTGTTCCAGTCTGCGGTGGTGACGATGAAGCCGAACTTGTCGAACTTGCCGCCGAAGGTCAGCGTAGCCACCTTGCCCCAGCAGTCAGCTCCGGTGAAGGGATGGTTGACTGCCGAGAGGCTCGAGCCGCCAGCGTCTGTGCCCCACACGTACACGCCGCGATTATCGGAATCGCTGGCTGGCTTGTAGTGCACGACGAGTCGGGTCTGGCCGTTGACGGATTCCGGATTACCCACGGTCGCGGCCTGATCGGCCACACCCACGTGCGTGATGCCCGCGTTGGCGTGGTAGTTGCCGCCGCCCTTCGGGTTCTCCCACTGGTCGGTGCCGGTATCGTGAAACACGAAGTCGATCTTCTTGCCCCTGGTGTCGATGGTGGCGCGATAGTACCCCTGCTCGTCGAGGGTCATGTCGGCTTCCGGCTGGTTCCAGTCATCGCCAAGACCGTAGTGGACCTTCGGGCTCTTCCAGCTGGAATCGGCGGGCTTGTAGTAGATGGTGACGCTTCTGTCGTCGGGCAGGGTCTCGTCCCCTTCCTGGTTCACGTCAGGATCGGACGGGTCGTTGGCCACGCTGGATGCCGGGTGGCTGTCCTTGGTGGCGCCTGCATACAGTGCGATGGCGGAATGCGCCGGTACCGTGGTCTCGACCTTGCCGTTCTTGACGCTTACAGTCTGGGAGCAGTCCATGGTGGCGTACACGTTGCAGTATTCGCCGTCGGCGAGCGATGTCGTGTAGGAGGCGTCCTTGTCGGTCTTGCCGTTGTTGATGGCGATGAAGCCCTTATCCCCGCGGGAGAAGGCGATGTTGTCGCCGCCGTCATCCTGCCAGTCGGCGACCTTGGTGCCGTTGACGTAGTTGCGGAAGGCGATCATGCCTCGGGTGGAGGTCCAGCGCTGCTCGCAGTTCCAGTCGGAGCTGTTGGTGGAACAGACCTCGTCCATGTTCACGTCCGGAACGGATGTGGCGGCGGCTCCCGGTGCGCCGTTGTCGTTCTCATCCCACTTGTAGTCGGAAAGCAGACGCGGCGTGCCGTAGTCGTAGGCAAGCATGAATGCGTTGGCCAGCTGATACTTGGCACCGTCCTTGTAGGTCAGGGCGCCCTCGTTGCGCGCGGTGTCCCAGTTGGTGACGAACACGTTGGCGTCTTCGGAGGCGAGATCCTTGCTCAACCGCTCATTAAGTCCCTTGAGGTTTGCGATCTTGTCTTTGAAGGTCTGGTTCATTTCGGACTTGAAGCCGAATTCGGTCACCGTGCCGTTTTGCACGTAGTTGCTCGGCTGGATGCCCGCGGCTTCGGAGGAGTTCCCGATGACCTCCTGGATCCAGTAGATGCTGTCGGCATTCACGCCGATCTTCTTTGCGAACTTCTCCTTGATGGCCTTCATGCTGTCCGTGTGGATGTGCTTGACGGCATCCATACGGAAGCCGCGAACACCAGCATTCCACAGGGCGGCAAGATAGTCAGATTGAATATCCTGGACCTTTTCGCTCTCGGAGTCGAAGTCCCACATGGAGCTCAGGCGGCATTCCTGGACTTCCTGCTGGTTGGCGTAGTTGGAGATGTTCTTGGAGCAGCTGTGGAAGTCGGAGGCCGTGATGCCTTCCGGATACTGTTCGGTGGCAAATCCCGGGTAGTCGCCGGTCGAACCGTTGTATTCGGTTCCTGCGACGCCGGTCTGCTTGCCGTCGGCCACGTCGGCACCGGTGGTCTGGTTCAGCACAACGTCGGCGATGATGTCAACGCCGACGGCATTGCACTGCTTGATCATGTTTTTGAATTCGGCTTCCGTGCCGAGCTTGGAATCGAGCTTGTAGCTTACCGGCTGGTAGGACGTCCACCATTGCGTGCCTTGGATGGATTCCTGCGGCGGCGACACCTCGACGTATGCCACGCCTTCCGGACCGTATGTGCTCGTGCATTCCTTGGCGACCGTGTTCCATGTCTGCTGGAAGGCGATGACCTGCACGTCTTTCTTCGCATTCGTTTGCGCCTCGGGCTGAGCCTGAGCCATATGCGGTACCGCCACCAAGGTGGCGCACGCCATGGCGGCGGCGACGCCTATGGCCACCGCACGGCTAGCCGGCCGATTCATTCGCTGAACGACCATTGTTCTCCGTTCTCATCGTTGAGATCGAATTCCGGCCCCCATGGCAGGTTCCGCCCTTCGACAACGTATGCGCCATGGTCATCCGCGTTACCTGCGGATCATCTAAGACACACTCTGCGATGAATGTGCATACGTTTGCACCCTAGATCGGGGTTCATCGTACAGTAGATGCTGCGCATCGCAATGAAACAGCGTGACCGATTGCAATATACGGAAAAGAAGGACAAGCGAAAGAAAATGCTTTCAGCAACAATTCATTGTATTGCGCAAAACGGCAATCATATTTGCGATTGTTGCAGCTTTTTCTGCAAACGAATGCAATGCTATGTAAAAACCGGATGCCCATCAAGAGCATCCGGCATTCATAGTTCCTCCGAGACTATCTCAAGGGGAAATCGGAAAATCATCACTTCGATTCCAACAGATGCGCCACCGCATCCAACGCCAGCTTGTAGCCATAGAACCCCATACCGGTGATAGTGCCCGTCGCTACTGGCGAGATCACGGAACGCTTGCGAAATTCGTCGCGTGCGGATGGATTGGAGATGTGAACCTCCATCAGCGGCAATCCCTCATCGATCACCATGTGCGCGGCATCTGCCAGACCGTAGGAGTAATGGGTGAAAGCCGCCGGATTCATCACGACCGGGGTCTTCTCGTCGGCGGCCTGGTGCATCCAGCCGATCATCTCGGCTTCGTCATCGCTTTGACGCACTTCCACGTCAAGACCAAGCTCGCTGCCCCACTGCGCGCACAGGGTACGCAGGGTTTCAAGATCCTGCTTGCCATACACGTCAGGCTGACGCACGCCAAGACGGCCAAGATTCGGCCCATTGACGACCACTACTTTAGTCATATTCCACTTCCCTACCTTGTTTACTGCTGAATACGACGGAACGCCTCTTCAACGGCGTCCGCAGGCGGATCCTCAAGATGAATCGGATGGCCGACGCCCTCAAGCACCACGAAACGAAGCTTATTGCCGCGAGCCTTCTTATCCCGGTGCATCAATGCGAGCACATCATCCCATGTGCCATTGTTCCAGGACGTAGGCAGCCCCAGAGATCCCAACAACGAACGATGATAGTCCACGAGATCCTGATCGATGTACCCCAGAAGATGCGACAGTTCGGCTGCATACACGCAACCGACCGCCACCGCATTACCATGACGCCAGCGGAAATGCTCAATCTTCTCGATGGCATGACCGAGCGTATGCCCATAGTTGAGGAATTCGCGCAATCCCGCCTCTTTAAGGTCGGCGGACACATGGTAGGCCTTCACGCTCACGGTATGTTCGATAAGCTCCGCGACCACATCCTTCAGGCCGGAATCCAAGAACGTCGACCCGTCGAAGGCACGCAATTCACCGGCATGGTCCTCGAGGATCTGCAGAATCTCCGGGTCCATGATGAAACCGGACTTGGCGACCTCGCCCAATCCTTCGATGAAGATGTCGTTCGGCAGTGACGCAAGCGATTTCAGATCGGCAAGCACTCCGGCAGGCGTATAGAAAGAGCCGACCAGGTTCTTCCCCTGAGGGGTATTGATGCCGGTTTTACCGCCGGTCGAAGCGTCAACCATGGCCAGCAACGACGTCGGGCAGTTCACGTAGCGAATGCCACGCATCCATGTGGCAGCCACAAACCCCGCCAAATCGGTTGCCGCGCCGCCACCAAGGCCGACGATCGCGTCAGAACGAGTGAAACCCTCATCCCCCAAACGCTGCCAGATACCATTGGCCACTTCAATGGTCTTGCCGGCCTCCGCGTCGGGAATCACAATATCGTACGCATCATAGCCCGCCTGACGCAACAAAGTACGCGCACGGTCCGAATGACGCTGCACCGGCTGGGTGTGGATAAGCGCCACTTTGGCAGGCTTGCTTCCCAACACCTGCGCAAGCTGGCCCATCACACCCTCTCCGATACGAACATCGTATGGTTCGATGGTGGAACCGGTGACATGGACTATACGTTGATCAATCATTTCCATCAGCTTTCTCGCCGCGGCTTGGGGAGACTGGCCACGCGTGCCCACATGCACGTTCGCCACGCTCCTGAACACCGGGTCACGTTCCTTGTAGAGCTTCTTCCAACGCTCATTGGCATCGCCATTAAGCATCGGACGGCCTCCACCGCGATTTGCCCGCTCCATGGCTTCCTCAGGATCGGCCATAAGATACACGACCTTGCCGCCGTCCGCGATATACTGCGCCAATCCTTCCTGAATGGAAGGCGTCATCGGCGCTCCCCCACCCAAGGAAAAGATACCGTCGAAATCCTCGAGCATATCAAGCACGACGTCGCTTTCCAGCCTCCGGAATTCCGGTTCCCCATACTTTTCGAAGTACTCGGGAATCCGCATTCCGGCATCATGCTCAATCTCATTGTCCGCATCGGCGAACGGCAGATTCATCATCTGCGCCACTTCCTTGCCGACACGAGTCTTGCCCGCCCCCATCATGCCGATGATCACGGCGACAGGCCTACGCATACCACTCATAGACGAATCACCTCATATGCTCAGGCCATGAGGCAACGTACTGCTCGGCGTTACGCTTGGTTTCGGCAACGCAATCGCCGCCAAACTTCTCAAGCACATACTGCGCGATGGTCAAACGCACCATCGCCTCGGCAACAACAGCCGCCGCCGGAACCGCAGTATTGTCGGAACGCTGGTTAATGGCCTGCGCCGGCTCGCCCGTGGTCACATCGACGGTACGCAACGCCTTCGGAATGGAAGGAATCGGCTTCATCGCCGCACGTACGACGATCGGCTGCCCATTCGACATGCCACCCTCGATACCACCCGCACGGTTGCTTAGACGCGCAATACGGCCGTCATCGCCCACCACCATTTCGTCATGAGCCTGAGAACCCGGACGCATGGCCTCAAGGAAACCATCACCGATCTCCACGCCCTTGATGGCCTGAATACCCATCACCGCACTGGCAAGAGCAGCATCAAGACGACGATCCGATTCAACATACGTGCCCACGCCTGCGGGAACGCCGTACACCACAACCTCGATCACACCGCCCAACGTATCGGCGTTCTCCTTCGCCTCATCAATACGGGCAATCATCCGCTCTTCCGCATTCTTGTCAAGAGTGCGCACCGGAGAAGCGTCCAACGCCTCAAGATCCTCCGGCTTGGGAAGCGTGGCCTGCTGCGGATCGGTAATACCTGCGCCACCAATGGAAAGCACATGCGAAACGGTACGAATACCGAACGCCTGCTCCAAGAACTGCTTGGCAACCTCACCCAACGCCACACGCGAAGCCGTCTCACGCGCGGAAGAACGCTCCAACACCGGACGAGCATCATCAAAACCATACTTACGCATGCCAGTCAAATCCGCATGCCCCGGACGCGGGCGAGACAACGGGGCATTGCGGCCCTCACGAGCAAGCTCATGATCAAGCGGATCCGCACTCATCACCTCAGTCCACTTCGGCCACTCGGTGTTGGCGATCTCAATGGCCACCGGAGAACCAATCGTCTCACCAAAACGCACACCAGTCAGCATACGAACCTTGTCCTGCTCGAACTTCATACGCGCGCCACGACCATACCCAAGACGACGACGCGCCAACGCGCCAACAATATCCTCCGTGGTGATATGAACGCCCGCGGGCAATCCCTCAATCATGGCGACAAGCGCCTCACCATGCGACTCGCCTGCTGTCTGCCAACGCAACATGCCAACTCCTTTTCTCACGAATGCAACTAGTGGACTATCTTAACGGTATGTGGTATATGATTTGCCTGCCAAGTCTGCTTTGTGGACTGGCCATTAGCGTTGAAGACATCCGTTCACGCCGCATTCCACGCGCCTGGATCGCCACCGGATGCACAGCGCAAATCATCGTAAACCTCATATACGCACTTTCCATCAACACTCTGTACCTGGCATTGCAGGCAATACTCTTCGCCGTACTGTCGGCCGTACTGCAATGCGCGCTCGCTTTGGTGAAACCTGGTTCATTGGGTTTTGGCGATGTCACCGCCACCTTGCTGATGGGATTGGCAGTCGGCATGTTCGGTCTGTTCGCCGTGGTGTTTTGGTGGCTTGCGATTGGTGTGGTCGGCTTGTTATGGCTCGTTTTGTGGACACGTTTCGATCCGCAGAAGCATACCGCATATGCCGGTAAAACGCCGTTCGCCCCAGCGCTTGTGGCAGCTGGGGCGATAGGCATTGCGATTGGCGTTTTATTCTGAGATCAGTTCGCGTTCTCGTTGTTGTTCTTGTACTCGTCGCGAATCTGCCAGAACTCATCTTCGGTTTCCACGAATTTCGTTTCGCCGGTCTGCAGGTTTGTGGTGACAAAGTACAGCCACTTGCCGTCCGGAGGATTGACGGCTGCTGTGATCGCGCCATCTCCAGGGTTGCTGATTGGCGTGGGCGGCAGTCCCTTGTGGATTCTGGTGTTGTACGCGTTGCTGTCATCGCCCAACTGGTCATCGGTCAACTGGCTTGCGGAAATACCAAGACCGTAGGCGACCGTGGTATCCATGCCGAGAGCCATATCGGCGTCAAGACGGTTGAGAATCACTCTTGCCACCTGGCCGTAGTATTTTTCGCTGCCGACTTCCGCCTCCGCGATGGATGCGATATTCAGGATGCGCTCACGTTCGCTGCCTGTAGGTACGCCCAAGGAATCGAGTTTGCTCACTCGCGCGTCGACCATTTCCTTGATGATGTCTTCCGCTGACTTGTTTTGCACATTGTAGCTGCCTGGTTCAAGCCATCCCTCGAATTTGCCGCCGGCCTCGTCAGGAAGGATTCCAGCACCGCCACCGTCCATCACGGCTTGGAACTGTGAAACATCCAAGCCGGACACACTCGCCGCATTTTCGATGACGTCCGACACACGTTCACCCGCACGCACTTCGGCAAAACCGCCGGCCTGGCTTTGGTCAGAAAGCACCTTGACCACATCGGACGCCCTCATATGCGTCCTCAATGCGTATGATCCCGGATACAACGTGGCGCCAGCTCCGCTTACTGCGGAAGTGAAGGCGGCTGCGGATTTGACGATTTTAGCTTTAACAAGGTTGTCCGCGATTTCCGCGGCTCCCTGCCCGGATTCCACGACAAACGTCACGCCTTTATCGCCTGGGCCCGTGTAATCCTCGATTTGGCTTTGAGAATTCGCTTCGTTCACGGCCTTCCAATGTTTCAGCGCGCGCACGCCGAAGAATCCGCCGACACCGATCAGCACGATCACCACCAGAGCGGCGATAATGGTGATATAGCGGCGACGACGCTTCTGCTCACGGTGACGACGCATGTCCTTACGTGATTTCGGTGGTTGCGGAGGCATTGCCGAAACGAAGGATGCATCATCCGACGAATTCACCCATTGCGCGTTATCGGAGAAAAAATCGTCGAGATTATCAGTCACAGGCCTCTCTCCTCTGGTCTCTCTCTTCGGTCGATGGCCGTCTGCAATATCACCACTGCAGACTGCTGGTCGACCATCGGACGGTGCTTTCGTCCACCGACCTGCGCATCGAATAGCTGATGATGTGCAGTCACCGTAGTTAGACGCTCATCCACCAATTCGATGGACGGCACTTCCTTTAGCGCATAGTTCTCATCATCTACTGCGACACGCAGTCTCTTCTCAAGATTAACAGTCCATCGCCGTGCTTTTTTCGCGCTTTTGCCTTCTTCTCCGCTTAGTAGCAACGGCAATCCGACTACCACATGGTCGACCGATTCGTCTTCGATGACGTCCACGACCTCGTCCAATGCACGGAACGAATCCCCGTAGACCTGAATATTGCCTGCGGGGTGTGCAAGAGTGATGCCAGGATCAGACAGTGCGAGTCCAACCCTGGCATCACCTAAATCAATGCCAAGCCAAACCATGCTTGGTGGTTCAGCCCTTCATGGCCTGATTGGCCAAAGCCTCAAGCGCCTCATTGATCTTGGTGGCATCCGCGCCGCCACCCTGGGCGAAGTCCGGCTTGCCGCCGCCACCACCGCCAAGGATCTTGGAAGCGCCACGAACCAAATCGCCGGCCTTGATACCCTGCTTGCGTGCAGCCTCGTTAGTGGCCACGGCAACCATAGGCTTGCCTTCCTCGTTCACACCGGCGAGAGCCACCACAACCGGGAATTCCTCACCAAGCTGTCCGCGCACATCCAGCACGGTCTTGCGCAGCGCGTCGAAAGAGCCGAAGTGCTCGACGTTCTTCGCTGCCACCTTGACCGGAGCCTGGGATGCCTTGGTTTCGGAAACCAAAGCAGGCACGGAAGCCGCAAGCTGGGATTCGTACATGGTCGCAAGACGACGGTCGGATTCCTTGAGCCTGGCAAGCAGTGCGTTCACACGGTCGGCAAGCTCGTCCGGACGGGCATTGACCATGTCGGAAAGCTGTGAGACCAGCGCATGCTCGCGAGCGTTGAACTCATAAGCGCTTTCGCCCACAACCGCATCGACACGACGCACGCCGGAGCCGATGGAGGCTTCGGACATGATGTTGATGGCACCGATCTTGCCCACATGGTCGATATGGGTACCACCACAAAGCTCACGGCTCCATCCATCTTCGCCGATGGAGACCACGCGCACGACGTCGCCATACTTCTCGCCGAACAGGTGCATGGCACCCAAGGCGATGGCGTCGTCGAACTTCATCTCCTGCGTGGTGACGGCAAGGTTTTCGCGCAGCTTCTCGTTGACACGCGCCTCGACGGAGTTCATCGCATCCTTGCTCGGGGCGCTGGACCATTGGAAGTCGAAACGCAAACGGTTCGGCGCGTCTTCAGAGCCGCGCTGGGTGGCCTGCGGGCCAAGCTCCTCACGCAGCGCCTTGTGCACCATGTGGGTCGCGGTATGCGCGCGGGCGATGGCACCGCGTCGGTCAAGGTCGATGTTGGCGTTGACTTCGGCGCCGACAACCAACGTGCCTTCGGTCAGGCGGCACTGGTGCACGATGAGGTCCTTGATCGGCTTCTGCACATCGTCGACTTCGAGCACAGCACCATCGTCGGAAAGGATCTCGCCCTGATCGGCGAGCTGGCCACCGGCCTGCGCATAGAACGGAGTGCGGTCGAGAATGACTTCGACGGTGGCCGGACCGGTGACTGCGGGGACGGAGCCCTTGCCTTCCTGCATGATGCCCAGCACCTTGGCGCGGGCGGACATGTCGGTGTAACCAAGGAAGTCGATGGGCTGGACCAGCGTCTTCTTGAAATCGTCATAGACCGACAGATCCACATTGTGACGCTTCTTCAGGGCATCTGCACGGGCACGGCTCTTCTGCTCGGCCATGAGCTCGCGGAACTTCGCCTCATCGACCTTGACGCCCTGATCGGCGGCCATTTCGAGGGTGATCTCAATCGGGAAGCCGTAGGTGTCGTGCAGCTTGAACGCATCTTCGCCGGAAACGGCGTCGGATCCGGATTCCTTGGCCTTGGCCACAGCGAGGTCGAAAATCTCGGTGCCGGATTCCAGCGTGCGACGGAACGCGTCCTCTTCACCATATGCGGCTTCGGACACATCGTGGAAGGTGTCGTTGAGTTCCGGATAGCTCGGCTCCATAGCTGCCTTGGAGGTCGGCAGCAGGGTCGGCATGACCGGATCGGTCACGCCGAGCTCGCGCATGGCCTTGACTGTGCGGCGAAGCAGTCGGCGCAGCACGTAGCCGCGACCGTTGTTGGACGGACGTACGCCATCGGACATGATCATCAATGCGGAACGCACATGGTCAGCCACGATGCGGAAACGCACATCCATGGCTTCGTCATCGCCATACGTGCGGCCGGACAGCTTCTGGGCGGCTTCGATGACCGGGAAGACCTCGTCGGTCTCATAGATGTTCTGCTTACCCTGCATCAGATAGGCAAGACGCTCCAAGCCGGCACCGGTATCGATGTTCTTGTTCTCGAGCTCGCCAACGATGTGCAGGTCGGTCTTGGACTTGACGTTGTCGACCTCGTAGTTTTCGAACACGAGATCCCAGATTTCGATGTAACGGTTCTCGTCGGCGATCGGGCCGCCTTCCACACCGTATTCAGGTCCGCGATCCACGTAGATCTCGGAGCACGGACCGCCAGGGCCAGGGCCGCCGGTGGTCCAGAAGTTGTCCTCCATGCCCATGATCTGGATGTGTTCGGGGTCAACGCCCTCGTTCTTCCACATTGAACGGGCTTCCTCGTCGTCGGTGAAGGTGGTCATCCACAGCTTCTCCGGATCGAAGCCGTAGCCGCCCTTGTCTTGCGGGGTGGTCAGCAGCTCATACGCATAGTGGATGGCTTCTTCCTTGAAGTAATCACCAAAGGAGAAATTGCCCAGCATCTGGAAGAACGTGCCGTGACGGGTGGTTTTGCCGACCTCGTCGATGTCCAAGGTACGCACGCACTTCTGATTGGATGCCATGCGGCTCTTCGGCGGAGTCTGCTCGCCCATGAGGTACGGGATGAACGGGACCATGCCTGCGATGGTGAACAGGGTGGTCGGGTTTGGAGAGATCAGCGATGCCGAAGGCACGATAAGATGGCCGTGCTTTTCGAAATAATCAAGATAGCGCTTCGCGATTTCAGAAGTGCGCATATGAGATTAAGCTCCTTTTTTGCTGAAAGGCCTAGTGCCTTTCAAACGAATTCGTGATTGTTGTCCGAACGTACGTTACGGGAATAAGATCAGCTGATCTTATCCGCGTATTTGGTATTAAGTTCAGCCTCGCGGGCTCGACGCGTTTCGTTGAACTCATTGAACAAACCTTCAAGGGTACGCACGGCGACATGATCTTGATCCGGCCCGAACAGAAATTGTCGAGCCGCATCAGGGGTGTTGGCCTTGACGTACGCCTGTGCTTTGGTCACTGCCACCGCACCGATGCCCACACCAATGGAGATCCAGAAGAGACGCTTGAACATCACTCCCCCTTGTTATTGCTGTTGACGTTCTTCTTGTTCATGAAGGACTGCGCGGTGGTTTTCAGGGCATATGCAGCGGAAGCAACCTTGATAACCGGCTTGCCCAAGAAGGATCCATACAGATCGGTCAGGGCGCTGACATTATTGGCGGTTGTGGAAGCCGCTGCGGAAATCTTGTTGACGTCTTCCAGCGACTTGTTGACCTGCTGCACCGTGGTCACACTCTCATCAAGCGCAGGAATCGCATGATCTCCCGTTTCTTTGACTGTCTCGGCGAGCTGGTCGAACAGTTTGCCGAGACGAATCAACGGGTAGATCATGAAACCGGCAAGAATCGCGAAAGCGATTGCCGCAATCAGACCGGCGATTTCTCCAACACCCATCTTGTACCTCTTTTCAGTCCCACGGTTGCCCGCGAACACAACACGCGCATAACAGTAGTAAAAAGCCCAGACCTAAGGCAAGTTTCGTCCGCCGGTCACTGGTTATACGATACGACGGTTACCGCTTCAGCGATAGGCTTACTGGTGTCGAAATCGAGCGTGGTGACCGATCCGTTCGCAGGGCGTTCGCTGAGGTCATAGCCTTCCGGCGCGAAACGGTGCATAAGGCTCAGCAGCGTGTTGCCGTGGGAAATCTGCAACACGTCATCACTGTCCCTCAGCGCAGGATTCGAAGCGATCAGCGCGAATCCCTCCTCGACTCTCGACCAATATTCCACGTCGGACTCGGCATCGTGGAATGGATCCGCTTCCTTAAGGAAGTCGCGGGTCGCACCAAGACCGAACTTTGCGACGATGTCGTTGTAGTTCTTCGCACCGTGCGGCCCTCCCGCGGCGGTCCACGCCACGCCCATATCCTGGCCTTCGAAATAGCCGTAGAACTGTTCGCGGAAATGCATGTCACTGACCAGTTGGGGGCGGGTGTGTCCTGCGGCCTCATTCACGTCGAGGATGCGCTGGGCTGTCATTTGCGCACGCGTGGTGTCGGAGCAATATGCCGCGGCAAAATCGAACTCCTTCAGTTTGTTTGCGGCTTTGTCTGCGTCGGCGATGCCAGATTCCGTCAATGGAGAATTAGACCAGCCCTGCAACCTGTTATATCGGTTGAAAAACGTCTGCCCGTGTCGGACAAGATGAAGATGAAGCAACATGGGTTCCATGCTACCCTCACGGTTTGAGCAAATCCGTGCTATACGATGTTGTTATGGGTCATTTTATTTCACGTTGGCTAATTCTTACCGTCGCGGCGGGCGTTATGGTTGCGGTTCTGCCCGGCATGCACGCCATTGGCGAGCCCCCTGTGCTTGGCATCGCGGCGTTCGCCTTGTTCATGGCGCTTATCAATGCTTCCATAAAGCCGATTATCCATGTCATAGCGTTGCCGTTCTCGATTATTTCGTTCGGACTGGTCGCACTGGTGATCAATTGGCTGTTCATGCAGCTTGCGTCATGGTTGGCGCTGTCGTTTTTCTCTGTGGGCGTCACTATTGACGGATTCGCATGGTCTGTGCTTGGCTCACTTGTTATGACGATTGTGAGCGGCATAGTAGGCGGCATCATCGGCGACTGAAGGCTTCCCGCTGCTTAAAAAGGCCGCACATGCGCTTGAGATAGCGAAGAGCCTCGCAATCCTGACGATTGCGAGGCTCTTGCTGTATGTCCTTATACTGTATGTTCTTACAGTATGTAGATCCAGATCAGCGGGCGTAGAATTCGACCACGTACTGGATGTTGACCTGCACCGGGATTTCCTCGGCTTCAGGCTTGCGAGTCAGGGTGGCCTTCAGGGAAGGCAGGTTGACGTCCAGATAGCCCGGAACCGGCGGCAGCACATCGCGGTGAGTGCCTTCGGCCGCAATCTGGAACGGAACCATGGTCTGGCTCTTGGCCTTGACCTGAATGGTCTGGCCAGGCTTGACGCGATAGGACGGGCGGTCGACGATGTTGCCGTCAACGAGGATGTGGCGGTGAACCACGAACTGACGTGCCTGAGCGGTGGTGCGGGCGAAGCCTGCACGCAGGACCAGGGCGTCGAGACGGGTCTCGAGATCGATCAGCATGGCGTTACCGGTCTGGCCGGCGGTGTGGGTGCCCTTCTCGTAAGCGGCGCGAAGCTGCTTCTCAGAGATGCCATACTGAGCGCGAAGACGCTGCTTTTCGCGCAGACGCACTGCGTAATCGGACTCAGTGCGACGGCGGGTGCGGCCGTGCTCACCCGGAGCGTACGGACGCTTTTCGAAGATGCGCTGAGCCTTAGGGGTCAGAGCGATGCCGAGGGCGCGGGAAAGGCGCACCTGACGGCGAGAACGCTGAACGTTCGTCATTGGTTTAATCCTTTGTTTGTTCTGTCGTTGTCTGAACGGAGCGCACACCGGTTTCCGATATGCGCTGAGCCAGCCTCTCCAGTGCTTCTTCGTGCATGCGCACGAACGACTTGAACACGTGCCGTAAACAGCTCGTATCGGTCGCCGACCCACTGATGGGCTAAGACTCCAGACGGTATGCTCCCTTGCGGGCGCACACCAATCGTTAATAATACACATGAGGGCGGGACGAGCTCGTCGTTTCGCCCTCTTCGGCATGTCATGCCATCATGGCGCCGCTATGCTTCAGCCAGCACTCCCCTGTCCATGCGATAGATTCGATCCACATACGTCAAGGCATCCGGATCATGGGTGACCATCAACACTGCGGTGCCGTCGTGCGCCACTTCCTGCAGCAGCCGCATGACGATGGCAGTGCTTTCGGCATCCAGATCTCCGGTGGGTTCGTCCGCTATCAGAAGTTTCGGACCATTCATCAGAGCTCGCGCTATGCTGACGCGTCTCATTTCGCCGCCGGAAAGCTCTTTCGGGTAGCATTCCGCCAAATCGTCGACCTGCAGTCGGCGCAGCAATGCGTGCGCACGTTCCATGGCATGGCCCTGAACGGGATCGTTGTGTGCTTTCGATACCGGAGCCGCCGCGATGACGTCCGGAAGTCCGTCGTCAACCGTCTGTTCGGAAGATGCGTCGGATACGGTTTCTTCCACTGATTTCGCATCAGACGAATCCGCAGGTATCTCAACATCGCGCTGCGCCGTTTTGCCGTTGCACAGCACGGAAGGAAGAATCACATTGTCGAGTGCCGTGAGATTCGGCAGCAATGTCTGGCTTTGCGTGACGAATCCGACGATCCGATTGCGTACGACTGACATTTGTTTGTCGTTCAACCGCGTCACGTCATTGCCGTCCAAGTCGATAGAGCCCGATGTGGGTTTCAGCAGTCCGGTGATGAGATTCAACAATGTGCTTTTGCCATTGCCCGAGCGGCCGACGATCGCCACGAACTCGCCTTGGTCCAGCCTGAAATCCACATGGTCCACGGCTGCGAACGGTTTGCCGCGACGGGTGAACTCGCGAGTGAGCTCTTGTACTTCGAGAACCGTGTTTTCCGCCATCATTCACCTTCTCTCAAAGTCAGATAGGTTTCGGGAGCGGAAAGTTTCACCGCCGTCGCCACGGAGGCGAGCAGTCCGGTAAGCACCGCGAACACGAAACTCACTGCGATCAATGCCAACACATTCCACATGTTGGTTTGCAGATACGGCAACTGCAGCTGCCGTCCGATAAGCGTGCTGAACGGGAAAATCGCCAGCGACGCGACCGCAATGCCTATCACACCGCCCAAAGCTCCGATCATGGCCGATTCCTTCACGATGATGCCGACCAAAGTGGAACGATTGGCACCAAGAATGCGATACGCGGCGAATTCACGTTTGCGTTCGTTCATGGCGGACGAGAACACAGCAAGCAGCACGATCAGCCCCATGACCCAGAACACCGCGACGAAAAGGGTCACGTAGCGAATGATCACGTTCAGATTGGATTTCGTTGTGGCTGTGATGCCCCCCGGATATACGTATCCGAGGCTTTTGATTCCTGTTGTTTTGGTGATGTTCGAAGCGACCTGCTGGGCGGAGTAACCGTCCTTGACCTTGATGAGCACGGCGGAAACGGCTTTGTCGGCATATTCTTCCGGAATGGCGGCATGCCCCACCTTGGCGGAATATCCGACCACGTCGGGAACGGTCTGCATGTTCACGAACACGGAATCGTCGAGCGACGTGCCGGTATTGGCGAGTTGCGCCGCCACGGGGAATTCGTGCCCATAGAGTTTGACCGTGTTGTTGCCCGACACGCTGATGCTGGCTCCTGCAACGATCTGGCCGCGCTGGAGCGTGCCGTCGAACTGCGATGCGATCCAAGGGGTGATCACGAAGTCGGTATCGGGGTTGAATCCGATGATCTGGACTTTCTCGTCGCAGCATGCGGCGGCCAACGATGAGATATATGTTTGTTCCGTGATTTCGTCGATGCCGTCGGCTTTTGCCACTTCGTCGGTGATCTCGTTGGTGAAGTAGAACGTGCTTGCCGATCCGTTGGTCAGCAACGCTTCGGCTTCGTTTTTGGTGTTTTGCGGCGTGACCATGAGATCGGCGCCCATACGTTCCTGCATGCTGTTCAAGCCGGCTTCAAGGTTCATGGACAGCAGTGAACCACCATAGAAGGCCACGGTAAGCATGGCGACGACGATGGTGAGCGCCGCGGTACGAAACGGTTTGCGTTTGAGATTGACCAGGGGCAACCCGCCAAGGGTGATGTGTTGCGTCATATTGGGTCAGGCGCGCTTCGCCGGCTTGAGATCGAGATATGCTGCGATTGCCGCAAGTACAGCCAGCAGCACGCCGAGCACGATCAGCGTCGGCAAGGTGACCATATGGCAGCGCATCATGGCACCCTTGCACACGCCGATGAGCACGGTCGGCACGGCGATGGTCAGCACGCCGAGCACCGCATTGGCGAGGTCAAGACCGGCGCGGGTCTGATCGGATACGAACAGGCCGACAATGCCAAGCGCCACGATCACGATGCCGATGCCGAGCGCGGCCTGAGCCGTGTAATGACATGCCATCGGCGTTTCTTTGACCGCGCATACGTGAGCGAAGGTCTGCGGCGCGATGGCGATCAAGATGCCGAGCACGATCTGCGAAATGCCTGCGTACAGTTTCTTATTCATAGCTTCCTCTCAAAAAAAGACAAACACCGCCGATTATTGCAGGGTCTTTTTGAAAAAGAAAGTCTTGTTTTTTCCTCCTTTTCGTGCTACAGAGGAGATTTCATCCGTTCTTCATCTCCGTCATAGCATTTCAATGGGTGCCATACGCAACAGCAGACGCTTGACCTCACCATTGCCAAAATCAACGGTAATGACCGAATTCATGCCCTTGTCCTGCGTTTCAATGACCGTACCCAACCCGAAATGATCATGCGTAAGCTTGTCGCCGACATGCACGTCTGCAATGTTCAGATCATTATGGCTACCGGCCGGGCTTGCGGATGAGGATTTGGTTAAATCCACAGGCTTGTTTTTCGGCTTGACACGTCGCGTGGTGACCTTGCCCGATTTCCCTCCTGACTTGCCGGAGCCATACGAACCATACGAGCCGTATGAGGAACCGGTTCCCGATCCTCCGCACGAGCGCCGGGATGTGGAACCATACGAGGATGATGAGCCCTGCGTAGCCGGGCCGCCGTACTGCGAGCGCCCTGCCCCATATGAAGACGATCCGTATGAGGAACGAGACCACCGCGAGCCGGAACCGTATGAGGAACCATAATCCGACTTTCCATACGAGGAACCGCCGAATGACATCGATCCGAAATCGTCATCATCGTCCCAGCCGCCGAACTCGTCGTCGTCATCCTGCCAGCTGGCACGCATGCGTTCGGCGCCGGCTTCGCGTCTTTTCCAATCAATCAGTTCGTCTGGAATCTCATCGAGGAACTGACTGGGCATCATGTCGCTGGCTTGCCCCCATTGCGCGCGTACGGCCGCGCGTGTCACATACAGGCGTCGCTTCGCGCGAGTGATGCCCACGTAGGCGAGACGGCGCTCCTCTGCCAGTTCGCTGGTGTCTTCCATGGCACGCTGGTGTGGGAATGTGCCTTGCTCCATGCCGGTCAGGAACACATACGGGTATTCCAGACCCTTTGCGGTATGCAGGGTCATCATCGTCACCTTGCCGAAATCTTCGTTCTCCCCTGGCAATTGGTCGGAATCGGCCACCAACGCGGTGGTTTCCAAAAATCCCGCCAATGTGGCGTCTGGCGTGTTCTGCTCGAATTCCGCCGCCACTGATTGCAGCTGGGAAAGATTATCGACGCGGGAAGCGTCCTGCGGATCCTCGGAGCGCTGCAGCTCTTCCAAAATCCCACTCTTGGCAAGCACTTCGGCAACCACTTCGGATGGCTTCGTGTCATGGTCCTTCGCAAAAGCCGCAAGCTCATGCATCATGTCTCGGAACGCACTCAACGGTTTCGTCGTGCGCGTGGACATGCCTTCGATCTGTTCCATATGTTCGATCGCTTCGAAAAAAGTGGTGCCATGGGCATCAGCATACGAGGCAACGAGTCCTTCCGCACGAACGCCCAGTCCGCGCTTCGGCACATTGAGGATACGTCGAACGTTCACATTGTCCGCAGGATTCACGATGGCCTGCAAATACGCGAGCGCATCCTTGATTTCCCTGCGTTCGTAGAATTTGGTGCCGCCGACGAGCTGATACGGCAGGTTGGCATTGATCATGGCCTCTTCGAGCGAGCGTGATTGCGCGTTGGCTCGATACATGATGGCGATGTCGCGATACGCCACGCCTTCCTCGTTGTGGATTCGTGCGATTTCGTTGGCGATCCATCCGGCTTCCTGTTGCGCGTTGTCGGCCGCGTATCCGACGATTTTGTCGCCTTCGCCAAGTGCCGTCCACAGTTTTTTCGGCTTACGATTTTCATTTCTTGCGATCACCGCATTGGCTGCGTCGAGAATGGTCTGCGTCGAACGATAATTCTGTTCGAGCATGATGGTTTTCGCGTTAGGGAAATCCTGCTCGAAATCCTGAATATTACGAATATCCGCGCCTCGGAACGCATAAATCGACTGGTCGGAATCGCCCACCACCGTAATCCAAGACGGTCCGACACGGCCTGCCCCTCGCATATGTGGATCGGGCTGTTCTCCCGAATCAATGCCGGAAAGCTCACGTACGAGCACATATTGCGCATGGTTGGTGTCCTGATACTCGTCCACGAAAATATAACGGAACTTATGCCGGTAATATTCGCTCACCTGTGGGCAACGCTGGAACAATTCGACGGTGCGCATGATCAGATCGTCAAAATCCACGGCATTCGCCATGGCCAGACGGTACTGGTACTCCGCATACATCACGGCGACCAGCTCGTCGACGTCGCCGGCCGAAACCTGATATCCGCGCTGGCCGGGCTTGTAGTCGCAGTTCACGCTTTTCAGCTGGTCCTGCCATGAAATCAACGAATTCTTGCAATCCGAGATCTTGCCCAATAGCATGCGCGGCGTATACCGCTTCGTATCGATGTTCAAATCGCCGCTGATGAGCTTGACCAAGCGTTCGCAATCAGCCGTGTCATAAATGGAAAATCCTGAGGTAAGACCGATTTCCTTGCCGTCACGTCGGAGGATGCGCACGCACGCGGAATGGAAGGTGGAGATCCACATGTGTTCGGCTTCAGGCCCTACGAGGGACGCAAGGCGTTCGCGCATTTCGGCCGCGGCCTTGTTCGTAAAGGTGATGGCGAGAATGCTGCTCGCCCAAAAACCATGTGCCAGCAGCCATGCGATGCGTCTGGTGAGCACGCGGGTCTTACCGGATCCGGCACCAGCTCCGATGAGCAGGGCTTGTCCGTAGTACTTCACCGCTTCCATTTGCTGCGGATTGAGGTCCTTGATCAGACTTTGCGGATCGCACAGGACTGGTCCCATATTCTGCTCCACCGGTTCCTCTTTCCATGAAGATTCGAAGTCGATTACTGCGAAATTCATGTCTATCACACATGCAGGTCAGCGCAACACTCGCATGGTCAATTGACGCGCGTATGCTGAACGTTTATATGCGGTTCACCGTATGTCAACATCAACGCCGCCTTATGAGGCCAACAATCTAAGGGGATTCATGAAGGAGCTCGAAGAGCGCATTCGCCTGCAGGGTACCGTCAAGCCAGGTAATGTGCTGAAAGTGGATGCTTTCCTCAACCACCAGTGCGATGTCGAATTGTTCGACCACATGGGTGCCGCTTGGGCGGAACATTTTGCCGGTAAAACCATCAACAAGATCCTGACCATTGAAGCTTCCGGCATTGGTATCGCCTGTGTTGCCGCGCGTCATTTCGGCAATGCGCCTGTGGTGTTCGCCAAGAAGGCGCAGTCCATCAATCTCGATGGCGACCAGTACACCACCACCGTCTACTCCTTCACCAAGCAGAAGGAATTCCCCGTCATCGTGTCCAAGAGGTATCTCAACGAGGGCGACCATGTGCTGTTGCTTGATGACTTCCTGGCCAACGGCAAGGCTCTGAAGGGCCTGATCAATCTGTGCCATGATGCCGGAGCGACGGTCGAGGGCATCGGCATCGCGGTGGAGAAGGGTTTCCAGGGCGGCGGCGATGAGCTGCGCGCAGCGGGATACGACGTTGATTCCCTGGCAATCGTGGAGTCGATGGATCCGGAAACCGGTACCATCGAATTCCGCTCCTGATCGTCGCATCTCACGGGCGCGCATCAGAAACCATTACAACCTGTTACTCATCACAGCATGAATGAGAGAGGATTCATTGTGAGAGAAGAGAAGAAGAAAGACAACACGAACGAGAAGAAGGGCGTTTCCTTTGAAGCGCTTAGCAGCTTGGACGCGCCTGTTTCGTTCTGGAAGGGCATCCCGTTCGGCCTGCAGCATGTCATGGCGATGTTCGTGGCCAATCTGGCTCCGATTTTCTTGGTGGCTTCCGCCGCCAACATGAGTGCCGAGCAGTCTGCCACGATTATTCAGGCCGGTCTGCTGGTGGCAGGTCTGGGCACCTGCCTTCAGCTGTATGGCGTGTGGCTGATCGGCTCCCGCCTGCCGATGGTCACTGGCATTTCCTTCACCTATGTGGCTGCTGCCATGTCGATCGCCCAGAACCAAGGCTACGGCGCGGTCGCCGGCGCGGTTGTGCTTGGTGGCCTGTTGGAGGTTGCGCTTGGTTTGACGGCCAAGTATTGGCGTCGCTTCGTGCCGCCGATCGTATCCGCGATTGTGGTTACGTCGATTGGTTTCTCACTGCTTTCCGTTGGTGCCACCAGTTTCGGCGGCGGTTCCGGCGCTGAGGATTTCGGAAGCTGGCAGAATCTCACGCTCGGTCTGATTTCGCTGGTCGCCTGCTTGGCGTTCCAGCTGCTGATGAAGGGTACTGCCAAGCAGCTTTCCGTGCTGTTCGGCTTGGTTGTCGGCTATGTTGTCGCGATTTTCATGGGCAAGGTCGATTTCTCTGGTTTCGCGAATCTGCAGGTTGTGTCCGTGCCGCATTTCATGCCGTTCCAGCTTGAATTCGATCCGGGCGCGATCATCTCCTTCGCCCTGCTGTATGTCGTGTCTTCCGTTGAGGTGCTGGGTGATACCGCTGCGCTCACCAAGGTTGGTCTCGACCGTCAGCCTACCGATAAGGAGACTGCGGGCGCCATTGCAGGCGACGGTCTCATCTCCTCCGTCTCCGGCCTGTTCGGCTGCTTGCCGTTGACGTCGTTCGCACAGAATATCGGCTTGGTCGCCATGACCAAGGTCGTCAACCGTAAGGTGATTCTTTCCGGTGGTCTGATTCTGGTGATAGCCAGCTTCGTGCCTGCCGTGGCGGAAGTGTTCAATTCCCTGCCGCAGGCCGTGCTTGGTGGCTGCACCATCATGATGTTCGGTAACATCATCCTGTCTGGCTTCCAGATGATTTCCGAGGCCGGCTATACGCAGCGCAACATCACCATTGCGGCGTTGAGTCTCACCATCGGTATCGGTTTCACGCAGGTCGGCGACATTTTCGTCAACTTCCCGCCGCTGTTCCAGTCCATCTTCGCATCCAATTGCATCGCCGTGGCGTTCGTTGTGGCCGTGCTGTTGAATGCTCTGCTGCCGAGTGAAGAGCATTTTCTGTCGGCTCCGCAGCATCAGGAAGACTGAGTCCGTTCAGATCCTAAAAGGTTATGAGGACCCCCTGCTCAAACGAGTCAGGGGGATTCCTCATATTCATCGCAAAACTGCTTTGCCGCGATTCGCAAGAAGGATGTTTCAGTGCCCTTGCTTGATCCAGTTCGCAATCGCATCCTTGACAGCCTGGGCGTACAGCGTATTGGACATGCCAGGGTGAATACCATCTCCGGCAAGCTCATCAGGATGCGCCGAAATCGTAGCGTCCCAGTCAACGAGAACAACGTTGTCGGAATGGGCGGCCGCGAAGTTGCTCAACGCGTCGTTCGTTCCGGGGACCCAAGACACGGGGGCATGCGCATTAATCAGCACAAGCACATGATCCGGTCCAATGTCGTTCAGTATGTCATTGAGTTGGCCATCGGTCACCGCTGAATTCGTAGCCAAGCCGACCAGCACCCATTGGCGCAATCCTTCCGGCTGGCTTTTGGCTTGGTCTATAAGTCCCAATGCCTTGGTCATCGAACGTGAGGTTTCCGCATCAACAGTGATTCCGGGAAAAACGGATTGCAAACCTTTACTGGAGGCAAGCATCACCGAGTCACCGAATGCGACCATCTGCTGCCCGTCAGGCATGGTGTATGCGGGTTTCTTGGGCGCTGGCGGATGCTTCCTATCGAAGTCGAGGTGCATGCCCTGCTGCTCTTTCAGCATTTTCGCATTCTCTTCCAACGCGCGTTCCACACTGGTCTGCTTTGGTGCGTTGGCTACCGCGTATCCGGACATCAAGCATGTACTCAATACCACGGCGATCGTAATCCAGCATCTGGTTACATCCCACATTCCGTTTTCTGGCAGCGGGCGAATCATGGCGATAAATCCGCCACGGGCGACGGGCTGTTCTACCAACTTCCACGACATGGCGGTACAACATGCGGTAAGAGCGAGTGTGATTAGCAGCATCCATCCCAGATGCCGAGCACCCCACTGGGGGAACATCGCCTTGGTGAACAACCATAAAGGCCAATGCCACAGGTAAATGCCGTATGAATATCGGCCGGCCACATCAAATGGTTTGAACACCAGCAGATCCTGCATCCAAGATCCGAAAGGAATGGAACCGGCGACCAGAACCACTGAAAGTAGCGAAGCCGCGAAAATCCCTCCATAGAAGGCAGCAGGACCCTGCTCAACGTGCTGCATCATCCATAACAGAATCAGTAATGCCACAAAAGCCGCCGCAGGGCCGATCTTGCTCCAGACCAGACGAGCGCGTTCCATGATCGCCGTTTCTTCCGGACGACCGTTGCCACGCCGTATGATCATCAGCAGCCATGCCAGCATGGCACCTAGCCAAAGTCCCATGGCATGTGTGTCCGAACCGAAATACACTCTGGTTGGATCGGTTCCCGGGTGATACCGCAATCCCATGGAAAGCGCACTGCACACGGCAAGTCCGGCAAGTACCGCCACCGGCACCCAACGTACCAGAATTTTTCGAAGCAGGTAGATCAGCAAAGGAGCCAACAGATAGAACTGCATCAGCACCGACATGAACCACAGATGACGGAACATGTCTGGATTCATCTGCGAGAAATAGCTGGCGCCACTGCCGATGGCATACCAGTTGTAACAACCCAGCATAGCCGTCACTATCTGGTTGTTAATGTCCACCAACATGTCTTGGTTGATGAACCATGCCAACGATACGGTGACGGGAATCATCAGAATCAACGCCGGGTATATTCTGCGCAGACGCTTGAGGTAATATTCCTTGAAACCTATTCCCTTGCCGGAATCAATATGATTCAGCAACGACGAGAAAATCAGAAAACCTGAAATGGTGAAGAATATGTCAACACCTAGGAATCCGCCCCGCAGAGTGCCCTGGTCGCAGTGATACAACACTATCGCGATCAAGGCGATGCCCTTGAGGCCATTCAGACCGACAAAACGACGTCTTACCACAACAATCAACCGCTTCTCTCAACATGCGACGTATGCGCGTTAGGCACAACGTTTCGTATCGTACTACCAGCCCCTCCCCCATTATGCGGATCATGAACGGATATGGAAAGATGTTGTCTGGGACGATTGGAAACGTTCGGCGATCGAAACCTTAAAAGCGGTGAAACATAAGGATTATTCGAAAAAGAAAGGACCGTACGTCCCATTGGCATTGGATTTGATTCCAATGGAACGTATGGTCCTCTTCATACGGTCCCGTCAATCATTTGACTGCGGGATCTCCTCGCTCACTTGGAGAAGACGTTGCCGTAAGTGTCTTCGCCTGCTTCTGCGATTGCCGCGGACTTGCGGGCGATTGCCAGCTCCTCGTTGGTCGGAATGACGCAGATGGTGATCTTGGAATCCGGGGTGGAGATGATGCGCGGTTCCTTGGAACGGGTGGCGTTCTTCTCTTCGTCCAGCTTGACGCCGAACGGGGCGAGCTTGTCGCACACCATCTTGCGGACCACGTCATCGTTCTCGCCGACGCCTGCGGTGAAGGTGATCACGTCTACGCCGCCCATCTGAGCGGTGTAGTTGCCGATGTAGCCGACGATGCGGTGTACGTAGACGTCGAGAGCCAGCTTGGCGTCCTCGTTGCCTTCGGCGACCAGACGGTGAACCTCACGGAGGTCGCCGAAGCCGGTCATGCCCATCATGCCGGAACGCTTGTTGAACAGAGCGTCGAGCTCGTCCACGTTCATGTGGGCGTTGCGGATCAGGTGGAAGACGACGGCCGGATCGATATCGCCGGTACGGCCACCCATCATGAGGCCTTCGAGCGGAGTCAGGCCCATGGAGGTCTCGACCGGCTTGCCGGAAACTTCGGCGGAGGCGGAAGCGCCGTTGCCGATATGCAGCACGATCTGCTTGAGGCCTTCAGCCGGCTTACCGATGACGCTCGGCACCACGGAGGAGATGAACTCGTGGGAGGTGCCATGGGCGCCGTAACGGCGGATGTGGTACTGGTCGGCGATTTCCTTGTTCAGCGCGTAGGTGCTTGCGGCCTTCGGCAGCTGGAAGAAGAAGGAGGAATCGAACACGAAGATCTGCGGGACGTCCGGCAGGAGCGCGCGCATGACTTCAGCACCCTTGGCTTCCGGACCGTTGTGCAGCGGCGCGAGCACGGCGAGGTCCTTGACCTGGTTGATGGTCTTGTCGGTGACCAGAGCCGGGTTCGGGAAGATGGAACCACCCTGCACCACGCGGTGACCAACAGCCACGATGCCGGCCTCGTCCAGCTTCGGACCGAACTCGTTGAAGAAGCCGAGCACGCGCTTCAGACCCTGCTCGTGGTCGTGGATCGGCTCTTCCAGCTCATGCTTCTCGCCGTTGAACTCGTGCTTGTAGTGGCCGTCAACCGGCTCGCCGATCTTCTCGACCAGGCCGGAAGCAATACCTTCACCGGTTTCAAGATCAACCAGCTGATACTTGATAGAGCTGGAACCGGAATTGATGACAAGGACGGTTTTCGCCATTGTGGGCATCCTCCATGTGTTAATCGATGTGCCGCTTGCGCGACTTTCCAAACTTTAGATTACTCTTTGCTTGCTACAAAATAGCGTTTTACTGGGCTTCGATGGCGGTCAGGGCAACCGTGTTGATGATGTCCTGCACGGTTGCGCCTCGGCTCAGGTCGTTGACCGGTCGGTTCAGTCCCTGCAGCACCGGACCGACGGCCACTGCGCCGGAGGAACGCTGGACGGCCTTGTACCCGATGTTGCCCGCGCACAGATCCGGAAACACGAACACATTGACATGGCCAGCCACATCGTTGCCCTTGGCCTTGGTGGCTGCAACGGTCGGCGACCAAGCCGCGTCGAACTGGATGGAACCGACGACCGCGAGGTCCGGAGCCTTCTCCTTCACGAGTGCGGTTGCTTCCTCCACGAGATCGACGTCCGGTCCCTTGCCGGATCCCAGCGTGGAATAAGACAGCATGCCGACCTTCGGATCGAGGCCGAACGCCTTTGCCGTTTCGGCGGACTGGATGGCGATTTCCGCAAGCTGCTCAGCGGACGGGTTCAGGTTGATGGCGCAATCGGAGAACACTGCGACATGGTCCTTGAAGCACATGAGAAACGCACCGGACACGAGGGAGGATCCCGGCTTGGTCTTAATGACCTGCAGGGCCGGGCGTACGGTGTTGGCCGTGGAGTTGATGGATCCGGAAACCAGACCGTCAGCCTTGCCGAGCACCACAAGCATGGTACCGAAGTAGCTGTCGTCGGCGAGCTGCTTGCGAGCCTGTTCCTCGGTCATGCCCTTCTTGGCGCGCAGTTCGCACAGCTTGGCGACCATCGGAGCGAGCACTTCCTCGTCATCCTTGGCCTGGAACTGCGCCTTTTCAAGGAATTTGAGACCAAGCTCCTCGCCGCGGGCGAGAATGCCTTCCCTGTCTCCGACGATGATCAGATCGACGATATCACGCTCAAGCAGATAGTCGGCCGCCTTGATGATGCGGTCTTCGGATCCTTCCGGAAGCACGATGGTTCTCTTGTCCGCCTTGGCCTTGCCCAGCAGACTGTACTGGAATGCGTATGGCGTGGTCGGCGCCTCGAATGGAGCCTCAACAGCGGCGATAAGCTCTTCGGCGTTGACATTCGCCTCGAATGCCTCCGTGGCTTTGGTCACGGCGTCTTCCTCGTCAAAATCAACGGCGGGTAACGTCCACACCGGCACCTCGTAAGCTGCGAACTCCTCCTTGAGAGGTTCCACCTGTTCGTCTTTGCATCCGGTGATGAACACGCCGGCGACCTTGCTGCCTGCATTCTCGATGATGGTCTTCGACGCCTCGACAGTGCCCAGGACCTGTTCCGGAGTGCGGTTGATGGTGCATACGGCAAGAAGCACGACAGACTTAAGATCAGCGGCTACGTCAGCATTGAACGCAAAGATGGACGGGTCGTTGATGGCGGATTTGTCCGTTCCGACAACAACCACGGCTTCAGGCTGGGCGGTTTCGATGGCTTCCGTGTAGGCGGCCACGATATCGGCCCGGGAACCTTCCTTGTCGGTGCGTGCACGCTTCGGGCAAACACCGACGGATTGTTCACGGCTCAGCCCCGAGTTGCTTGCTTCAAGAAGAACGTCGGTGAAGGTTTCCTTGCGACAAACCGCCGGACGGAACACGGCCGTCTTCTTGGCAGCTGCGAATGCCTTGGTGACGCCAAGGGCCACGACGTTGCGGCCGTTTGCTGCTTCAGGGCTGATAATGGTGACGCTGGTTAGACTCACGATGTCTGCTCCTATTCGTTGTTTTTAAGGTGTGTGACTGCGCTGTTTCGCACCATGTGCCATTGTAATGCGTGAACGGTAACAGACACGCATCTCATGAAACGGTGTTGCGAACAGACGGTGAAGAGTAAACAGAAAACCCCAGAGGACGAATCCTCTGGGGTTTTCTTCAAGCGATCAGCCTATAGAGGCTAGACTCACTCGTTATCGCCAGCGGTTGCGGCGGTAGCGGAGACAGCACCCTGCTTGGTGGTGTTGACGCCGGAGTAGACCCAATCGGTGTAATCCGGGTGATCGTAGCCGTTGTCGACTGCGAACTGGAAGGCTTCCTGACGGAAGGCTTCGAGCTCGTTGATCTTGTCGGCGTACTTGTCAGCATCGATCATGCGCAGAGCTTCGGCAACGAGCTCGTAGCGGTCGATGTTGTTCACGCGAACCATGTCGTACGGGGTGGTGGTGGAGCCCTGCTCCTCGTAGCCGTGGACGTTGAAGTTGTCGTGGTTCGGGCGATCGTAGATCAGACCACGCACGTCGCGAGCGTAGGAGTGGTAAGCGAACAGGACCGGCTTGTCTTCGGTGAACAGGTCAGCGAAGTCAGCGTCGGAGATAGCCTGATCGTTCTCCTTGGTGGACTGCAGCTTGACCAGATCCACAACGTTGACGACCTTGAACTTGATGCCGAGCTCGTTGAGCTTGTCGGCAGCAGCCATGATCTCCTGAGCCGGAACGTCGCCAGCGGAGGCGAGCACGATCTGGGCTTCGTCGTTGGACTTGGCGGTGGAAGCCCACTCCCACTCGGCAGCGCCCTTCTCGAGCTCAGCGCGAGCTTCGTCCAGGGTCAGCCAGGTAGCGGCCGGCTGCTTACCAGCAATGATCGCGTTGATCATGTTGGTGGACTTGTAGCACTTCTCAGCCACAGCGAGCAGCATGTTGGAATCCACCGGGAAGTAGATGCCGATCACGTGATCGTTGTTGAAGCACTTGTTCAGCAGGACGGAGGTGACACCCGGATCCTGGTGGGAGAAGCCGTTGTGATCCTGACGCCACACGTGGGAGGAGACGAGCAGGTTCATGGAGGAGATCGGCTTGCGCCACGGGATCTCGCGGACGGTAGCCTCGAGCCACTTGGCGTGCTGGTTCAGCATGGAGTCGATCACGTGCACGAAGGACTCGTAGGAGCTCCAGATGCCGTGACGGCCGGTGAGCAGGTAGGCCTCGAGGAAGCCTTCCATCTGGTGCTCGGAGAGCTGCTCAGTGACCTGGCCGGTGACAGCCATGTGCTCGTCAACCTGGGAGGACAGGTAGCCGGCGTCCCACTGCTTGTTGGTGACGTCGTAAGCGGCCTGCAGACGGTTGGAAGCGGTCTCGTCCGGTCCGAAGATGCGGAAGGAGTCCGGGTTGTTCTTGATGATGTCGCGAGTGTAGACGCCCAGACGACGGGTGGCTTCGAGCTGGCCCCAGCCGTGGCCGTACTCGGCGACTTCCTTGACCTCGTAGTCTTCGAGGGCCGGCAGGTTTAGCTCTTCGCGGATCACACCACCGTTGGCATTCGGGTTGGCACCGATGCGCAGTTCGCCGGTCGGCATGAAGGCGGTGACTTCCGGCTTCACGGCACCGTTCTCGTCGAACAGTTCTTCCGGCTTGTAGGACTCGAGCCAGTTCTTGAGGACTTCGAAGTGAGCCTCGGTATCGCGGGCGGAAGCCAGCGGGACCTGGTGGGAACGCCAGGAGCCTTCGGTCTTCTTGCCGTCGATGAACTTCGGGCAGGTCCAGCCCTTCGGGGTGCGGAAGATGATCATCGGGTAGAACGGACGAGTCATGTCGTCGGTCTGGGCTGCGGCCTTGATGTCGCAGATCTCGTCGAAGACGGTCTCGAACAGCTCGGCGAAACGACGGTGGATCGACAGGTGATCCTCGTTGTCGAAGCCAGCGACGAACTCGTACGGCTCATAGCCCATGCCGTGGAAGAACTCGTGGAGCTCTTCGTCGGAGATGCGGGACAGGATGGTCGGGTTGGCGATCTTGTAGCCGTTGAGGTGCAGGATCGGCAGCACGATACCGTCGGTGCGCGGGTTGACGAGCTTGTTGGACTGCCAGCCGGTGGCCAGCGGGCCGGTCTCAGCTTCGCCGTCGCCGACGATGGCCGGAACGAACAGGCTCGGGTTGTTCATCACAGCACCGTAGGCGTGAGACAGGGCGTAACCCAGCTCGCCACCTTCGTGGATGGAGCCCGGAGTCTCCGGAGCGTAGTGGGACGGGATGCCGCCCGGGTAGGAGAACTGGCGGAAGAACTTCTGCAGACCAGCTTCGTCCTTGGTGATCTTCGGGAAGGTCTCAGTGTAGGTGCCGTCCAGGTAGGACTGAGCGGTACCAGCCGGGCCGCCGTGGCCCGGGCCCATGATGATCACAGTGTTCTGCTGGTGATCAGCGATGAGACGGTTGATGTGGCCGATGAGGAAGTTCAGGCCCGGGGTGGTGCCCCAGTGACCGACCAGACGGTGCTTGACGTCTTCGCGGGTGAAAGGCTCCTTCATCAGCGGGTTGCTACGCAGATAGATCTGGCCGATGGAGAGGTAGTTGGCTGCACGCCAGTACTTATCCACGCCTTCGATAGCTTCCTCGGAAACCGGAGCGTTCAGCTTCTTCCAAGGGGTGCCAATAACAGGACTCGTCATGTGTACTCCTGTACTCCTGCACTGTGTTGTGCGATTGTTTATTTTCATTCGGTCCTGAATCTCGCAAAACCTTGCGGTTCCGCGGAACGATTCATTCCCAATCACTTGAGCATATTACGAGCGAGGTGCGACTTTTTGCTGTTTTTTTGCGACTGTGTGCGCAAGTGTGTCGTTTCTGTTAGAAAATGAGAACTTTTATCGGGAGATTTGTGAATACTTCACATGGTATCAAAAAGATTGATAAACGGCTCAATATCAACGATATTGAGCTACCTTCGCACCTTTTTCACGTTCGTTTTGCAATACTTGCATGCGGCGTGTTGAACCATGCGTAGTAAGCAATTGTGAGGTTTGTTCACTTTCTGTTCACAGCGTTTCCAATGTCTGCTCGCGTCGCCACAATAGAACAGTTAGTATTGTTGCTTCTTCATACCTCATATCAAAAGGGAGAGTGTTATGGCTGCAGGTCCTGTGCTCGTTGTTGATTTCGGAGCCCAGTACGCCCAGCTGATCGCACGTCGCGTGCGTGAAGCCAATGTTTATTCGGAGCTTGTGCCGCATTCCATGCCGGTCGACGAGATGCTGGCCAAGGATCCGCAGGCCATCATCCTTTCCGGTGGTCCGGCTTCGGTGTTCGAACCGGGCGCGCCGCGTGTGGACAAGAAACTGTTCGAGGCCGGCGTTCCCGTACTGGGCATCTGCTACGGCTTCCAGGCCATGGCCTATGCCTTGGGCGCGAATGTCGACAAGGCCGCCCTTGGCGAATATGGCAAGACCGAGACCTTCATCGACAAGTCGGAAGGCCTGCTCGACGGCTCCCCCGCCGATCAGAACACGTGGATGAGCCATGGCGTGGCCGTCAAGACCGCGCCGGAGGGCTTTGAAGTGCTGGCGCATACCGAGGGCGCGCCCGTTGCCGCCATGCAGGACGAATCCCGCAAACTGTACGGCGTGCAGTGGCATCCTGAAGTCAAGCACACCCCGATGGGCCAGCAGCTCATCGAGACCTTCCTGCACAAGTGCGCAGGGCTCGGCAACAACTGGGATGCCTCCAGCATCATCGAGGATCAGGTCGCGAAGATCCGCGAGAAGGTCGGCGACGCACAGGTGATTTGCGGCCTGTCCGGCGGCGTTGATTCCGCGGTCGCGGCGGCTCTCGTGCACAAGGCCATCGGCGACCAGCTCACCTGCGTGTTCGTGGACCACGGTCTGCTGCGCAAGGGCGAGGCAGAACAGGTCAAGCATGATTTCGTCGAGGCGACCGGCATCAAGCTCATCGCCGTGGACGCCTCCGAAGACTTCCTCACCGCCCTGAAGGGTGTGAGCGAGCCGGAGAAGAAGCGTAAGATCATCGGCGAAAAGTTCATTCGCACGTTCGAGAAGGCTCAGCGCCAGGTCATCGAAGAGGCGGGTGCTTCCGGCAAGGAAGTCAAGTTCCTCGTTCAGGGCACCCTCTACCCGGATGTTGTGGAATCCGGCGGTGGCGACGGCGCAGCCAACATCAAGTCGCACCACAATGTGGGTGGCCTGCCGGACGACATCAAGTTCCAGCTCGTCGAGCCACTGCGTACCTTGTTCAAGGATGAGGTTCGTGCCATCGGTACCGAGCTTGGATTGCCGGACGAAATCGTCTGGCGTCAGCCGTTCCCTGGCCCGGGCCTCGGCATCCGCATCATCGGCGAGATCACCAAGGAACGTCTGGATCTACTTCGCGAGGCCGACGCCATCGCTCGCGAGGAGCTTTCCAAGGCTGGTCTTGACCGCGATATCTGGCAGTGCCCGGTCGTGCTCCTTGCCGATGTGCATTCCGTGGGTGTGCAGGGCGACGAGCGCACGTATGGTTCGCCAATCGTGTTGCGTCCGGTTTCCTCCGAAGACGCCATGACCGCAGACTGGTCTCGCATTCCGTACGATGTGCTTGCCACGATTTCGACGCGTATCACCAATGAATGCCGTCAGATCAACCGTGTGGTGCTCGACTGCACCTCCAAGCCGCCGGCAACCATCGAGTGGGAGTGATTCCAAGCTGATTCGTTACTGAACGCAAAATCGCAATCAATATGATGAAGCCCCCGAAAGTGCGAAACTTCCGGGGGCTTCATCATGCTTTCCGCCTTCTAGGCTCGAGCCAGATAACACCTCTCAAGGTGTCGGATGCCTCGTCGCTGCTTACCTCTTTACGTACGGTGTCAGGTTTCCATTGGTTCCGTGTTTTTCGTAGGCATTATGACGTTTGCGAGCGCCACTACCTTTGCCATGTTGGGCCGGACAAGGCCAAGCCGTGTCAGGAAAGCTAAGAACCATCGTGGCTTGACATAGCGACATCCGCAGAATGATTACGATCCTGTGCAAACGTAGAATGTCCTTCCTCCGTTTTTGCGGAGGAAGGACATTTTCATACCGTTTTCAATATTATTTGCGGATTATCCTGGACAATCATTGCTAGGCCAGCATGTTGGTCCACATGTTTGCGAAATCAGGAAGCGTTTTCGCAGTGGTGGCGATGTTCTTGATTAGAATGCCGTTGATTTTCAGCCCCAGCATCGCAGCGAACGTCGCCATGCGATGGTCCGCATAGGTTTCCATTTCAGCCGGCTTGAGATTCATTGCCGGCACTGGCGCGATCTCCAGCCCGTCGGGAAGCTCACGGGCATCACCCCCGACTCTGGTGATCTCGTTGACCAATGCTTCCAAACGGTTCGTCTCATGGCCACGCAGATGACCGATGCCCAGCATGCGCGTAGGAGCATCGGCGAAGACCTGGATCGCGGCCAATGATGGCGCGATCTCACCTGCCGCCGTCAGGTCGAAATCACCTAGGCCGCTGACACGACCGTCGCCGGTCACTTCGCAGTACCGGACGCCGTCGATCACGGGGAAGCTGATTTCAGCACCCATACGTTCCAAGTATCCGGGAAGCAGGCCTCCGGGTTGCGTGGTGGATTCCGGCCAATGAGGCACGCGCACGGTTCCTCCGGCGATCAGCGCGGCGCCGAGGAACGGGGCGGCATTCGACAGGTCAGGCTCGACCGTCACGGTTTCGGGCAACTGCACGGCTCCCGGCTGCACGGTCCATACGCGGGCGTGTTCGTCTGCGTTGGCACGCACGCCGGAACCTTGCAGATCGGCCACGGTCATGCGAATATGAGGCAAACTCGGCGTCTTCTCCCCCGTGTGATGCAGTTCCAAACCGCCTGGCACTCGAGAGCCGATGAGCAATAGTCCCGAAATAAACTGCGAGGATCCCGAAGAATCAATGCTGACTACGCTCGGCTTGACGCGCTGGCTCACCGTTTGAGGTGGAGTGATTGTAAATGGCAGGCGCCCTTCCTCGCCGTGGTATTCGATACATGCCCCCAACTGTTCAAGACCGTCCAACACGGGCTTCATCGGACGCGCGTACGCCTGCTCGTCACCGTCGAAATCCACAGGACCATCCGCGAACATGGCAAGACCAGGCACAAAGCGCATCACTGTTCCCGCAAGACCGCAGAACACCTTCGTACCACCGTGGAACCGGCCGTCGGATGGCGGCACCACCGTAACCGTGGTGTCGACCTGCTCATCGATTTCGCAGCGCACTCCCAACGCGCGCAATGCGTCCATCATCAGCTCGGTGTCGCGCGAACGCAACAGGCCGACCAGTCGCACGGGACGATGCCCGAGAGCCGCAAGAATGAGATAGCGGTTCGACAGGGATTTGCTGCCCGGCACCACAACGGTGGCGTCGAGCGTCTTGCCGGCAAACGGCGCCGGCCAAAGATTCTCTTGAGATGCGTTCATAGGGCTTATCGTATCCAAAACCCGAGGAAAACAACGCTTCAATCTCGCCATGTAGCGTGCGTATCTTGCTCGATCTCGGCAATTGGACTCCGTCCATACCATTTCCGTTTGAAAACCCAGACGGACGAAACCATGTGAACATCGCAAAAGGTCACGAGGTTTTTCTGCGTTGCCATGTTTATACCGTTTTGTACCGAAACCGGAAAAGGTTTTTCAAACCGTCTGAAACACCTTTGTTTCCAACGGTTTTGGTCGGGCTGACAGGATTTGAACCTGCGACATTCTGCTCCCAAAGCAGACGCGCTACCAAACTGCGCTACAGCCCGTTCACGTTCACACCCCGCGAATCCGCCTCACGGAATCGCATCAAGTGAACACGAGTTTCTATTATAGCGTATGGTTGGACAACGACAGGCTTACAATAGCATTTCGGAAGGGAGAACGGCATGGGACGTCACCAGCAGGCCGAATCGTCAGGCATCATCTCCTTTGTGACATGCGCCGTTATCGCCTGGTTCGCCATGAACGCATACATGCAGTTCGCCCCGGCCATCTGGCGTGTCACGCAGCGTCTGTTCACCGTCTGCGCGGGAATCGTGGCAGGATGCGGAGTCGTTTCATTCAGTTTGGGTTACGCACGAAAATCACGTTCGCTGACACTCAAACATGGTTGGGCTATTCCGGTCCGTCGTATTTTCGAGATCCTCGCGCTTTCCATGGTGTATGCTTCGACCATTTTCGTCACATCGTTCATGATGTTGTCCATCGTCAACAACATGATGGGCATCCGCACGCTGAAAGGCTATCTGCCGATCCTATGCGCGGCCATCGCAGGCGTTGTAGGCTATATCACTTTCGTGCAGGCGGAACTTATGAATGCCAAAACGATCGCTTCCCTACTGCCGTTTTTCGTGGTGTCTGGCGTGAGTATCGCAGGATTGACGTCCGACGATCCGTACTGGTACAACAATAATTTCTCTCAATTGGGCGACCGTACGACGTTCGCCGCGCGTATGTTCAATTCGACGCTGACGCTCGCGGGCATCTGCATTGTGATCATCAGCTATTTCGCCGTTTCCGAGCTCATCACCACGTATCGTCTGCAATTGCAGTATCTGGATTCCAATGCCATCAATGAGACGCCGAAGCATTTTCGTACGAGGATTCTGCTGCTGTCAATCATGTTGACGTTGGCCGGCATCGCTTTCGTAGGTATCGGCATGTTCCGTTACACGCCGCATCCGATTTTGCACAACGTGTTCGCCCGCGGCCTACCATGTTTGATGAGCGTGCTGATGATTGCCCTGCCTTGGCTTGCCCCGCAACTCTCAAAGGTCGTATACGTGGTTTCCGATCTTGCGATTGCGATTGGGGCTTATGCCGGATTCCAATGGCTGAGCGGGCATAACACGCTGACGAATGTGGAGGCGTTGGCCGGCATGATGTTCCTTGGCTGGTTCATCATTTTCTCGCGTCAAATCGCCGCCATCGAAGCGGATCGCGTGCAGACGCAGCTGATACTGGCGCAATCTGAGAGACCACGCTCCGTCGAGGATCTTGCGGAAGTCAGCGAAACTGTTCCCGACACAGTTTCGAGGCTCGCCGCACAAGTCTGATGCAAGGCTGACCGGCAACCGCCGGATTTCAACATATACATACCAGTGGGGTGGAGCCATCGCATTGGCGACGACTCCACCCCACTAGATTCTGACGGCATAACGCGAGTGCGCCGTCAGAAGTTGTAGTGCTTGTTGGACGGCTTCTTGTCGCTCATCAACAGCAGGAAGCTTCTTGATTGCGCAGTAATCGCAAAACCGGCCTCATAATTGAGTTCTGGCCCCTTTGGATTATGCGTGTCGACAATTAAGCGCCATTTCTTGCCATATTGCTCATCGGGCAGGGTGAACATGATCGGCTCGTAATGCGCGTTGAAAATCAGAATGAAATCATTGTCGACCATCTGATTGCCGTACCAGTCGGTTTCCGGAATATCGGAACCGTTCAGATAGATCATCACAGTGAAGGCGTGTGTGTTTGACCAGTCGTCCATATCCATAATGGAGCCGGTATGATCCATCCATTCGACCTGCGGAATCGCAGTGCTGTCGTCTCCCTGCTCGCGACCGGAGAAGAAGCGGCGGCGATGCAGCACAGGATGCTCAAGCCTCAAATGGATCAGCTTCGATACGAATTCGAGCAGGTCCTTTTGATCCTCGTCCAGATCCCAGTTCGTCCAGGAGATCGCATTGTCCTGGCAGTAGGCGTTGTTATTGCCCTGCTGGGTGCGCGCCACTTCGTCGCCGCCGCAGATCATCGGAATGCCTTGGCTGAGCAGCAACGTGGCGAACATGTTGCGCATCTGCTGTTGACGAAGCTCGTTAACATCCTTGATGGTCGTAGGACCTTCGACACCGCAGTTCCAAGAACGGTTGTTGCTTTCGCCGTCGCGATTGCCTTCGCCGTTGGCCTCATTATGCTTCTCGTTGTAGCTCACCAGATCGTTCATGGTGAAGCCGTCGTGCGCGGTGATGAAGTTCACGGATGCGACCGGTCGGCGGCCATTGACCTGATACAGGTCGGAACTGCCCATGAATCGGCTGGCGAATTCCGGCAACGTGGACGGCTGCGAGCGCCAGAAGTCGCGCACGCAATCGCGGTAGCGGCCGTTCCATTCGGACCAGCTGGACGGGAAGCCGCCCACCTGATAGCCGCCAGAGCCGAGATCCCACGGTTCCGCGATCAGCTTGACGCGGGAGATCACCGGATCCTGTTCGACGATGTCGAAGAAGGCCGACAGTTTGTCGACTTCCTGGAACTGACGGGCCAATGTGGCGGCAAGATCGAATCGGAATCCGTCGACGTGCATTTCGGTGACCCAGTAGCGCAGGCTGTCGGTGATGAGCTGCAGGGCGTGCGGCGAGCGCATCAGCAGCGAGTTGCCGGTGCCTGTGGTGTCGAAGTAGTGTCTGCGGTCGTTGTCGACCAGACGGTAGTAGGCGCCGTTGTCGATGCCCTTGAAGCTGAGGGTCGGTCCACGGTTGTTGCCTTCGGCGGTGTGGTTGTACACCACGTCGAGGATGACTTCCATGCCGGCATGATGGTATGCCTTGACCATGGATTTGAATTCGTTGACCTGTTCGCCGCGCTGTCCGGAGCTGGAATACGCGTTGTGCGGGGCGAAGAAGCCGATGGTGTTGTATCCCCAGTAGTTGCTCAGGCCTTTTTCCTGAAGGAAGCTGTCATTGACGAACTGGTGGATGGGCATGAGCTCGATGGCCGTGACGCCCAGCTTCTTCAGGTATTCGATTACCGAGGGGTACGCCAGACCCGCATAGGTTCCGCGAATGTCCGGTGGCACGTCCATGTTGAGGTTGGTCATGCCGCGTACGTGGGCTTCGTAAATCACGGAATCGTGATATGAGATGTTCGGATGCTGGTCGTTGCCCCAGTCGAAATAGGGGTTCACCACGGCCGCTTTCATGGTATGGGCGGCCGAGTCGAGCGTGTTCATGCTGGTAACGTCATCGGGGCTTCTGAACCAGTACGAGTAGAGGCTCTCATCGCCGTCGATGTTGCCTTCGATGGCTTTAGCGTAGGGGTCAAGCAGCAGTTTGTTCGGGTTGCAGCGCAGGCCTTGCGTCGGGTCGTATGGCCCGTACACGCGATAGCCGTAACGTTGCCCCGGTTGGATTCCGGGCAGATAGTTGTGCCAGACATAAGAGTTCTGCTCGGTCATTTCGATTCGAGTTTCGTTGTCTTCCTCATCGAAAAGGCAAAGCTCGACTTTTTGTGCCACTTGGGAAAAGAGGGCAAAATTCACGCCGGCGCCGTCATAGCTTGCGCCGAGTGGATACATCGATCCGGGTCTGATTTGCATGATTCAAGTATCTCACGTTTCAGCCCCCAAATCGCAATTTCGTGTTGTTCGGCGATTATTTTTACGATTCGAAAGAACTCTTGCCTGTATTTTGCCGGTTTCGTCGAATTTGCTCGTGAAGAATAGCGATCATGGAATTGGAGGCCGTAATACGGGTGCCGCGCAGCCGCTGCCAGGAGACCCACGCCGATTCGACGTGCTCATCGCCGTCGAAATGACGTTCGACGGGATGCCATGCATGCAGGTGAAGCACCATGATGTTGGCAAGCTCGTCGGTCATGCCTTCGGACGAGTAAAACTGCCCCACATGGTCGAATTCGACACCGTCACGCCCGGCGGGCTCCACACCGGTTTCCTCACGAAGCTCCCGCAGCGCGGCCTCCTCCACGTCCTCTCCCCCGTCGATGAGTCCAGCCGGCAGACCGTAGGCGAAGGCGTCGCAGCCGATACGGTATTCCCGTTCGATCAGATACAGGTCATTCGCGCAATCATGCACCAGCATGACCACGCAAGGCGCATGACGCATCACCTGACGGCGAATCACCGTTTGTCCTCCGTCACGCATCGGCAATGCGATCCGCAGGTCGTCGACGCCGAAAATCGCACCCTGATACACGTGCCTGCTGTCAAGCACCGTGACCATACCGGACATGTCCACGCCATCGCTGGATTCATCCAGCAATACGTCCACCTGAGTTCCGTCTACCGCCTCGTCACACATGACGCGTCACCGTTCCTGCCCGCTCGAAGGAAATACCATATTCCATGGATCGGTATTCATGGAAATCCAACGCACGGCAGGAATGTCGCCGGTCGCTTCCGCAACCGCATGGGGAACGTCTTCCATCGCATACTGGAACCACATGGATTCGATAGCGCTGTGCGGAGTGTTGACGAACGCCGGACGCACACGCCCGTCACCATGGCCCATGGCAACGCCGGAAGCACGCATGGAAGCCTCATAGCGGGCCTGCTCTATGGCGTCCGTCACCGGATGATGCCGCAGATCACTGGTCACATACACGTCGGCACCGGCCGCACGCACCTCATCGAACAAGGAATCACCGGAACCCGGAAGCACCGCCACCGTGCTGACCGGAACGTCCAGATCGCCGCAAACCTGCACGCCAAGCTCGGTGTACGGCAGCGCGCCAGCTACTCGACTGGCGAAATCACGCAACGCCACAGGTTCGGCAAGACGCCCCACACGCCCCAAACCGACCGGATGCTCGGCATCCGGATCATCGATGGGCACCAGCGGACGCTGATCCACCAAACCGAACATGTCAGCCGCAGCCATGCCGACGCCACGATACGCCGCATCGGCATTCGTATGCCCCACCCACAACGCACATCCGGCAAGATTGAGCTTACGCACAATCTCACCACGGAAACCCAATCCCGACACCGCATGAACGGAACGGAAGAACAACGGATGATGGCAAACCAGCAAATCAATACCACCGGCAATCGCCTGATCAACCACCGCCATAGAGGGATCAGCCGCAAAAGCGATACCGCGCACAGGCTGACGCAAATCACCCACGATAAGACCAGGCTCATCCCACTGCTCCGCATAGCGAAGCGGATACAACGTTTCCAGCACATCCACAACCTGCTTCAGCGTTGCCATCATTCCTCCTTATGCCATTGCTCGACCACGCACATCCGCAACACACACGAAACCCAGTACCGTATCAGTGCGCGGCAAGCTGCCAATCCGAACCAATACCCGTGGAAACATCCAACGGAACCGCCATATCGACCGCATGCTCCATGGCATCCTTCACCAACGCAGTGACACGCTCCGCCTCACCCGGCGCAACCTCCACCACAAGTTCATCATGAATCTGCAAAATAATCCGACTGGCAAGACCAGCCTCATGCAACGCATCATCAGCACGAATCATAGCGATCTTCATAATATCCGCAGCAGAACCCTGAATAGGCGCATTCAATGCGGCACGCTCCGCAGCATCACGTACCGCACGATTCGGCGACTTCAAGCCCGGAAAATACCTACGACGACCATAAATCGTCTCCGTATATCCCTTTTCACGAGCCGAAGAAACCAACGACTCCAAATACTCATGGACCTTGCCGAACGTCGCAAAATACTGCCGCTTCAATGACTCGGCCTCACCCGGCTTAATGCCAAGCTGCTGCGAAAGCCCATACGTGCTCAGCCCATATGCCAAGCCATAGCTCATCGCCTTAACATGACTGCGCTGATCAGACGTAATCTCATCCACAGGAACGCCATACACCAAACTCGCCACATACTTATGAAAATCCCTACCGGAACGGAACGCCTCAATCAACGCCTCATCACCAGAAAGATCAGCCATAATACGCAACTCAACCTGAGAATAATCCGAGCTCAACAACGACTCAAAACCCTCACCAGGCACAAAAGCCGAACGAATCTCACGACCAGCAGGATCACGATTCGGAATATTCTGCAAATTCGGATCAACCGAACTCAACCGACCAGTCGCAGCCACAGTCTGCTCAAACGTCGTATGAATGCGACCATCAGACCTGTTCGTCGCATCAATCAACGTCTGCACAATCTGCTTAAGCTTATTCTTCTCACGATGCAACAACAACGCATCAAGAAACTGACAAGCCCTATCATTACCATACGAACGATCACGCAACACCTGCAAAGCAGCCGCATTCGTAGTATACGAACCAGTCTTAGTCTTCTTCGTAGGCTTCAAGCCCATATCCTCAAACAGAATCTTCTGCAACTGCTTAGGACTTTGCAGATTCACGCGCTCGCCCGCATACTGCCATGCCGTTTCCTGCGCGTAATTCGCGTCGGCGGCAAGCTGTTCGCGCATGCTCATCAGCCTGTTCATATCGACTTGCGCACCGGCATGCTCCATGCCGTACAGCACACGGGATACTGGAATCTCCACAGATTCAAGCAATGAGAACTGCTCACGCTGATCCAATGAATCCGCCAGTTTACGCGCCAGCAAACCAACAATCGCAGTATGGCGCGGAAGCTGGTTGTCGTTCCGCTGCGCACTATCGTCCGGCTCGTCGAAATCAAGCGTGCCTTGCGTCGCGCCCTCGGACTGTTCCTCGATATGCAGGTCAAGGAAATGCGCCGCCGCCTGTTCCAACGTGTCGGCATGGAAATCGGGATGGACCAGATACCCGGCAAGCTTGGTGTCGAACAGCGGCTTCGGCAACGCCACACCGACGCTTTCCAGCAGGTGGGACTGTTCCTTATACCCATGCACCACCATGGATTGGTGGTGTTCGTCAAGTACCGTTTGCAGTTGTGACGCCATGTCACGGTCAACACGATTGGTACGAATCGCTTTATCATGTGCAGCGATCATCAGCGACGCATAGGCCGCGTTCCCCGGCTTGCTTTCGCCTTCCACCTGCAACACCCACGAATGCGCCACGGACTGCGCACACTGCTTCGTATGATCAATGGCGAAGCCGGAGGGAGTCGTCTTCGGCGCGATTTCACGTTCGTCATGCAGATGCCCGTTCGGCATCGGCAGATTGTCTCGTACCCATGCTTCCAATGCTTCCGGCGAGTCAACCGTTTCATACTGAGGTATTTCCAGCTTGCCGGACTCGTCTTGCTGCACGGGATCGTTGGTGGGCTTCCCCGCATTGAATGTTCTCAGCACACGGTTTTTGGTGCGTATGCCGAATTCAAGTCTGGTGAACAGTTGGTTGAGCTGGTTGGCGTCCACCTGACCGAAAGTCAAATCCTCGATGGACACGCCAAGGTCAAGGTCACGCACCAAGGCATTCACGGAACGATTCAGTTTGACCTGATCGATATTGGCCCGCAACGCCTCGCCTTTTTTGCCGCCGATTTCGTCGGCATGCTCGATAATCTGGTCAAGTCCGCCATACAGGTTGATCCATTTGGCCGCGAATCCATCGCCCACGCCGGGAACGCCGGGAATGTTGTCGGCGGTTTCGCCACGAAGCGCGGCAAGATCCGGATATTGCTCCGGCGTGACGTGGTATTTCTCCACCACCGCGTCGGGAGTCATGTGCTTCAAATCTTTGAAATGATGCCCCGGATACAACACGGTGATGTTGTCGTTGATGAGCTGGAACGCGTCACGATCGCCGGATAGCACCAGCGTGCGATAGCCTGCTTTGTCTCCCATGCTCGCCAACGTGCCAATCACATCATCGCCCTCGTATCCAGGTTTTTCGATGAACGTGACGCCAAGGGCCGTCAGCATCCGTTGAATCAACGGCAGCTGGGTCAATAGATCTTCCGGAGCCGCATCTCGCGTGCCTTTGTACTGCGGCAGCATCGTATTGCGGAAGGTACCGCCTTTGACATCGAAAGCGACGGCAAGATGATCCGGATGTTCCGCGTCGATCACCTGCGACAGCATGGTGGCGAAGCCCCATACGGCGTTGGTCGCCTGACCTGCGGATGTACTGAAATTCTCTACGGGCAAGGCAAAAAAAGCGCGGAACGCCAAGGAATGGCCGTCAACGACCAATAGCGTCCCGCGCGTAGTGCCTTCCACAGTTGCTGTGTTAGCGCTCATCCTCTGCTTCCGACTTCTGATCACCGTACTTGGCGATGATGGCCATAGCCAGACGCTTCTTCGGGATGCGCTGGTCCATGGAGGTCTTCTGAATCCAACGGAACGCGCCCTGCTCGGAGAAGTCAGCCTTATCCATCAGCAGGCCCTTGGCACGGTCGACAAGCTTACGTTCCTCGAGGGTTTCCTCAGCCTTCTTCAGCTGCTCTTCCGCCTTCTTCAGCTGCTCTTCGGTTTCGTGCAGCTTGGATTCGCTGCGCTCCACATTGTCGAGCAGATCGTTGATTTCGGCGAAACGGCCCATGGCCACTTCCAGAGCCGGAAGCAGCTTGGATTCCTCATACGGCTTGGTGACGTATGCCATGGCACCTGCACCCGTGGCCTTCTTGACCAGATCGGACTGGGAGAATGCCGTAAGCATAACGACCGGAGCGATATTCTCATCACAGATGATGCCCGCCGCTTCGATGCCATCCATACGAGGCATCTTGACGTCCATGCATACCACGCTTGGACGGAACTTGCGGGTCAATTCGACTGCTTCCTCACCGTTAGCGGCTTCGCCCACAACCTCGTAGCCACTATCTTCCAGCATGGCAACCAAATCCATACGGTTCACGGATTCGTCTTCGGCCACGACGACGGTACGCTTGCGAGGTTTGTCATCTTCCTCGATGGACTGCTCAGGCGCTGCGGCAGCCTGAAGTTCATCGTCGGTGAGCACTTCGTCCGGTTCCGTGGTCTTTTCTGCAGACATGTCGGTCTCTTTCCACTGTCACACCCAAAGCCGGTCTCACAAACCCCAACCTGGTCCTGGACTGATTCGATGCCGTTACTTGCAATCGTTCGGATTCTGGAAATCTTCAGCTTTTCACAGCCTTGATTCACCCTCCATCACGCAAGTTGGAACGAACCGGCTATCTTCCTTGTACTTTCATGGATGATACTAGCAGAAGCCTACAAGCGCGTGTTGCCGCAATCCTCTTTTTCCTTCACGTGCAAAGCCGAAAAATCCTAGAAATTCCGCAATCCTGCAAAGTCCTTCTTTCCACAATCCCGCTTCAACGTCGTCTTGTTTATACTGGTCGTATGAGTAGCACTTTCACTATCAGAGATATTGTCAACGAAGACGCAACGGCATCAGTCAGCGATTACGGTGCGCATGTGCTTTCCTGGGCACCTGCCGGCGAACAGGCTGTGGTTTGGCGGCCAAAGGCGATTCATCTTAAGGAAGGAACTGCCATCCGCGGCGGTGTTCCGATTATTTTCCCTTGGTTCAATTCCGGTTTCGAAGGCGGGCATGTGGCTTCGAAGAAGCCCAAGCATGGTTTTGCCCGCAATAGCTTCTGGCATTATGACAAGGAAGGTTCTTCCGATGCCTTGTTGCGCTATACATTGGATTCCAGCGAGATCAACGCAGATATACTTTCCCAGTTTGTTTCTGGACCGAATCCTCAATTTCATGCCGTTTACACCATTGAAGTCGGCTGTGAGTTGACGATGTCGCTTACCGTATATAACGATGGAGACGAGCCATTGTCTTACGAAGAGGCACTGCATACGTATCTGCAGGTTGGCGACGCCGAACAGTCGCAGGTATGCGGGCTGGAGGGCGCGGACTATCTCGATACCGTATTGGACGGCGATCCACGTTGCAGCCAAGGTGATGAACCTGTGACCTTCCAAGGCATGGTTGACCGCATCTACTATTCGGCGGATACGCTTGAGCTGCGCGACCCCGTGTTGCAGCGCACCATCATTGTCGCCAAGCAGGGCGCAGCGCAGACCGTGGTATGGAATCCGGGAGAACAAGCCGGAAACGCCATCGGCGATTTGGATGAGGGCGAATGGCGCGGCTTCGTCTGCGTGGAAGCGGTCAACAATCGCGATTGCGCGGTCGTCGTGCCTCCACACGACTCACATACCTTGCAGCAAACACTGTCGGTACAGCACTGAAAGTAAATAGAAACTGCCGGTTCGATGAACATCGAATATGGTTTCCAATGTCCATCGAACCAGCAGTTTATTCATCGACAATCTTTCCTGGACTACGCTAATCGGCGTCATGTCGATCGTCCGGGCTCGATGAATATCGACGCAAAGTACATAACGCCAATAAACAGCCCTGAACAGTTACCAACCGCAACAATTGTTGCAATAAATTGTCCGATGACCCAGATGTCGTCACGGAGTTCTTTTGGACATACGCTGACGTTGATCCAGGCACGATTGAATGCGCATCATCGTCCACTTTCATTTCGACCTGTCCCTCATTTAATTCACTTCTTCGAAAATCCGGCCTCATCAGTTCTTGCTCCCCACCTCGATTACAGTCACAACTAGCCTGCAGGATTCTTCTTCCTTGGTATCTTTAGGGCAGATCCTCCCATCCCAAATCTGCTTTGCATAGGTGACCGTAACCAAAGAAAAAATGTTCACGGAACCACTCATGAAATTCAGAGGCCAATCCGGACGGACAACAAACGCTACAAAAAGACCCACAGCCTGATAAATGATTATTTGGCAGACTTTGCTTCTACTGTTTTCCAAAATCAAGCATCTCATATCGAAGAAAGGATCGCTCTATTCGATATTGCTGATATCAAGTACGGAAAAGGGCTAGCGAAAAATGAACTAGTGGAGGATGGATATCCGGTCTTTGGCGGGAATGGCCAGATTGGCTTTTATTCTAAGTACTTGTACGAAGAGCCTCAGATACTAATTTCTTGCCGAGGTGCTGCCTCAGGTAAAGTTCTTGTCTCACTGCCGAAAAGCTTTATTACGTCAAATTCACTCATAATTGAACTTAAAGATAGACGATATTACGAGTATCTAAAACAGTATTTTATGCTACATCAGTTGTACGATTATGCAACGGGCTCGGCTCAACCGCAAATAACAATTGATGGTCTTAGGCATCTCACTGTGCCTTATCCTCCCTTTGACCTAATCAAAACCTTGACAAATCAATTGAAAGCAATTTCGGACTGTATATATTCCAATGACATTGAGAATCAGGCCCTTTCGCGTCTAAGAGATACGCTCCTTCCAAAACTCATGTCTGGCGAAATTGACGTTTCGAAGGTTGATCTCACGCAGCTAACAAATAATCATTTGCTGGTGCGCGGGCACAATGTTCCTAACCGTTATTGGAAGGGACGCCTATGGAAACCATCATTAATAGTGTTCTGTCGCAGATGCAGAACATGCTTGATCCGTCACAGCTCAAACATCTGGCCGAAGTACTCAGAGTCACGCTGCTGCCAACTCAGGAAACATCAGCGCCGCAGAATCTGCTGACGTTGTTTCTCACGGCAAAAGAGGTCGAAGGCTGCTCGCCGAAAACCATCGCTTACTATGAGAGCACGCTTCAGCACATGACCCAGGCCCTTGCCAAGCCTTACACGCGGATAAGCAGCGATGACTTGCGCGAGTACCTCAACAGATACGAGAACGAACGTCATGCGGGCAAGGTCACCATCGACAACATTCGTCGTATCATGTCAAGCTTCTTCGCATGGCTTGAGGACGAGGATTATATCGTCAAAAGCCCCGTAAGGCGCATCCACCGCGTGAAGACCGCTGTAATGGCTAAGGAAGTCCTGAGCGACGAAAATCTGGAAACTCTGCGGGACCGATGCGGCACCTTGCGGGATCTTGCCATCGTGGACATTCTCGCATCCACGGGTATGCGAGTGGGTGAACTGGTCGGCTTGAACATAGCCGACGTGAATCTTCAGGAGCGGGAATGCTTGGTCACAGGCAAGGGAAACAAGCAGCGTCCCGTTTATTTCGACGCCAGAACGAAGCTTCATCTCACCGCATACCTGCAATCACGTAACGACAGCAATCCAGCGCTATTCGTTGCTTTGAATGGCGATGGTGACCGTATCAGCATCGGCGGCATCGAAAGCCGCCTCAGACAGCTCGGCAAAGATGCCGGCATTCATCGAGTTCATCCGCATAAGTTCCGCCGCACGTTGGCCACGCACGCCATCGACAAGGGAATGCCGATCGAGCAGGTGCAAAAACTGCTCGGGCATGCGAGAATAGACACGACTATGCATTATGCCATGGTCAACCAGAACAACGTGAAAGCTTCACACAGAAGGTATTTGGAATGACACGACTCGGGGATGTTTGCGAATACAGAAACGAATCGATAGCAGCAGAAGCTGCCACCTCTATGCCGCTGTACATATCGACCGACTCTATGATGCCGAATCGTGGGCCGATTTTCTCCTCTACTCTCCCTAATACCGGGAAAGTCAAACGATTCCAAGCCGGCGATACGCTCGTATCTAATATCAGGCCTTATTTTAAAAAGATTTGGCGTGCAGACGCCGAGGGCGCATGTTCTAATGACGTTTTGGTTTTCACTCCTACAAAATGTTTGCCTGACTATTTGCATTGGATACTTAGTTCTGATGATTTCTTTTCCTTTGTGACAAAAACTTCTAAGGGGACGAAAATGCCTCGCGGAGACAAACGTGCGATTATGAACTACTCCGTCCAAGTTCCTTCCGAGACGGAGCAGCACACTATTTGCGCAATTATGGACTCATTGCAAAAGAAGATCACAATCAACGGACAGTTAAATGATTATTTGTTAGCTGCGTGAGGTCAATCTTCGAAACGTCGATTTCGCCAGACATAAGTTTGGGAAGCAGCGTATCGCGCAGTTTTTGGAGCTTTGTTATCTCTGAATCGTTATCAGATCTTTGCTTTATTACGGAATCTAATAGGATCAAATCTTCCGCACTGCATGAACTAGCAACCTTAAACTCCATCATTTGTTTTTTGTCACCACGGGGCATCTTTGTTCCCTTCGCGCCTTGCATGACGTAGTCAAAGAATGAATCTTGCCGCAGGCATGCATGCAGATATGGCGCGTTGCTGGGATCATTCGCTCTAAAAACGATGACATCACCCGAACATGTACCTTCAAACGGGGCGTACCATATCTTCTTAAAATAGGGCCGAATATTAGAAATCAGAGTGTCGCCGGCTTTATACCGTGTAATCTTGCCCGTTGTTGGGAGCGAAGACGCCAGTTGCCGTCCTCCCTTGTTCTGCATTAGTGACTCAGTCGAAACGTAAGTCTCCTGATTCGCGTTGTCATAATCGACGTGGTCAGCAACCTGATAGCAGATATCTCGAAGACGTGAATTTCTGTCATTACAGTATCTACTGGCAATCGTTTCACACAAGTTGGCTAAATAATCATTTAGCTGCCTGTTGATACGGATTTTGTCGTCAATTGCGTCGCAAATGGCGACTATGCCGTCTTGAATCTGCCTTGAGAGCAGATCGATCGGCATAGATGCGTATGTCTTGGCGTTGATATTGCCTCTCGTGCTTCCCGTATTAAAGCTTGAGACCCAATCCCAATACTGCTTCGATTGGGCGTAATACTTCATATAACGAGGGTTTATCTTCCTTGGATCAAGACTGAACTTGATAAGGAATCCGGCATATGCGTATTCTCCATCCCGCGGATCGTAATAGTAATTCCTACCGGTACTGTTTCCCGTTCGTGCGAATACGATGTCGCCTTCATGAAGCAAATAGTTGCCAGCAGAAGAGTCATCTACTGATTTCCGATCGGAAGGATTCAGAGTTCCGTCATCGTTGATATCTGTGATGCGCAAATAAGCGGGAAGCCCTGGTTTGAAATCTACTGCGGGAGCAGCAATGCCGTAGTGTCCTCCATCGAGGCTTACGTCACACAGCGTGGTCTTATAGCCCATAGCCGATGGCCTCCAGATTCTTCTTGATCTGCTCTTGCAGACGGTTGGATTCCTCGAAGCATTTGGCGATTTCGCCGGTCAGACGGGTCATCTTCTCATCGAATGGCTCATCGTCTTCTTCCACTTCGGCGACACCGACGTAACGGCCCGGAGTCAGGATGTAATCCTGCGCCTTGATATCTTCCGTCGTGGCGATGGCGGAGAAGCCCTTCTCCGTTTCCAGAGTGCCGTCACGGAACGCGTCGAACGCAGTCGATACCTTGGCGATGTCCTCATCAGTGAACTCGCGGAGCCTGCGGGACACCATGGTTCCCATATCGCGCGCGTCGATGAACAACGTCTTGCCAGACTGCTTCTTGTTCTTGGTGATGATCCACAGGCTCACAGGTATGCCGGTGCTGTAGAAAAGCTTGTCCGGCATTGCGATGATGCCTTCGACCAGATCGGCATCCACGATCTTGGCGCGGATCTCGCCCTCGTTGTTCGTCTGGCTGGACAACGCGCCGTTCGCCAGAACCATGCCCATGCGGCCGGAACGGTTGAGGTGGTGGATCATGTGCTGGACCCATGCGAAGTTGGCGTTGCCCTCCGGTGGGGTGCCGTACTGCCAGCGTACGTCGTTCTCGAGTTTCTTTCCTCCCCAGTCCTTCAGGTTGAAGGGCGGGTTAGCGAGGATGAAATCGAATTTCTCGGTCTTGTGCAGGTCCTCGAAGAACGTGTCGGCATTATGATCGCCCAGATCCGCGTCGATGCCGCGGATCGCGAGGTTCATGGTCGCCATTTTCCACGTGGTCGGATTGGACTCCTGGCCGTACACGGAGATGTCGTTGATGTTGCCCTGATGGCGTTTGACGAAGTCCGCGGACTGTACGAACATGCCGCCGCTGCCGCAGCACGGATCGTACACTCGCCCGTGGTAGGGTTCGATGACCTCGACCAGCGTCTTCACGACGCACGCGGGTGTGTAGAACTCGCCGGCGTTCTTGCCCTCCGCTTCGGCGAACTTGGCCAGACAGTACTCGTAGGTGCGTCCGAGGATGTCGCGGCTATCGCCCTTTTCTGCCATCTTCACGTTGGTGAACAGGTCCACGACCTCGCCCAGACGTCGCTTGTCGAGCTCCTGGCGTGCGAAGTTCTTCGGCAGGATGCCCTTGAGCTTGTTGTTCTCGGCCTCGATCTGGCGCATGGCCTCGTCGATGGCCTTGCCGATCTCGGGCGTGTGCGCGGCCGCTGCGATGGTCTTCCAGCGGGCGCTCTCGGGAACGAAGAAGATGTTCTCACTCGCGTATTCGTCGCGGTCCTCCTCGAAGCCCTCTCCTTCCTCAACGAGTTCCTGGTATTTCTGGTCGAACTTGTCGGAGATGTACTTCAGGAAGATGAGGCCGAGCACGACGTTCTTGTATTCGGAAGCGTCGATGTTGCCGCGCAGCTTGTCGGCAGCGCTCCAGATCTGTTCCTCGAAGCCGATCTCGGCGGTATTGTCCTTCTTCTTTGCCATGTCTTGTATTATCCTCCTGCTCGTCCTATTCGCTGATCTTGGTGTCGGCCCACAGCTCGCACTGTTCCATGACGGTCTTCATGGCGTCCTCGACGCCTTCGGGCGGATACTTGTATTTGCGCAGCAAACGTTTGATGGCACGCCGCATGCCGGCCCTGGCGCTTTCCTTCTTCTGCCAGTCGATCGTGGCGTTGCTCCGCATCGCATCGGTCAACTCGCGGGCTATCGAGACGAGCTGGTCGTTGTCGTAGAAGTCCTTGACCGCCTGCGGCTGGGTGATCGCGTCGTAGAACGCCATCTCCTCGTCGCTCAAGCCGAGCTTCTGCGCGTCGTCGCGGTCCTTCATGATCTCCTTGGCCATGTTGACGAGCTCTTCAATGACCTGCGCGTTCGTGAGCATGCCGTTGAGATACGCGTTCAACGTGCTCTGGAGCATCTCGCTGAACTTCTGGGATTTGACCACGCTGGTGCGCCCGTACGCCCGCACTTTCTCCTTGATGAGGCGTTTCAGGCTCTCGATCGCGATGTTCTTCTCCTTCATGCCGGCGACCTCCTGAAGGAACGCCTCATCGAACAGGGAGATCTCCACGCTGTCCTTCTCGAACAGGTTGAGCACGCCGTCCGCATGCACGCTCTGCTGGAGGATCTCGCTCACCTGCTTGTTGAACTCCGTGTACGTCATGCCGCCGCCCCCGCCGGAGCCACGTCCGGTCAAGCGTAGAACTTGCACGCGCAATACGGATAGGTAAGCCGCCTCATGCGCGTCCTCTTCGCTTACCATGCTTTTGCATAGGCTCAGCGCCTGGTTCATGAGCTGGCATTGCTTGAGGAACGATTCCGTGTCTTCGTGTCGTTCCGGATCGAGCAGCCAGTCGGTTCCCTCCGCGATGGCGTCGGCAAGCGCCTCCCTGCTGTTTTGGAAGATGAGTTTGCGGTAGTCGAAGCCGTACATGAGATCACGGCACACGTCGAGCTTTTCGAGGAATTTCGGATAGGCGGTCTCGGCGATGTTCATGTCGCCGTAATTGTGCTGGTCACGGCTGGTATAGTCCTTCATCGCCCGCTTGAGCGCGCCTGCGATGCCGATGTAATCCACGACCAGACCGCCCTCCTTGCCCTTGCACACGCGGTTGACGCGGGCGATGGCCTGCATGAGGTTATGGCCCTTCATCGGCTTGAACACGTACATGGTGGACAGGCTGGGCACGTCGAAACCGGTGAGCCACATGTCCACGACGATGGCGATCTTGAGGGAATCGGAATCGTCCTTGAACCTGCGTTCCATCTCCTTCTTGTGCGTGGTGCCGCCGCACACGTCGAACCATTCCTCCGGATCCTGGTTCGACATGGTCATCACCACGCCGACCTTGTCTTTCCATTCGGGGCGCAGCTCCATGATCCTGTAGTAGATCTTCATCGCAATCGGCCGGCTGTACGCCACGATCAGGGCCTTGCCGGCCAGGACGTCGGCGCGGTTGTTCTCGTAATGGTCCACGATGTCGCGGCACAATGCGTCGATGGTTTCAGGAGTGTCGAAGATGGCATCGAGGCCGCCGAGGTCATGCTTGGACTTCTCCACGCTCGCCTCGTCGGCCTGGTCCGCGAACTCCTTGTAGACCGCGTCGATGCGGCCCAGCGCGTTCTCGTCAAGATGGAGCGAGACCACACGGCTTTCGTAGTAGACCGGCTTGGTGGACTCGTCCTCGACGGACTGGGTCATGTCGTACACGTCGATGTAGTCGCCGAAGATCTCGCGGGTGTTGCGGTCATCCGTGGAGATCGGCGTTCCGGTGAAACCGATATAGGACGCGTTCGGCAGTGCCTTGCGCACGACACGGGCCGCGCCGACCGACACATGACCGTCCGCGTTGATCCGTTCGGTCAGGCCGTACTGGCCGCGGTGAGCCTCGTCCACCATCACCACAACGTTGCTCCGGTCGCACAACGGCTCGTCGCCGTCCGAGAACTTCTGCATGGTCGTGAAGATGATGCCGTTCGCCTCACGACCCTCAAGCAGTTCCTGAAGATTCCTGCGGCTCTCGGCCTGGACCGCCTTCTGGCGCAGGAACCTGGCGCAGCGGCTGAATTGTCCGAAAAGCTGGTCGTCGAGATCGTTGCGGTCGGTGATGACCACGATGGTCGGGCTTTCAAGATAACGCTGCAGCAGATGTGCGAAGAACACCATCGAAAGCGATTTTCCGCTTCCCTGGGTGTGCCAGAACACGCCGATCCTGCCATCCCCATTGACGGCCTCTTCCGCTCTGACGATGGCTTTCCGCACCGCGAAATACTGGTGGTATGCGGCGATGATCTTCACGACCTTCTCGGAGGAATCGTTGAAGCATACGAAGTTTTGGATGATGTCGAGCAGCCGTTCCTTCGGGAGCATGCCGTCAATCATGGTGCTCCATGCCGCGGCTTTCGTTCCGGAATAGTCGCCGTCCGCCGACTTCCAAGCCACGTAACGGTCCTCGTCGGATGTGATCGTGCCGACCCTGGTCTGGGTCATATCGCTCATCACGCAGAACACGTTGGGCACGAACATGCTCGGTATCTGCTTCATGTACTGGCGCAATTGCAGGTACGCGTGTGAAGCGTCCGTCTCCTCGCGTGACGGGGACTTCAGCTCGAACAATACCAGCGGCATGCCGTTCACGAAGATGATGACGTCGGGACGTTTCTCGGAATACTCCACGAACGTCCACTGGTTCACGACATGGAAATCGTTGTTCTCGGGATCGTCGAAATCAAGCAGCCGGACGATGTCATCACGCTCTTCCTTGCCGTCAAAGAAGTGCACTTCGACTCCTGATTGCAGGTAGTCATTGAATATCTCGTTGCGCTGCTCCAAGCTGCCGATCTCGACATTCTGAATCTTCCGAATGGCCTCCTCGACGGCTGCTTCCGGCAGATTTCTGTTGATTCGTCGCAACGCATCCGGGAGAATATCAGGAAGGAATACGTCGCGATACGAGTCGTCGGTGCGGCGAACATCGGGCCCGTACAGGTGCTCATATCCGAGTTTCTCCGTTAGATGTTCGACGATCAGATTTTCGTACCATTCCTCGTTCAGTGGATCCATGGACGTGATGTTGTTCAGAGAACACTCCGAAACCGTACGAGATTCGACTTTGGAAACAGTCATTGTTCACCCCACAAACATATGGATTCTCTCGCAAACCATCTTTCGGTTTAGTCTATCAATTAACCTATCGTCTGGATGTAACCAACATGAGTGTCTGCTGTTTTTAGATTACGTCATGCTGTCTTATTTTTGTTCAGTAGAACAAGAAAAACGCCCGCAGCTTAAACGCCGACGGGCATATTATCTCTTCCTCTCATCTACTTCCCAAACTCAAGCCTCACACCTCGATTCTCGTCTGGAAGCCCGCCGCATGATATTTTCGAAAGCAGACCCCCTCAAAAAACGCACCGCACATCCGATTATCGAATTCACCTCTCAACAACCGAGGCTCGTTTATCACAGGCCCTTCATCTATCACCAGTGCACATCTCTGCGCAGTCCTTTAAGAGCTTCGTTTTTTGTTAAAAACTCCGATGGTTCAGCATCTCGTAAACCGTCTTTGTTGTGCCGTTGAGACCCCAAAGCAATATAGCAAGCTTTCTTTGCACGGGTTATTCCGACATAGTGCATGCCAAGAGATTGCTCAATATCTTTTTGTACTCCTTTATATGGAGGCATGATAAAACGATAGGCTTCAAGACAAAAAACGATGTCAAATTCAAGTCCTTTAGCCTTATGATAAGTAAGCACATTAATCTCATCTGATTGAGCAGGACGAAAACCCCTTCTAAGAATATCCACGTCTTTAACGGTGCTGCAATATGCCTCGATATCTTCATCACATCCCAACCCCGGCCCACATAGGTCAGCTATAGCAAACGCTAAATCTGTTTGGTTTACCAGATCTTCTTCACGAACTCCAAAGAAGTCATCAACAGGAGCAAGTCCCTGATTCCGCTTTGTTGTTTTGACATTCCTCCGGCAGTTCTTTCCATTGTCCATAATTAAAGTTGTTATCCTTAACAACCTTAAGCTTCAAAGGTCTGTTAATGATCTGAGGAGCAAAAGAGATAATAATCTGGCTAAGACACCGCTCATGATGCAGATCTGCTCCTTCGACAGTCCGCGCTTCGAGCGTGGGCGAGCCACCACATCCTCCAACACGGGACGAGACTGCGCGCGTACTTGTCCTCAGAAGATCGCAATTCATTGATGGCCCGTCTGCGCCCCAATGCGCCCATGCCGAACAACTGGCTACGGATCTCCTCGGTGAAACCCATCACCCTCACCTCCAACAACTGTAATCTCAGTGCAACTACAGTTGTGAACATGAAGGCTCATGTCCACTCTGAGTTAACAGAGCCAAAAAAACGATTTGTGTGGCATTCACGACATTATGCGAATGCCACGCGAATCGTTTTTTATTGGTTTTGCTTTAAGGAGCACAGGATTTGCCGTTAAGGCACTGAACTCGATGCCTTTTTCAGAACCGTTTGGCAAGCTGCTTCTCGCACACTCCTTGGAGCCATGTCAATACCGTGCAGAAAGCAAGATATATCACGCCGACCTCGCAATAAAGCACCAGTGGTTCATAGGTGGTGGCGACGATACGCTGCGCGGCCATGAACATCTCGACCACGGTGATGTTCGCGGCCAGTGAAGTGTCTTTCACCAAAGAGATGAACGTATTGAACAATGCAGGGAACGCCGACCGGAAAGCTTGGGGCAGCACGATCAGCCTCATAATGGTCAGATAGCTGAGGTTTGTGGTCAGGCCGGCTTCGACCTGCCCCTTTGGCACCGCGAGAATAGCTCCGCGAAGTGTCTCAGAAGCGTACGCGCCGACATTCAGGGAGAAAGCGATAAGTGCCGAGGGAAACGCCGGCACGACAATGCCCACGGACGGCAGACCAAAGAAAATAACGAACAGTTGTACCAGCAGAGGAGTCCCTCGGAACACCCACACATAGAATTGCGCGATTCGATGCACCATAGGAACCTTGGCTACTCGAACAAGCGCCACGGCGATGGCCAACACCAGACCTATTGCGAACGATATCAGTGTCAGCGGGATGGTTACCGTCAGCCCAGGAATCAGCAATTTCGTGAAGGAACCGATGATGATTCCCAACAGTCTGTCATCCATGATGCCCGATCCTCATATCCGGCCCGCTTTCGTCGGATCCGCACGCATTATGCAAATCCGTTGAGAACAGGCAAACCCATCTTTCTACTGCTTTACCGAAACGTCCTCTCCAAAGTACTTGACAGACAGTTTCTTCAATGTGCCATCCTTCTGCAGCTTCGCGAGGGCATCGTTCAGCGCCTTCACCAAGTCGTCCTCACCCTTGCGGATCGGGAAGGCCGCCGCGGGGCTGATTTCGGACTTTGCCGCGATCTGCACATCCGCGTCCGGCTTCTGCTTGAGATAGTCCAGCACGGCGAGCTTGTCGTTCAACGTGACATCGGCACGACCGGAGGTAATGGCGTCAACCGCCTGCGCGAAGTCATTGACAGAGACGATGTTCGCGCCATTCTCCTGGGCCGTCTGATTCCAGTTGCTGGTCTTGGTCTCCGCCGCATTCTTACCCTTGATGTCGGAGAAGCTCTTGATGTCGTCGTTGCCCTTCTTCGTCACCGCGACGCCCTGCGAGTAGGTGTACAGGTCGGTGAAATCGTACTTCTGCTTGCGTTCATCGTTCGGAGTCACCTGGTCGGCAACCGTATCGAACTTTTTCGCGTCCACACCCGCGAGCAGCGAATCCCAATTCGCTTCCACGAACTTGGCCTTGACACCAAGTTCCTCGGCGACTGCGGTGGCGATCTCCACATCGTAGCCGGTCAGATTATCGTCGGTATCGTGGTACGAGAACGGTGCATACGTGCCTTCCGTGCCGAACACGATCTCACCGTTCTTCTTGACCTGCTCAAGCTCGCTGGTGGCGGAATCATCGGATCCCGCACCGTTCGAGGATCCGCATGAGGCAAATCCAACGACCGAAACGACAGCAAGCGCGGCGGCAGCATATTTCTTCCAGACAGATTTGGTATCAGACATTTTCTTCCTGTTCTTTCTTAACGTTTTGGAGGGTTTGTTGATTATCAATTACTGAATTCAGACGTTGGGGATTTGGAGTGCGTCTGCTGAATTGTCACGAGTTCTTCCGGTTTCCAATCGTCCAGCACGTTGACATCGTGTATCGATGACAGAAAACGTGCGGTTCGTGGCTCGTTTGGATGGCTGAAGATGTGTTCCGGCTTCCCCTGTTCCACGATGTTGCCTCCTTCGAAGAACACGACTTGGTCGGAGGCGTTGCGGGCGAAACGCATTTCGTGGGTGACCATCAGCATGGTCGTTCCGGAATCCGCCAAGGATTTGATAACGGCGAGCACGCCGTCCACCATTTCCGGATCGAGAGCCGATGTCGGCTCATCCAACACCAACAGTTCTGGATCCATGGCGATCGCGCGCGCAATGGCCACGCGTTGCTGCTGACCACCGGACAGTTTGCTCGGATATCGGTCCGCGAATCCGGCCATGCCCACCCGGTCGAGTTCGTCATATGCGATTCGTACGGCTTCTTTCCTGCCTTTTCCCTTGGCGTGGATCAGGCCGATGGCCACATTGTCCAAAACCGTTCTGTTCAAAAACAGATTGTAATTCTGGAACACAAAACCGATTTTCGCGCGGACCGAAGCGATATCCTTTGGCTTGGTGCTGGTGAGGGACACCGGGCCTTCTCCGAAGTCGATGGTGCCAGCGTTGGCGGTCTCAAGAAAGTCAATCGTTCTCAGCAAAGTGGATTTCCCGGATCCGCTTGGACCGATAATCGAGACAACACTACGTTCCGGAATGTCCAGGTCGACGCCGTCAAGCACTAATTGCGATTCGAACGACTTTCGAACTCCACGAATTCGTATCATATTCGCCTCCCCAGTTCATCCAATCGTGACGGTCAGGCCAATGCATCTTCTGTGATCGCATCGTTCCACTTGTCGGAGTGTTTCTCCGAGGCCTTCTCGAACGCCTGGCCCAGATCCTCTTTGAGATCGGCGACATCTTCAATGCCGATGGCGAGACGAATCAACTCATCCGTAATGCCTACCCTCAGCCTCTCCTCACGGGGAAGTTCGAAGTGGGTCATACGGCACGGAAGCTCCGCCAGGCTTTCGACGGCGCCCAGTGAAACCGCAAGGCGGAACAGTCGAAGATTGTCGAGCACATCAACGGGATCGATTCCGTCGACGACCTCAAAGCTCAATACGCCGCCAGCGCCGCGCAACCCCTTGGCCGCCAGGTCCTCGCCATCGGTAAGACCCGGATAATAGACCTTCTTCACCAACGGGTGGGCAAGCAGGTATTTCGCCACATCGGCGGCATTCTCCTGCTGTCGTTCCAAGCGAAGAGCCAATGTTTGGATGCCCTTACGCACGGAATCGCATTCAACGGGTGCGAGGACACCACCGAGACGGTTCTGGGCGAAGTAGACACGCTGCCCGATCTGCTCATCCTTCACCACGACTAGGCCAGCGATGACATCGGAATGACCCGCGAGATATTTCGTGGCGGAATGCAGCACGATATCAGCTCCCAGATCAAGGGGATTCTGCAGATAAGGTGTCACGAATGTATTGTCCACGATAACGATCGTTCCGTATCGATGGGCGATTTCAGCGATCGCGTGGACGTCGTTCACCTTCAACAGCGGATTCGTGACCGTTTCAAAATACACCGCCTTGGCTGGCTGGATTCCCCGTTTCGGATCCCCTGCCACAGCACGCTCTACATCTTCCAGAACGCGGGTGTCGGCTGACGTGACCTCCAGACCCCAGCGGTTGAAATGCTCGTTCAGCTGCGAATACGAACCGCCATAGACATTGTCTCCGGCAACGATGCGGTCTCCAGGCTGGAAAATGGACAGCACCGCATGGATCGCCGCCAGACCGGAGGCGAAGGCAAATCCCCTAGTACCATGTTCGAGCTGCGCGATCTGCCTTTCGAGGTATTCGCGCGTTGGATTTCCGCTACGTGCGTAATCCCAACGGGGCATGGCATCGACCGACTCAAATGCAAAAGTGGACGATTTATAGATCGGCGGATTCACGGCCCTGGTGTCATTGTCGTTCACCGGTTCACCGTGGACCAGCTGTGTGTTGAATCTTGCCATCACGCACCCCCTCGGGTTGTAGAGTTGTTTCGCGCGCACATCTTTCATGCTTGCACGATCATCTACTTAACCCGAAAAGAAAATGCGCCACACGCTTGGACTTATCGACATAATTTATATGACGTTTAAACTGTTATCAGGATAATTTATTAGCTTTTATCAATGGAGCAAGACATCGCTCTTTGGTTTTTCTTTCGTCCTATTTGGCTTCCCATGCACCGCAACACGCACAAATTACCACCCTTTAAAGGTGGAACATTGGGTACACCATTCGAGAGAGACTAGGCGTCATAAAGATGCTGTGGTGCACTTCAAGGGCAAGATCATCCAAGTCATCGAAGACAGCGGCCAAGCCACCCAGTACCGTATTAGCGTGACGCCCACGGATTATGGCGGATGGGATGAGCAGGTCGATGATCTGCCGCACGTCGGACTGGGTGGTCGGACCGTTCTGGCCCTTCAGACCACCGGCGAGGGTGATGACGCCATACAAACTAGTTTGTTTTAGTTTGCATGGCGTTCTTGCGGACGCCAACTCCAAGCCTCACGTCGCTCGCGCAGCAACTTGGTTCACACTTCACGGGAGCCTACGTTGCCCGGTCCGAACCGGTCCATCTTCCATCTCCTCCATGCGCGTTTAGAGTCTCCAGGGCACTCCCGGCGACCCCGATGCTGATGATCGCGTTCAAGTCACGGTCCAGCCCCAATCCGCATTCCGTCAACCGGAAAAACAGGATGCGCAGACTCTCCATACCAAACGTAAGACATTGAGCTATAATCGTCTTACAACAATCAGCAAAAGATGGAGGTCGAGATGACCATGACTTCGGTGACGGTCCGCGTGGACGACGCCACGAAAAAACAGGCTACGGACATCGTGGAGGATCTTGGACTTGACCTGTCCAGCGTGACCCGCGCGTTCTACCGGCAGATCGTCAGGGAGAACCGTATCCCGCTCAGCCTGTCGAGGCAACCCATTCCGGCTGAGACCCTTGATGCGCTCGACGAGGTGCGCGAAAAGGCGGGGACGTGGAGATAACCTACAATCTGGCGGATGGCAAGGTACTGAGCTCCCACGTAACGGCACATGCGTCAGATGGGTTTCAAAACAAAACAGCCGCGGCGGGTGATACCCGTCCACGGCTGTTCATCAATCCGGTGCCCCCGGTGGGACTCGAACCCACACTGTACAGATTTTGAGGCTGTCTCCTCTACCAATTGGGATACAGGGGCCTTCGCACAACTTGACCATATTAACACAGAAAAATGATTTTGCAAAGTCCTTGAGCAGTCGGCGTTTCGCGCCATACTCGACACCTTGATCGCAACCTGTCGCAGTCTGCAAATCGGCAACATATCAACATCATCCAAAAACAACGGGAGGGCTTCCATCCAAACGGACGGAAGCCCTCCTATTCGCTAATCAGTCAGCCACTGACCGAAACGCATCTCAGTCGCAAGCACCAACGGTGTGGACGTAGATGGAATCGGTGCGACCCGGCTGGTGCTCGCCCTGAGCGGAGCTCAGCACGACGATCTTGTCGCCATCGGTGACCTTGCCGGCATCCTTCAGAATCTTATCGGTGAAGATCATCAAGTCCTTGCGGGACTTGTCGTGGTAATCCTCATCGAGCAGGAAGGACTCGGTACCCCAAGACAGAGCCAGCCAGTGATAGGTGTGCTCGTTGTTGGTGATGCCGTAGATCGGGGTGGCCGGGCGTTCGCGGGACACGCGGTGCACGGTGGAACCGGTCTGGGTGTAGGCAACGATGGCCTTGGCGTTCAGCTTGTCAGCCAGATCCACAGCTGCGGAAGACACTGCGCCGGTGGAAGACATATCCAGGTTCTTCAGCTCCGGGATACGGTCGAAACCGTGCTCGGTGGCGAAGGAGGAGATACGGCTCATGGTGCTCACGGTGACTGCCGGGTACTTGCCGACGGCGGTCTCGTTGGAGGTCATAGTGGCGTCGGCGCCGTCAAGGATGGCGTTGGCGCAGTCAGATGCCTCTGCACGGGTCGGGACCGGGGAGTTGACCATGGAGCCGAGCACTTCGGTAGCCACGATGACCGGCTTGGCGTACTGGCGAGCGAGCTCGATGCAGCGCTTGGTAGCCAGCGGCACCTCTTCGAGCGGGCACTCAACGGCCATGTCGCCACGAGCAACCATGATACCGTCGAAGGCCTTGACGATCTCTTCAAGGTTCTCAAGAGCCTGCGGCTTCTCGATCTTTGCGACGACCGGGATGCGACGGCCTTCCTCGTCCATGATCTCGTGGGCGCGGTCGATGTCGGTGGCGAAACGCACGAAGGACATGGCGATGATGTCGGCGCCGGTGCGGATAGCCCAACGCAGATCGGCTTCATCCTTCTCGGTCAGAGCCGGCAGGGACACCGCAACGCCCGGCAGGTTGATGCCCTTGTGGCTGGAAACCGGCCCGGCAACGACGACCTTGGTGTACACGTTGTTGCCTTCGACCTTGGTGACCTCAAGACGAACCTTGCCGTCATCGATGAGAATCGGATCGCCAGCATGGCAATCGCCCGGCAGGCCCTTGAACGTGGTGGAAGTGATATGCTCGTCGCCCTCGATGTCGTCGGTGGTGATGACGAACTCCTGGCCTTCGGTCAGCTGGACCTTGTCTTCACCGTCGGCGTTCTTCTTGAACCAACCGCAACGGATCTTCGGACCCTGCAGATCAACCAGGGCTGCGACGTTGCGGCCGGTGGCCTTGGCAGCGGCGCGGAGGTTGTTGTAGACCTTGAGGTGGTCTTCCGGAGTGCCGTGGGAGCGGTTCAGACGAGCAACGTCCATACCTGCTTCGACAAGGCTGGTGATGCCTTCCAGGGACTCGGTAGCTGGACCGATGGTATCTACGATCTTGGCTTTACGCATGAATGCCTGCCTATTCTTGTTGATATTGATTTTGGATCTGACGACCCTGTTTCCAACCGACCAGTCTACTAGCAAAAAGCGCTCACTTCCACCCTGAAACGAGGCGTGTTGTGAGC